>JAEZCY010000253.1 GCA_023429845.1 Acidobacteriota bacterium
CTACTTGTGCTAGGTTCGCCTGCCATGCACCTCTTCCGAGCCCTGTGCCTTGCCGCGTTGCTCGTCGGCGCCCCGGCGGCCGTCGGCGCGCAGACGGCCTCGACCATGCCCCGCCCCGAGTTCCCGCAGCCGCAGTTCGAGCGCAAGGCCTGGGTGAACCTGAACGGACCCTGGCAGTTTGCCTTCGACGACACCGATGTGGGGCTGAAGGAGGCGTGGTACGAGGAGGCCAGGACGTTCGACAGGACGATCGTCGTCCCCTTCGCCTTCGAGAGTCCGAAGAGCGGCATCGGCGACCCGGCGTTCCACCCGGTCGTCTGGTATCGGCGCGACGTGACGGTGCCCGCGGATTGGAAGGGGCGCCGCGTGCTGCTCAAGTTCGGCGCCGTGGACTACCACGCCACGGTGTGGCTCAACGGCCAGAAGCTGGGGGAGCACGAGGGGGGCAGCACGCCGTTCGCGTTCGACCTGACCGACCGGTTGCAGGACGGGGCGAACACGGTGGTCGTACGCGCAGAGGATCCGCCGACCGACCGTTTCGTGCCGCGCGGCAAGCAGTACTGGAAGGAGAAGTCGGAAGGCATCTTCTACACGCGGACGACTGGCATCTGGCAGACCGTGTGGCTCGAGGCGGTCGGCGACAGCTATCTCTCCCACGTCCGGATCACGCCGTCGATGGACGGCGCGGTGCGGTTCGACGCGCGGCTCGCGCGGCCGGCCCCTGGTCAGGTTCTGCGTGCGGTCGTCAGCTTCGCCGGCGCCGAGGTGACGCGGGGAGAAGCCACGAGCGAAGGCCCGCGCGCCTCGCTCGGGCTGCGCGTGAGCGACCCGCGGACGTGGGGGATCGGCCAGGGCAACCTGTACGACGTCCGCCTCGAACTCGTGCGCGCCGGCGTCGTCGTCGACACCGTGCACACCTACTACGGGTATCGCGAGGTGTCGGTGGATGCGGGCGGCCTGCAGTTCAACGGGCGGCGGCTGTACCTGCGGATGGTGCTGGATCAGGGGTACTGGCCCGAGTCGCTGCTGACGCCGCCGTCAGACGAGGCGATTCAGTACGACATCAGGACCGCGCAGGCGATGGGGTTCAACGGCGCGCGGAAGCACCAGAAGGTCGAGGATCCGCGCTTCCTCTACTGGGCCGACAAGCTCGGGTACCTCGTATCGGGCGAGATGGCCAACGCGTACCTGTACGACGACCAGTACGTCTCGCGGTTCACCCGCGAATGGCTGGAAGTGCTGGAGCGCGACATCAACCACCCGTCGGTAATCATGTGGATCCCGATCAACGAGAGCTGGGGCACGCCCAACCTCCGTGACCCGCGGCAGCAGGCGCACCTGAAGGCGAACTACTGGCTGACCAAGTCACTCGACCCGACGCGCCTCGTGATCGAGAACGACGGCTGGGAGCACGTGGACACCACCGACGTGTTCGGCATCCACGACTACGCGCGAACGGGCGAGTTGCTGCTGAAGAAATATGCCGTGCTGGAGAAGCCGGACGCACGCATTCCCGACAACAGTCGCGCCGCGCTGGTGCCCGGGTACGAGTACAACGGCTCACCGATCTTCCTCTCCGAGTTCGGCGGCATCGCGTACCGCGCGCCGGGGTCGCCCGTGCCCGAGGGCGCGTGGGGCTACTCGGGTGTCGAGAAGACCCCCGAAGACGCGCTTGCCCGACTGCGCGGTCTCTACGAGGCGATCGGCAAGGTGCCGCGCATCATCGGCATCTGCTACACGCAGCTCACCGATGTCGAGCAGGAGATCAACGGCCTGCTGACCTACGACCGCAAGCCGAAGTTCGACGTGAACGCCATCAAGGCGCTGAACGACAGCATCCGCCCGTAGGGGTGCCGCCGGCGCGTCCATGTCCAGCCGCCGGGCCTGCTTTTCCCGTTCGTAGCCGTCGGGCGGGGCCCGACGGCTACATGGCGGTGGCGTGTGCGTCGGACGACGTTCGACCTTCGGCGTTCGGCGTTCGGCGTTCAACGGGCAGCGGTTCGCAGTCGGTAGAACTGCTTGCCTATCTCGATGACCGTGATGCCGATGACCACCGCGAACCCGACGCGGAAGCCGACATTCACCCAGTGCGCCACCGCCTCCACTGGGTGACCTGCGGCCGAAGTCGCGCCCGCCGCCGGCATCACCCACCCGCCCGCCGACAGGATGAACGCCGCGATCACCAGCTGCGCGCCAAGCAGCACAATCTTGAACGCGATGCGCCTCCTGTGAACGGTCGGCCACGCCAGCGCATGGACATCGACGGCCAGCTGCGCACCGACGATGAGGACGAGTGGCACGTACCACGTGTGCCACACCTGACCGAACTCGAGCAGCGCTGCCAGCGGCCCCAGCGCGAATTGCGGTGACGCGGGCACCGCCAGCAGCCAGCCCAGGGCAAGGAGCCCGAGCACCACGTCTGCCACCGAGTTCACGCGCGATGCTCGCGTCAGCGGCCGGGGTCCGACCATCCAGTCCGGCAGACGGCGGGGATCCCAGTCCGCATTCAGCTGACTGCGCGACGCGACGGCGTCGAGCACGGCGAAGGCAATCGTCGTCCAGGCGAACACGACGAGCGCGCGGCCGGGAAATTCGGCCAGACCATCCACGAGGTGGGCGATCGACGCGCCGCGCCAGGCAGCGCCAAGCACCGCGAGCACGACGGTCACGGCTGCCGCCGCGGCCAGCCCCATCTTCAGCGCGAGGACGTAGATCGGGAAGAACACCGGGCCGATGAGCTGCTGCTGCCGGCGGTATCGGCCGGCCACGACCACGGGGTGGCCGTGCCGCCGCAGGATCTCCGCCGTCTCGGCGTCGCTCAGAGCACGGCCGACGCTATCGGCGCGGGCCTCGATCTCGGAGTCCAGGTTTTCCGAGAGTTCACGGACGATGTCGTCCTGCTGCTGACGGGGCAGGAAGAACCGCACGGCACTCAGGTAACGGTCAACGAGCGTCATCGGGGGAACTCCGGCAGCAATCCGGCCATCGCCTCGTCCAGCGCACGCCACTCCTCCACCAACAGCCCCAGCATCGCCGCGCCGACCGGCGAGGTGCGGTAGAAGCGCTTGTTCCGGCGCGCCTCTTCCCGCCACTCGCTGAGGAGCAGTCCCTGCGACTCCAATCGCCGCAGGAGCGGATACAGCGTCCCCTCGTCCACGTCCAGCCCTGCATCGGCCAGAGCCTTCCGGAGGGAGTAGCCGTACTGCTCGCGCCCGAGCGCGGCCAGCACCGCCACCACGACGCAACCGCGTCGCAGCTCGAGCCTGAGCTGTTCGAAGAGAGCCGGGTCGCTTGGTGAGCCTGCCATAGTGTGCGCCACACAGTATGTGACACACACGATACGGTCAGAAGGTCACGATGGTTCCCACCGCGGCTCGCCTTACCCCGGGCTGCTGGAGCGGCTTCTCAACGCGGACAGCCGGTGCGGCGCAACCGACGGGTCGCGATCGAAGCGGCGACGGCGCCGGCCGTCAGGCTCCAGAGGAGGATGCGGCCCAACCGTATGTGGTCGCCGCCCAGACGATACCAGTCGACGAGCGTCAGCACGGCGCCGACGCCGGCCGACGCCTGCAGGAACCGCCCTACCCAGAATTGCCACAGCATCGGTCAGTCCTCGCCCGCGCCTACGCCCGCACGAGCGGGTGCGCCTGCAACGCATCCGCAGTCGCACGGCCGCGCCGGTCCGAGCCTTCCGCGTGGCGCCATGTCGTATCGGCTGCGACGTCTCCCCGCAGTACATCCACGGTGGCGTCCAGGCAGGCGCGCAGGGCCACGAGGTCGTACCCGCCTTCGGTGACGATCGCCAGCCGTCCTTCGCAGGACCGGTGCGCGCGGGCACGAATCGCCGCAAGCCAGGCGCGAAAGCCCTCGGTGGTCATGCGTTGCGAGCCGAGCGGGTCGTGCTGGTGGCCGTCGAAGCCGGCCGAGACCAGAATCAAGTCGGGTGCGAACCCGGCGAGCGCGGGATCGATCACGGTGTTCCACAGCCATGCGTGATCCGCGTCGGTGGCACCGGCCTCGAGAGGCGCGTTGAGCGTCGCGCCGACACCGGCACCGCTGCCGATCTCCGTGACGGCTCCCGTGCCGGGATAGAACGGGAACTGATGCGTGTTCACGACCAGCACCGCAGGTTCGGCATAGAACGCCCACTGCGTGCCGTTGCCATGGTGCACGTCGATGTCCACGATGGCGACGCGCACGGCGCCCGCGGCGCGTGCGGCGGCGGCGGCAATGGCGACGTTGGACAGCAGGCAGAACCCCATCGCCTGCCCGCGCTCGGCATGATGCCCGGGCGGCCGGACGATCGCCAGCGTCGGCTCGCGCATCCGCCAGGCATGCAGAGCGGACTCGCAGGCAGCGCCAGCGGCAAGGCGCGCGACGTCGTAGGTCTCGGGCGACGTGAACGTGTCGGGGTCCACCGCGGTGGCCCGGCCCCTTCGGCTGGCCAGATCGCGCAGGTAGCCAGCGTCGTGAACGCGCAGGATTTCCTCGTCCGTCGCCTCGCGTGGCGCACGCACATCGACGCCGAGATCGCCAGCGCGCAGGGCGGCGGCGCGCATGACGTCGCCGCGCTCGGGCGACTCCGGGTGTCCGGCCGGCGTGAGGTGATCGAGAACGCGAGGGGTGAAGAACAGCGTCATGGCGAGTTCACCGGCGAGCCCGCGGCGGCCCCAGGAGTTCGAGTGCACGCACACGCAGCCGGGCGAGTTCGGTTTCGAGATCGAGGCGGCGCTGCTCGAGGCCGGCTTCGTCGAGGGTGGCGTCCACGAGAAACGGCGGACCGGTCACGGCCGCCACGCGCGCGAACGGCCTCGGCACCTGCGTCCGGTCCCAACTGCGTGCGCGCCACGCCGGCGTGGCTTCACAGTGAAATGGGAGGATCGGCTGACCCGTCGCGCGCGCGAGCCACACCGCGCCAGGCTGCGCG
>JAEZCY010000267.1 GCA_023429845.1 Acidobacteriota bacterium
CGATGCCCCCGTAAGGGATACGGGCGCGCCGAATCCCGACAGCCTACGGCCGACCGACGCAGGCCGCGCCCGTCCGGCCGCCGTTCGCCGATGCTCGCATGCGGCTCGCCGGAAGCGGATAGCACCCAGTCCTGGCGACCCGTATCGTCACCCTTGGAGTTCGACTGGTGACGACGATGACGTGGGGCATGACAGGGCGTTGCGGCGACGTGGACCGGCGGAGGGTGCAGGGCATCGTCGTTCACGCCAGCGTGATCGCCGCGTTGGTTGCGGGCGTGGCCGCGTTGTGGTTCACACTGGCGCTCCTGGCAGCGCTGATCGCCGCGCCCGCCACGACGATGCTGACGCTCGAACGGGAGGGCGCGTGGGGCGTGGTGAACGTGATGCGGCAGGGTTCGACGGTGCTCCTGTCCGCGGTGCGGCCAACACCGTCGGAGGCCCGGGGGCGATGAGTTCGCATCGATGCGGCAGCGGCGGACGCGTGCAGACGTTCACCACCGGCGTCCTGTTCCTGGTCGGTGGAATGGCCGTCTGGGCCGGTGCCCGCGGCTGGTACTCCTGGCGCGACACGTGGGCGTGGTGGCCCCTGTGGCTGGCTATTCCGGGCATCTACAAGCTGGCGGCGCCCGCCGTCGAGCGCCAGGTCTTCGCGGGCCTGGTCTGGCTGTCGCTGGCCGCGGTGCTGATCGGCATGAACCTCGGTTACATCGACCTGCGGTTCCGCGACCTCGCGCCGCTGGTGCTCGTGATCATCGGGGTGCGCCTGCTCTACAAGGGCCGGCGCCCCGGCAGGACACCATCATGAGCAGCGACCGTCGTCGTTCGAGCGGCCAGGCGCTCGCCGGCTTGTTCCTCCTGTCGGTGGGCGCGCTCCTCTTTGCCCAGAACCTCAACATCCTGAACCTGCGCGCGTACTGGCAGTACTGGCCCGCGCTGCCCCTGTGCTTCGGCTTGATCAAGCTCGCGCTGGGACACACACAGGGCGAAAAGGCGCTCGGCATCCTCCTCGTCGTGTTCGGCGGCGGCCAGCTTGCGCGGGTGTTCGGTTACTGGTCGCCGGGCCCGGCGGATGCGGTTGCGCTGTCGCTCATCGGGGTGGGCGCGTTCTTCGTCGTGCGCGGGCTGTTCGGCCGCGACGAACAGGGGGCGCGCACCGATGCGAGCGACTGGATCTCGGCGTTCGCGGTGCTCGCGGGCTTCGAGCGATCGAACAACTCGCAGAACTTCAAGGGAGGCGATCTCACCGCCGTCATGGGCGGCTGCGAGATCGACCTGCGCAAGGCATCCATGCGCGCCCCGGCCAGCATGGACGTCTTCGTGATGTGGGGCGGCATCGAGGTGAAGGTGCCGGAGGACTGGACCGTCGAGATGCGTGGCATCCCGATTCTCGCCGGCTTCGTAGACAAGTCGAGACCGCCAGCCGTCGCCTCCGAGAAGCGGCTGGTCATCAGGGGCATGGCGCTGATGGGCGGCGTCGAGATCAAGAACTAGTCCCGTGCATCCGCTGTTCGGCCGCATCTCGCCGCTCGCCGCCTACCTCGGTCTGTGGCTCCTCGTCGGACTCGGCGCGGCACTCGCGCTCGTGCTGCGGGGCGGCTGGACGCCGGAGGGCGGGTTGGTGACGGCCATCCCGCTGTGCCTCGCCTACGGCATCGTCTGTCTGGCCGCCTGGTACGTCTGCCGTGCATTTCCGCTCGGCGGTGCCGGGAGCACGGTGCGCGTGCTGCTGGCGCACGGAGCTGCCGCGGCGTTCACCAGCACCGTCTGGGTGGCGCTCGCCCAGGCCTGGTCGCGCGTCGTGGTGGACCACGCAACCTGGACACGCGACGGGACGCTCCTGCTCTTTGCCGCGGGTGTGCTGCTCTTCCTTCTCTCGTCGGCGCTGCACTACGTGTTCCTCGCGCTCGAGGCGCAGGAGGCGGCGCGTCGCCAGGCCCTCGAATCGGCGGTGCTCGCGCGCGAAGCCGAGCTGCGGGCGCTGCGGGCGCAGGTCAACCCGCATTTCCTCTTCAACAGCCTCCACTCGATCGGTGCGCTCGCCGGCTCGCGGCCCGCCGCCGCGCGCGAGATGGCGATCGCGCTCGGCGAGTTCCTGAGGCAGAGCCTTCGCCTGGGCGGGCTCGGCGGCGTCCCCCTGCAGCAGGACGTGGACCTGATGGCGCAGTACCTCGCGATCGAACAGGTACGGTTCGGCGAACGCCTTCAGGTCCGCATCGATGTGGCACCGGATGCGGGCGCCTGCGCCGTGCCGCCCTTGCTGCTGCAGCCGCTCGTCGAGAACGCCATCAAGCACGGGGTTGCCGGGTTGCTCGAAGGCGGCAGTGTGTCGGTGACGGCACGCCGCGACGCCGGCACTTGTCGGGTCGTGATCGAGAACGCCTTCGATCCGGAGGCGCAACCAAGGGCCGGCACGGGCACCGGCCTGAGCAACGTGCGTGATCGCCTCGTGGCGCACTTCGGCGCCGGCGCCACGTTGGAGGCGCGGGCCGCGTCGGAGCAGTTCACGGTCGCCCTGACCTTTCCAGCGGAGGACGCATGAGCGAGCGCACCCTCAAGGTTCTCGTCGTGGATGATGAGCCGCTCGCGCGCGCGGTGGTGGTCGAGTACCTCGCCTCGTGTGACGGCGTCGAACTCGCCGGCGAATGTGCGAACGGCTACGAGGCCGTCAAGGCGGTGAGTGAGGCCATGCCGGACGTGCTGGTGCTCGACGTGCAGATGCCGAAGCTGTCGGGCTTCGACGTTCTCGAGCTGATCGGCGCCGGACCGGCCGTGATCTTCGCCACCGCGCACGACGAGTACGCGTTGAAGGCCTTCGAGATCCACGCCGTGGACTACCTGATGAAGCCGTTCAGCCAGACGCGTCTCGCCGAGGCGATCGAGCGGGCGCGGCAGCGGCTGCGGTCGGCGGAACTCTCGCCGGCCGACGGGTTGCGGGAGGCGCTGCGGACCGTCCGCATCGAGCGGATCCTCGTGCGCGACGCCGGCCGGGTGTACATCGTGCCCGTGGACACGCTTGACTACGCCCAGGCGCAGGACGACTACGTGCTGCTGCACGCACAGGGGCGCAACCTGCTGAAGGAACAGGCCATCAGCAGCCTCGAGTCGCAGCTCGATCCGGCGCGCTTCGTCCGCATCCACCGATCGTGGCTTCTCAACCTTGCCCGGCTCACACGCGTCGAGGTCGAAGCCCGAGATCGTCGGGTGGCCGTGCTGCATGACGGCACGCGGCTGCCGATCAGCCGGGCCGGACACCTGCGCCTCCGCGACGCGCTGGGTACGTAGACGCCGCTCGTTCCTCTTCAGGTTGCCACGATGCATCAATGCATGTAGATTTACGTATGTGAAGGATCTGTCCGCCTTCTGTCGGCTCCTTGGCGACGACGTCCGGCTGCGCCTGATCCGCCTGCTGGGGAAGGAACAGCTGAACGTCAAGGAACTCACGGCGATCCTCGGCATCGCCCAGTCCGGCGTCTCCCGCCACCTGGGCCTGCTGCGCAAGAGCGGACTCGTGGAGGAGCGGCGCGAAGCCGGGTTCGCCTACTACTCGCTCCGGCCCGACGGGGCAGGGCAGGCGTTGCCCATCTGGCAGGCCCTGGAAGAGTCGCTGCCCACCGCAGAGGATGCGCCGGAACTGCAGGCCGACGATGCGCGATTGCAGGAGGTGCTGCGGTTGCGCAAGGAGGACTTCCAGGCGCACGGCAGCAACGCCGGTCAACTGGTTCCCGGGCGCAGCTGGGCGGCCTGGAGCCGCGCCCTCGGTCACCTGCTCCCACCGCTGACGGTCGCCGATGCGGGCTGCGGCGAAGGCTACCTGACGCTCGAAGCGTCCCGCTGGGCACGCCAGGTGATCGCGATCGACAGCTCGCGCGACGTGCTCAAGCGCGCGCGGCAGCTCGCCCGCAAGCGCGGGGCGTCGAACATCGTCTGGAAGGAAGGGCGCATCGAGTCGCTGCCGCTGGCTGACGGCTCGGTGGACGTGGTCCTGCTCTCGCAGGCCCTGCACCACGTACCCAAGCCGGAGGCCGCCCTGTGCGAGGCGGTCCGTGCGCTGAAGCCCGGCGGCACCGTGCTGGTGCTGGACCTCCGGGCGCACGGTCAGGACTGGGTCCGCGAGCGGCTCGGCGATCGGTGGCTGGGCTTCCGCGACGAACTGCTGGAGGACTGGCTGTTCAAGGCAGGACTCGAGGACGTGCGCGTCGAGGTCGGCGCGCGCCTGAAGGGGGATCCGTTCACCGTGCTCGTCGCGAGCGGCCGCAAGGCCGGCGGCGCACGCGGACGGACGAGCGCCGCGACGGCGCGGGGGAGTGTGCGATGACGAGTGCGACCGCCCTGAAGCTGAAGGAGGCGTGTCAACGCCGACTGCTGTACATCGACGGCGCGATGGGCACCATGATCCAGCGCCACCAGCTCACCGAGTCCGATTACCGCGGCGACCGATTCCGGGCACATCCGCAGGACCTGCGCGGCAACAGCGACCTGCTCGTGTTGACCCGCCCCGACGTCATCCAGGGCATCCACGAGGCCTACCTCGAGGCCGGCGCCGACATCATCGAGACCAACACGTTCTCGAGCACCGCCATCGCGCAGGCCGACTACGGCCTGGAGGCGCTCGCCTACGAGCTCAACGTCGCCGGTGCGAAGGTGGCGCGTGCCGCCGTGGACACGTGGAACGAGCGCACGCCCGACCATCCGCGGTACGTGGCCGGAGCGATCGGCCCCCTCAACCGGACGCTGTCGATCTCGCCCGACGTGGACGACCCGGCATTCCGTGCCGTGACATTCGACCAGTGCCGCGAGTCGTACGAGTCACAGGTGGAAGGCCTCCTCGACGGCGGCGCCGACGTCCTGCTGATCGAGACCATCTTCGACACGCTCAATGCCAAGGCGGCGATCATGGCGGTGCGTCGCGTGTTCGCTCGGCGCGGCGTCGAGATCCCCGTGATGATCTCGGTCACCATCACCGATCGCAGCGGGCGCACGCTCTCCGGACAAACCGTGGAGGCGTTCTGGATCTCGATCGCGCATGCCCGGCCGTTCAGCGTGGGACTCAACTGCGCGCTCGGCGCGGCCGACATGCGGCCCTACCTCGAGGATCTGTCGCGCATCGCCGAGTGCTTCGTCTCGTGCTACCCGAATGCGGGCTTGCCCAACGCATTCGGCGGCTACGACGAGACGCCGGAGCAGATGGCTGGCGTGCTCGGCGAGTTCGCGCGCGACGGCTTGCTGAACATCGTCGGCGGCTGCTGCGGCACGACCCCGGATCACATCGCCCACACAGCCGAAGCCGTCTCGAAGCTGGCGCCGCGCCTGATTCCCGAGCGTCCGGTGGCCATGCGCCTGTCGGGCCTCGAACCGTTCGAGCTGGTGGCGTGCCCGCCTTCGCCCAGAACTTCGCCGATCCTGAGAAGGTGGCCAAAT
>JAEZCY010000289.1 GCA_023429845.1 Acidobacteriota bacterium
CGGCGTCTGCTGGTTGCCGGGCATGTTCAACGACGCGCCGGAGGCCGTCAGGTTGAACGGGCGGCCGGCGTAGGCCGCAAACACGCCGTTCACCTGCCAGCCCCCGAGGATCACGCTGGCCAGGCCCGTGTTGACCCATCGCTTCTCCCTGCCGAATGGCAGTTCGTAGACTGCCGCCAACTGCAGGTTGTGGGGGATGTCGTGGTCGGCGAGCGCGCGGTTGCGATAGAAGACGCTGGCCGCGTTGTAACGGAACTCGGTCCAGTCGGAGTATGGCGCTTCGTCGATCGCTTTGGACCACGTGTAGGCGCCCCTCAGCAGCAGGCCGTCCTTGAAGCGCCGGTTCAGCGTGGCCTGCAGCGCGTGATAGATGCTGTGGGTGCGGCCGTCCCACTCACGAGTGGCGGTGGTCCGTCCGAACTCCGCGAAGAGCGGCCGCCCTTCGTCGCCAGACCCCGGAATCTGCGAGGCGTTGATGTCGAGGAACGCGAAGCCGCGCACCGACGCCGATCCCACGTAGCCGATCGACGCCGTGATCTCGCCCGGCAGCGTGCGTTCGGTGATCAGGTTCCACGACTGGATGTAGCCGCGGTGCAGTTCCGAGTTCGCGCGCGGATACCCCGTTTCCGCCACGGCGGGCAACGGCACGCGGCCCGTGCTGATGTCGGGACAGCAGATCGACGGGATGCCGACGTCGGGGCCGAGCGGCGCATTGGGCACGCCCGCGGCCGCATACGCGCGGTCGGTGGTGACCGGCTGGTAGCCGTTGATGCCCGAGAACGACGCCACGAGCGTCAGCGGATACCAGCCGCGCAGCGCCTGCGCACCCCAGGGATGCGAGTGGTAGGTGATGCCATAGCCGCTGCGGATGACCGTCTGGTCATCAAGGCGATAGGCGAAGCCGAGGCGCGGTGCGAAGAGCTTCTTGCTGAAGCCCACGCCGCTGTCCTGCGGCACGTCGCCCCGGCCGCCAATCAGGGCTTCGTTCGTCGTCGGGTCGTACGACTCGATGCCGAGTCCGCCCGAACGCCACCGATTGGGATACAGCTCCCAGCGCAGGCCGAGGTCGAACGTCAGCGCGTCGGTCACCCGCCAGCGATCGCGGATGTAGAGCGCGTACTGGTTCTCGAAGCTGTTCATCTTGATGAACTGGCTGCTCTTGCCGGACGCCGCCGGGGTGCCCAGCAGGAATGCCGCCAGGCCGTTCCAGTCGTTCTCGAACGACGGCGCGCCGTCGGCGAACCCGACCGTCCCGTCGATGGCGTCGGGATTGAGGGCCGTGACGCCCGGATCGAAGTGGAAGGCGCCGCGCGGGCCCTCGCCCAGTTCGGGTTGCCAGTGGTTCATCAGGTGGTGCACGAAGTCGAACCCGAACCGGATGTCGTGCCTGTTCTTCGCCCAACTCGCGTTGACGGTGGCGGTGTACGACTGATCGTTGCGATAGAGAGGGTTCCAGCCCTCGCTGTTCCCCAGGTCCGCATACCCGGAGATGTACATCGGCGGCATGCCGCTCTCGCGCCGGTCGGGTCCGTTCGTACCAGGGATTCCCAGGACGTCCAGCCCGAAGTTCGTGCCGAGGTCGGGCGGCTCGACGTCCTGTCCGAAGCGCGTCCAGCCGAAGTTGCCGTCGATCAGGAAGGTGGGGGTGACCGTGTACGTCTGGCCGACGCCGGCGATCTGCACGAGCGTGGACCCCGTGCCGAGCCCGCCGCCACACAGGCACGGACCGCCCGCGTCGCCAAGGCCGAACTCGCCGCTGACCTTGGCCTTCATCATGCTGTACTTGAACCAGAGTTGATGACGCTCGTTGCGATTCCAGTTGACCTTGCCGTCCACGTTGTTGCGATTGAGCGGCTGCACCGCGGTGTTGAAGTAGTTCTCGACGTCGCCCGCCCGGTTGGGCAGGGGCACGAGCGCCAGCATCCGCATCATCGACGCGTTCAGGCGGCCCTCGGGAATGACGTTGACCCGTCCGCCGCTCGCGAACACCGAACGGCCCGTCCCGTCAGGATTGCCGGTGAACGGGTCGAAGATCATCCCTTCGCGCAGCTCGGTGGTGCCGCCCTCGGTGGTCGGCACCATGATCGGATTGCCTGACGCGCTCAGCAGCGGGGCGCCGAGCGTGCGGCTGAAGTCGCCGCTGCGGAAATCGGCCGTCGGCACGGCGAAGAGGTCGGAGAAGCCGTTCCGCTCGAAGGTGCCTTCCCAGTTGGCGAAGAAGAACAGCCGGTTCTTCTGGATCGGGCCGCCGAGCCCGAAGCCGCTGATGCTGCGTTTCCCTTCCGGCTTCTCGGTGGCGCCGGCGCGGTTCTCGTCCCACGAGAAGGCGCGCATCGCGGCGTTGTCGTACATCGTGAAGGCGGTGCCGCGGTAGGCGTTGGTTCCCGACTTCGTGATGACCGTCACCGCGGCACCGCCGGTCATGCCCTGCTCGGCGTCGAAGTTGTTCGTCGAGATGTTCACTTCCTGCACGCTCTCGATCGGCGGCACGTAGACCGCGTGGTGCGGCAACGTCACGAGGATGTTGGCCGCGCCGTCCACGCGCATGTTGTTGGCGCCCCGCTCCTGGCCGTTGACGTTGGTCGACAGGGAGCGCCCCGGCGTGTCGGTGACGGCGTTCTGGAAGCGTGCCGGGGTGGCGCCGGGCACCAGGTTGATGAGCGACTGGAAGTTGCGGTAGCCCGACAGCGGCAGGTTCTCCATGGCCCGCGTGTCGAGGCTGACGCTGACGTCCGCCTTGTTGGTCTGCAGCACCGCGCTCGTCGCCTCCACGCTGACCTGCTCGTTCACGGCGCCCACTTCCATCGTGGCGTCGATGCGCGTCACCCGGTTGATCGAGACCGTGACGCCCTTCTGCGTGTACGGCCTGAAGCTGCCTGCCGTCACGGTCAGGTCGTAGACGCCCTCGAGCAGGTTGGGGATCGCGTAGTAGCCGTTCTGGTCGGTGACCACCTGCCGCGTCAGGCCGGTTCCCTGGTTGGTCACGACAACGGTGGCGCCGGGGACGACCGCGCCTGTCGCATCACTCAGAGTGCCGACGACCGAGCCATACAGCACCTGCCCGGAAGCGGTGGAAGCCGTCGAGGCCGTCAGCACGAGGCTGACCAGGATGCCGAAGACGACGCGGTGCACGTTGCGCGCGAGTGTCATGCTGCACCTCTCCTCTCACCCACATGAGATTGGCTGTGCGTCCGCAGAGTTGTGTTGAAGTCAGAAAAGTGTCATCCGGTTCCGGAGCGATGCAACACGGGTGCGCAAGATGGTTGGGGCCAACTGGTACACGTGAGGTTCGAGGCTCGACAGTGGGTGCTGCGTCGCCGACCAGGCAAACCGCGCTATCTTCGATGGGCTGGCTGCGCGGGCTCGCCCGACCTGCACGCTGGCCGGTCTCGATACGGAGGGTGCCCTGTCCAGGCAAGCCCCGCGGCGCTCCTTTCCTGCACGACATGCCGACGTCGTCGTCAGTCGCCGACGACCACGTCCGTTGCTGTTGGCACTGCTCTGCCTGCTGATCGGCGTCGGGCTTGCGCCTGGCGCGACCGGTGCG
>JAEZCY010000292.1 GCA_023429845.1 Acidobacteriota bacterium
CGGCGTCTCGAGGATCAGTTCCTTCGGAATCTCGTCTAGGAAGCGTGACGGCTCGGTTCCCTGATACTCGCCGAACACGCGCCTGCGTGCCGCGCTCGTGAGCAGCAGACGCGACTCGGCGCGAGTCATGCCCACGTAGCAGAGGCGACGTTCTTCCTCGATCTGATCCTGGTCCTGCCCTGCCCGCTGGTGCGGGAACAGACCTTCCTCCAGCCCGGCGATTGCCACGACGGGGAACTCCAGACCCTTGGCCGCATGCATGGTCATCAACCACACGCGCGCGTGGCTGGCGCCCTGTGACTCGTCGGCTTCCGAGAGCAGCGACAGGCGATCGACGAAGCCGCCAATCGACGCGTCCGCTTCGCGTTCCTCGTACTCCCGCGCCGTGTTGACGAACTCGGCGAGGTTCTGCGCGCGCGCCTCCGCTTCGTCGGTGTTCTCGTCGCGCAGCGCCTTGAGGTAGCCGGACTGGTCGAGCATCTTGCCGATGAGGATCGACACCGGCTCGTGGCGAGCCTGAGCGACCAGCGCGTCGATCAGCTCGACGAACTGCTTCAGGGCGTTGTGGCTGCGGCCGGGCAGCGTGCGCGACGTCAGGAGATGGGTCGCCCTGGCCCACAGCGAGCGCGACGCCGCCACCTCGAACAGGCCTGCCGCCATCATCGGCGGCGCGTCGCCGCCCGCACCGGCATCGTCTCGTTCGAGGGCGTCCATCACCGACTTGCCGATGCCCCGCGCCGGGACGTTCACCACCCGGCGGAAGCTCACATCGTCGTGCGGGTTGATGATCAGCTTCAGGTACGAGAGCGCGTCCTTCACTTCCTTGCGCTCGTAGAAGCGGACGCCGCCGATGATCCGGTACGGCGTCCCGTCGCGCATCAGCTGATCTTCAAGTGCCCGCGACTGCGAGTTGAGGCGATACAGGATGGCGACGGTCGCGTCGCGCCGCGCGGTGAGCTCCTTGCGCAGTTCACGCGCGATGAACTGTGCCTCTTCGAGTTCGTCCTCGCCACGGAAGTACGTGATCAGGTCGCCCCTGCCCTGCTCGGTCCAGAGACGCTTCTCCTTGCGATCGGTGTTGTTGGCGATCACCGCCGAGGCGGCGTCGAGGATGTTCTGGGTGGAGCGGTAGTTGCGTTCGAGGCGGACGGTGACGACCTCGGGAAAGTCCTGCTCGAAGTCGAGGATGTTGCGGAGATCCGCGCCTCGCCACTTGTAGATCGACTGGTCGGGGTCGCCGACCACGGCGATGTTGTGCCGCGAGCCGACGAGGTGCCTGATCAGCAGGTACTGCGGACGGTTCGTGTCCTGGTACTCGTCGATCATCACGTACCGGAACTGGCGCTGGTACCGCGTGCGCACGCCTTCGTGCTCGAAGAGCTCCACGGTCTTCAACAGGAGATCGTCGAAGTCCAGCGCATTGGCCCGCTCGAGTGCCTTCACGTAGCCGTCGTAGATCTTGGCGATCTGCTCGTCCCGGTAGCCGCCGTTGCCGACCTTGTCGGGCGTCTCCATCCGGTTCTTCGCCTGGCTGATGCGTCCGAGCACCTGCCGCGGCTGGATCAGCTTGTCGTCGATCTGCAGACCGCGCATCACCTGCTTCACGGCGACGAGTTGATCGCTGCTGTCGTAGATGACGAAGTCGCGCGACAAGCCGATCGCCGGGGCCTCCCGCCGCAGCAACCGCGCACAGAGCGAGTGGAACGTCGACACCCAGACGTCCCTGGCGTCGGCGCCAATCAGCTTGCCGACGCGCTCGCGCATCTCCTCGGCCGCCTTGTTGGTGAAGGTGACCGCCAGCACCTCGAAGGGCCGCGCGAGACCACTGCCAATGAGGTAGGCAATGCGGTAGGCGATGACGCGCGTCTTCCCCGAGCCCGCGCCGGCGAGAATCAGCAGCGGCCCTTCCGTGTGCAGCACGGCCTCGCGCTGCTCCGTGTTCAGGGAGGAGAGGAAGTTGTCGTCGGCGCGGCTCGGGATTCGGGATTCGGGATTCGGGTTGGTCAGGTCGCCCGCACGGTCGCGCGCGCCATCGCCGGGAAGAGCCATCGTTGGTCTCGGAAGGGATGTCGGAGTGCAGCAATTGCCCGCGAGCGTCTGGCGCGAATCGCAGATGCTGCACAGCCAGCAGGGACTACTCGATTATACCGTCGTCCGATCGCGAGAGCGACGCCTGGCGTACAACGTGCAGCCGCAGACTCACGGCCATGCGATCGTTCAGAGAACTGGAAGTCTGGCAGCTCGCGATGCAGCTCCTCGCCGAGGTGTATCCGCTGACAATGGGCTTCCATCATCCGCATGGATTCGAGATCGGCCGGCAGATGCGCGAAGCGGCCGCGTCGCCGCCGTCGAATATTGCAGAGGGCTACGCGCAACGCTCGCGCAAGGTGTACGTGCGACACCTCAACATCGCGGCTGGAAGCATCGCTGAACTGGACACTCAGCTCGAGGCGGTGCAGCGGCTATCGATAGGGGACAAAGAGGCGGCCAGGCATGCCGCCGTGACGTGCGATCGAGTCGGTCGCATGCTGAACGTGTTGATCACCCGACTCACGCAAGAACCTTCTAAGTGAACCATGGGGCGAGTCAGGCATCCAGCACATCCCCTGCCGTGAACGCCGGTCGCAGGACGCGATCCCTGGCATCCCATTCGCCCCGCCGGCACGGGCCACGCGGAACGTGTCCGAATCCCGAGTCTCCAATCCCGAATCCCGAATCCCGGTGGCCGAATGCCGATTGCCGACGGCCGAATCCGAATGCCGATTGCCGGCTATTCTACGGTGACGCTCTTCGCGAGGTTCCTCGGCTGGTCCACGTCGCAGCCGCGGCGCACGGCGACGTGGTACGCGAGGAGCTGCAGTGGCACCGTCATCGCGATCGGCGACACGAGCGGGTGCACGGGCGGGAGCACGATGCGGGCGTCGCGCTGCGGCTCGAGCAGCGACCACAGGTGGGGCTCGCCTTCTTCGGTGACCGCGATCACCGATCCGCCGCGGGCCTTCACTTCCTGGACGTTCCCGAGCATCTTCTCGAACACGTGATCGCGTGGCGCCAGGGCCACAACGGGCAGCTTCTCGTCGATCAGCGCGATCGGGCCATGCTTCATCTCGCCGGCCGGGTAGCCCTCTGCGTGGATGTACGAGATTTCCTTCAGCTTCAGCGCGCCTTCGAGCGCGATCGGGTAGTGCATGCCGCGGCCGAGGAAGAGGAAGTCGGCGCACTGATAGAAGCGCCGCGCAACGTCCTCCAGGTATGGCGCGCACGACAGCACCTGCTCGACGTGTCGCGGCAACTCGGTGAGCGCCTGCAGGACCGGCCGCACGTCGTCGGCCGTCATGGCAGCGCGGGCTCGCGCCATCTTCAGCGCGAGCAGCACCAGCGCGATCAACTGCGTGGTGAACGCCTTGGTCGAGGCGTCGCCGATCTCGGGGCCGGCGTGCGTCTGAATCGTGCCCTCAGCCTCGCGCGTGGCCATGCTGCCGACGACATTGCAGATCGCCAGGCTGCGCGCGCCGTGACGACGCGCCTCACGCAAGGCCGCCAGCGTGTCGGCCGTCTCGCCCGACTGCGTGACCGCGACGACCAGATCGCTGGCCGAGACGATGGGCTGGCGGTATCGGTACTCGGACCCATAGTCCACGTCCACGGGGACGCGCGCCAGTTGCTCGATGAGGAACTTCCCCACCAACGCCGCATGCCACGACGTGCCGCAGGCAAGCAGCACCACGCGCGAGATCCCGGTGAACGCACGGGCGTCGAGGTTCGTCTCCGGCAGGTGGACGTCGCCCTGTTCCTGCGCGAGGCGGCCCACGAGCGTTTCCTTGATCGCCCAGGGCTGCTCGAAGATCTCCTTGAGCATGAAGTGCTTGTACCCGGCCTTCTCCGCCATCACCGGGTCCCACGTCACGCGCTGCGGCTGACGCACGACTTCGTGGCCCGCCGCATCGAAGAACCGCACGTCGTCGCGCCGCAGCACCGCCACCTGCCCATCGTCCAGGAACACGACGTCGCGTGTGTGCGCGAGGATGGCGGGTACGTCCGACGCCACGAAGAACTCCCGGTCGCCCATGCCGACCACGACCGGTGGGCCGTTGCGCACCGCGACGATCGTGCCGGGGTCGTCGTTGGAGATCACGACGATCGCGAACAGGCCACGCAGTCGTGTCAAGGCCCGCGTCACTGCGGCGTGCAAGCCGTCGCCGCGCAGTTCCAGACCGATCAGGTGCGCGACCACCTCGGTGTCGGTCTCCGTGCGGAAGGCGATGCCGCGTCCCTGCAGGTCCCGCTTGAGTTCGAGGTAGTTCTCGATGATGCCGTTGTGGACCAGCACCACGCGTCCGCTCTGGTCGCGATGCGGGTGGGCGTTCTCTTCGGTCGGCCGGCCGTGCGTGGCCCAGCGCGTGTGACCGATGCCGTACGTGCCGACCAGCGGCTGCTGCATCAGCGCGGCCTCGAGGTTGGCGAGCTTGCCGGCACTGCGCCGGACGTCGATGCCGTTGTCACCAACGACGGCGATGCCCGCCGAGTCGTACCCGCGGTACTCCAGCCGACGGAGCCCTTCCAGCACCACCGGGACGACGTCCTGGTGGCCGACGTAGCCGATGATGCCGCACATGGGCACGCATGGTACGCCCGTCGGCCGCCGAACCTAGCCGAGCCGCATTTTGCCTACGGCTCCCCTCGGCGGCGCCGCGCCCAACCGTCCTTGTTCTCCTGGCGGCTGCGGGCAATCGCCAGGCTCTCGTCGGGCACGCTCTTCGTGATCGAGGAACCCGCGGCCACGAACGCGCCACGTCCCACGGTGACCGGCGCCACGAGCTGGGAGTCGCTGCCGATGAACGCGCCGTCGCCGATGACGGTCGGGTGTTTGTGCACACCGTCGTAGTTGCACGTGATCACGCCCGCCCCGACGTTGACGTTCTCGCCGACCGTCGCATCGCCGAGGTAGGTCAGGTGGCTCGCCTTCGACCCCCGGCCCAGCGTCGTCTGCTTCAACTCGACGTAGTTGCCGACGCGCGCCTCCTCGCCCACGTCGCTTCCGGGACGCAGGTGTGCGAACGGGCCGAGCTGGGCGCGCGCGCGGACGTGCGCGTCGGTGATCACGCAGTAGTTCAGGATGACGACGTGGTCTTCGAGGGTCGCGTCCACGAGGCGGGATCCGGCGTGGATCTCGCAGGCCTCACCCACCTTCGTCCGTCCCTCGAGATACACGTTCGGGTGCAGCACCGTGTCGTGCCCGACCTCGACGTCCGGTCCCACGTAGGTCGTCGCCGGGTCGATGATGGTCACACCGGCCGACATCAATTCCTCGCACTTGGCTTGTCGCATGATGGCGCTGGCCTCGGCCAGTTCTGTCTGGCTGTTGATGCCGCGGATCTCGTGCGGCACGGTAGCGGTGACGGCGTCCACCCCGTGGCCCAGACGGCGGAGGGCGGCTACGAACTCCCCGAGCGATCGCTCACGCCCGACGCTTCCCCAGGAGAACGTAGCGAGGCCGTCACGCAGGGCCTGCGCGGTGCACGCGAACACGCCGCTCGTGCATTCGCGTATGGCCCGCTGCTGGCGCGACGCCTCCTTTTCCGACACGAGCCCGATCACCTCGCCGGCCTCACTCCGCAGCACGCGCATCAGCCCGTACGGCCGCTCGGAGGTGGCTGCCACGACGGTGAGAACGCTGTTTGCCTGGCGCCTATGCGCGACGAGCGCGTCGACGGTCTCGCGCCGCAGGAGGGGCACGTCGGCCGGCAGCACGAGCACTGTTGCGTCGGGCTGCAGCTCGTCAAGGGCCGTCAGCGCGTGAACGGGGCCGAGCAGCGGCTCCTTGGTCATCACGCGGACGCGGCGTCCGGCAATCAGCGCCGACACGTTGTCGGCTGAATACCCGAGAATGGCGGTCGCGCTGTCTGCCTGGACGGCCTCCGCAAGTCTCAGCACCCACTCGAGCAGCGGCAATCCCGCAATGGGCAGCAGCACTTTCGGGGTCCGCGTGCCCATGCGAACCCCTCTCCCGCCCGCCAGAACGACGATGTGCAGGGGGTGAGTCATGGGAGGGAAACCGCACCAGCCTTCCGTCGTTCGAGAGCGTCGAACACGTCTCGGGTGCGGACGTGGAACCGGCGCGCCACGGAGCGCATTGCGTCACGGCGGTCGAATGTACCGTCTTTGGTCATCTGGTCGAATTCGGCGAGGAGTACGCTATCCTCAGCAGGAGCAGGGTTCTCGGGTCCAGGCTCCTCGAGGATGCACGTGAACTCTCCGAGCGGCTGCGTCACCGACGGATGCCGCACGACGTCGGCGAGCGATCCGCGGACGAGCTCCTCGTGCTTCTTCGTTATTTCGCGGCAAACGGCGATGAGACGATGGTCGCCGGCGATTTCGGCGAGCATGGCGAGGGTTTGCCCGATGCGGTGTGGCGCTTCGAAGAACACGAC
>JAEZCY010000299.1 GCA_023429845.1 Acidobacteriota bacterium
GTCGGTCCTCCATAAGCGTCTACGTAGGGCGAAGAAGGCGCCGACGTAGGGCGAGCGGGCGTCTACGCGGCGCGACGAGGAGTTCGTAGGCGTCGGGCCCTGCCCGACGCGAGGCGCCCGCCGATCGCGCGACTCACCGCAGTCGAATCCGCGGAAGCCCCGCCTCGATCGCGGCGCGCGACGATTCCTGCCAGGCGGGCAGCTTCAGTGACGTGCCGAGGGCCTCGGTCGGCTCATCGACGCTGAACCCGGGCGCCATCGTCGCGACCTCGAACAGCACGCCGCCAGGCTCGCGGAAGTAGATCGACCGGAAGTACTGCCGGTCCATCACCGGCGTCACGTGGACCCCGCGACGCTGCAACTCGTCCTGCAACGCGAGCTGTGCCTCGTCGCTCTCCACCGCGAACGCCACGTGGTGCACCGCGCCGATGCCGTTCACGCCCTTGATGGCATCCGCGTCGTGCCGCACGTCGAACTGCCGTCCCGGACCACCTGCACCGACGTCGAGGCGGGCACATCCGGCAATCTCGTCGCGCACGCGGCATCCGAGCACGCCCTCGATGAAATCGCGGGTCGCGCCGATGTCGTGCACGAGCAGCGTGACGCCATGCAGCCCGCGGATCGCGACCTCGGGCGGCAGACCCTGCCCCGACCACGCGGCGCGGTCATCGCCCCGCGTGCCGACAATCTCGAAGAACAGTCCGGACGGATCGCGCACGGCGAGACGCGACTCGTCGAAGACGCTGCGCTCCGAGAATGCAACGCCCGCGCGAGTGAACCGTTCACGCCACGCATCGAGCGCGGCCTCGGGCACCGAGAACCCCGTGGCCACCACCTGGCTGGCGCCGATCGTCCCCGTACGTACGTGCTGGCCGGCATACGGGAACGTCGTCCACAGCGTGCCTGGCTGCCCGTGTGCGTTCCCGTAGTAGAAGTGGAACACCCGGTGGTTGTCGAAGTTGACCGTCTGCTTGACCAGGCGGAGTCCGAGCAGGCCGACGCAGAAGTCCAGGTCGGCCTGCGCTTCGCCGACGGTCGCGGTCACGTGGTGAAGGCCGACGATGGTCATGCTGGCCGCGCACGTTGCAGCTGGAGCGGCAAGGACGCGCGTGGCCGAAGCTTACACGAACGGGTCATCGCGGATCGCGGATCAGCGGTTGGCCTCAGCCTCGCCCGGCTCAACGCTGGAGCGGAGGGCTGGTCCGGCGGCAGAGGCGATGGCGTAGACTCGGGCGCGAGCCGTTCCGGCCTGTCAATCCCCTGGTGCCCCGTGCGGATCGCGATCATCGGTTCCGGCATCTCCGGCCTCGGCGCCGCGTACGTGCTGTCGCGTGCACATCACGTCGAGGTCTTCGAACGCGATGCGCGCCTTGGCGGCCACGCGCACACGGTGGACGTGCCCCTGCCGGGCGGTGGCGCCCAGCCTCTCGACACGGGGTTCCTCGTCTTCAACGAAGCGTCGTACCCCAATTTCGTCCGGCTCCTCGAACTCCTGGACGTCGCATCGCAGCCGACGACGATGAGCGTCGGCGTGACATGCCGACGCTGCGGCGTGGAGTACGGGAGCCAGTCCATCTCGTCGCTCGTCGCGCAACGGCGGCGCCTGCTCGACCCGCGGCACATGCGGATGCTCCTGGAGATCGTGCAGTACTTCCGCCGGGCCCGTCGCTTCCTGCGGTCGGCGGAAGGGTACGACCTGACGCTCGGTGCGTTCCTCGATCGCGAAGGCTTCTCCGATCGGCTGGTCCGGCACTTCGTCCTGCCGATGAGCGGCGCTGTCTGGTCGGCGCCCCCGGCGCACATGATGGCGGCGCCAGCCCGCACGGTGCTCCGCTTCTTCGAGAACCACGGATTGCTCTCCGCCGGCCGCGCACGCCCCTGGCGATCGGTGACCGGTGGGAGTCGCACCTACGTGGACGCGATCGCGCGTCACATCTCGGGCCCCGTTCATCTGTCCGCGCCCGTACGTCGCGTCGTCCGGCTGCCCGGCGGCGTGGAGATCCACGTCGACGGTCGGCGTCACCAGTTCGACCGCGTGGTGATGGCGACGCATGCCGATGTCTCGCTGGCCATGCTCGCCGACCCGTCGCCGCAGGAGGCGGAGGCCCTCGGCACGTTCCGGTACGTCTTCAACCGCACGGTGCTGCACACCGACGCGTCCGTACTTCCGCGGACGCGCCGGGCCTGGGCCGCGTGGAACTGCGTTATCCACGACTGTCGCAACCTCGATGCGCCGCTCTCGGTCACCTACCACCTGAACCGGGTGCAGGACCTGCCGGGTGAGACGCAGTACTGCGTCACCATGAACGGCGACGCGCGGCCGCAACCGAGCATCCTGGCCGTCGAGGACTACGCGCATCCGGTGTTCGATCGCGCCGCGATCACCGCGCAGGCGCGCGTGGACGCGCTGAACGGCCAGCGTCACACCTATTACTGCGGGGCCCACCTCGGATCGGGCTTCCACGAGGACGGGCTCGTGTCGGCGCTGCGGGTGACCGAGCGCCTTGGCGCGACGCTGTAGGCGCGCGTCCTCAGCCGGGCATCCTCACGTCGGCCACCAGCGGGATGTGGTCGCTGGCGATGAGCGTGAGCTTGTTGCGGGGAAACGACACCTTCTCGACTTCGAGGCCGCCCGCGACGTAGATGTGATCGAGGTGGAACATCGGGAGCACGCCGGGGTAGGTGCGCTTCCGCCGGAGGTGGGCCGTGAGGTCCACGCCCTCGAGCATCTGGCTCAGTGTCTTGGACGTCAGCCCCTTCACCCACTCGTTGAAATCGCCGAGGAGCACCTTGGGCCCGGGCACATGGGCGTCGGCGACGAACTCGGCCAGCCGGGGCGCCTGCTCGCGGCGCTCGAGGACGGCCGTGCCGAGATGGACGTTGAACACGTGGAGGATCTGCCCGTCCACGTCCACGTCCACGCGATGGCAGCCCCGCGGCTCGCGCTTCGCGCACGACAGGTCGCAGTTGTGTGTCTTCTGGATGGGCAGCCGGCTGAGCACGACGTTGCCGTACGCCTTGCCTCGCAGGAGGCGCACCGAGTCCATCACCCATCCCATGCCCAGGCGGGCCCCGAGTTCTGCGGCCTGGCCGTGTTCCTCCGGCCCCGCGCCGACGACTTCCTGCAGTGCGATCACGTCAGCGTCCAGCGATGCGAGCACGTCGGCGATGCGATCCACGCGGGTGCGGCCGTCCATGCCGCGGCTCTTGTGGATGTTGTAGGTGGCCAGTCGCAGGCGGCGACGAGGACGGTGAGGGCTGTGACCGGGGTGTGTCATGATCGGGCGCGTCGCGGATCCAGCCTATGCAACCCGCGTGCTGAAAGGGAAGGGTGATGAACCGTCTCGCCTCCGAACTCACCGTCCAGTGCCCGTGCTGCCGCGCTGAGCTCGTGGTGGATGTCAACCTCAAGCGCGTCGTCTCTCACAAGGAAGCGCGTACCGGCCCCACGCGCGAGATCGACGATGCGCATCGGCTGCTTGCCGAGGAAGCGGCGGCGCGCGAGCGCATCTTCGAGCAGTCGATGCAGGCCGAACGCAGCCGCGGCGATGATCTCGACCGACGGTTCCGGGAAGCGCTCGAACAGGCGAAGAAGGAGCCGATCACCCGGCCGGAACGCGCCTTCGATCTCGACTGAGCGGGCGGGCAGGCACGGCGCGCCGAGCGAGTGTTCTCGCCAGTCGCACGGAAGGCGCGAAGATCGCCGGGAGCGGATGCCACCGGTGCTGGCCGGTGAAGTAGAGCGGCTTGAATCCCGGGTGGGCGGCCATGAACGCGGTGTATCGCGCCCGCAGTGCCTCGATGCGCGCATCTGAACTGCGGATAGGGCGGTGAGGCAGTTCGATCAGCGTGTTTTCCACGAGCCACAGGTTGCGCGTCGAGCACCGCCAGTCGTACGGTGCGAGTGTTCGCAGATCGAACACACCGTAGCCGGTGATGCGGCCAGAGTGGTCGACATACGGCTCCACGTAGCTGCTGGCGAGGTCTCGCAGCGTGCGGAACACGGGCCGCCTGCCGTGCAGCCCCGGGTCGCGCGAGCGCGCCACGCTGCCCCATCCGGTGTGCGCGCGGTAGACGAACACCACGTGATCGAGTCGGTCTTCCGATTCCAGGCTCATCACGAGCGGGGGCCAGCCGTGCACCTCCAGGATCGTGGCCGCGCTCATCGCCGCTTCCATGCAGTGCGCGGAGCCAGTTGCCACCACGGACCGGAACGAGCGCTGGGTCTCGCCGTGCGGCTCGGTGTTGTATGGCAGCGCGTTCAGCCATTTCTGCACGAGCAGCGGCGTGCGGAGCCGGGCGATGAGGCGCTGTTCTGTCGGCGTGAACCGGGAAGGCATCAGGGACGCAGGGGCAACAGATGATTCATGTCGGGACGTCCGGTTACAACTATCCCGAGTGGAAGGGCCGCTTCTATCCGGAGAAGATGGCCGCGAAGGCGATGCTGCCGTTCTACGCGGGCGTCTTCGACACGGTCGAAATCAACTACACGTTCTACCGCATGCCGACCGCAGCCATCGTCGAAGGCTGGGCCGCGCAGGTGCCGGAAAATTTCACCTTCACGCTCAAGACACCCAAGCGCATCTCGCACGACCGGCGCCTGCACGACGTGAGCGACTCCGTGCGCGCGTTCTGCAGCGCCGGCAACGCCCTCGGACGACGGCTCGGCTGCGTGCTCGTGCAGCTCGGACCGACGTTCAAGTGCGACGCGCCGCGGCTGCGGGCGTTCATCGGGGAACTCCCCCCGGCGTTGCGCGTCGCCTTCGAGTTTCGCCATCCCTCCTGGTGGACCGACGAAATCTACGACATCCTGCGCGAACGGAACCTGGCGCTGTGCCTCGCCGACAGCCCGGAGCGCCATACGCCACTGGTGGCGACCGCCGATTACGGCTACCTGCGCCTGCGTGACGAAGGGTACGGCGACAGCGACATCGCGCGCTGGGCCGACTGGGTCGGCGCGCAGCAGAGCGTCTGGCGCGAGACGTTCGTGTACTTCAAGCACGAAGACGAGGGCAAGGGACCGGAGTTCGCGTCGCTGTTCAAGGCGAAGCTGGCAGCGCACGGCGTTCGGGGCGCGACAGGGGAACCCGACGTGCCGCCCACCGTCGAGGCGCCAGGGCCGAAAGCCGACTGACCGGCCTCGGCCCGCTTACCGGAAGTGGTGCTTGGCCCACTCCACGAGCGCGTGTTCCGCCCAGTAGCCGTCGTGCGCGGCATCGGGCTCGGCCACGAACGCGCAGTGCCCCCCGTCTTCGGTGATCACCACGCGGACGCAGGGGTTGCCCGCGACTTCCGGCCGCGTGAACTGCTCGGGCGGCACGAAGGGATCGTTGGCCGCCGTGACGACGAGCGTCGGCACGCGGATGCGGTCCACCACCCGCAGGCTCGACGCCTGGTCGTAATAGCGCGATGCCGTGCCGAAGCCGTTCATCGGCGCCGTATACGCATCGTCGAACCCGCGCACCGTCCACACGCCACGCAGCTTCCCGAGGTCGTAGAGGTCGGGGAAGAGCGCCGCCTTGCGCTTCATGCGCCCACGCAGGTTCCGCATGAAGTTGAACTGGTACAGCAGGTTCGCCGGTCGCTCCAGCGCGTCCACGCACAGCGCCAGATCCATGGTCGGTGAGACGGCGCACACCGCCGCGAGTTGTGACGGCGCGTCGGCGCCGAGATCGCCGGCAAGCTTCAGCGCCAGATTGCCGCCAAGCGAGTAGCCGGCCACCGCCACGGCAGGCACGCCGACCTCGTCGATCATGTGGCGCAGCAGGAACAGCGGATCGTGCGTGAGCCCGGAGTGATACAACCCGCACGACAGGGCTTCGGTGCCGCAGCAATTGCGCTGGTTCAGCCGCACGACGCTGAAGCCGTCGACCCAGGCCTTTTCCGCGATGCCCCTCATGTAATGCGCCAGGCTGGACCCCTCGAGCC
>JAEZCY010000309.1 GCA_023429845.1 Acidobacteriota bacterium
TCGAGTCCGGCGTGCTCACGCACGTCCACGACCCCGGCACGCGGGCCGTCGACCCGACGCTCACGCCGGATGGCCGCACGGCGTACTACGTCCGTCTGGACGATTCCTTCGACCTGTGGCGGCTGCCGCTCACGGAGGACGGAACCGAAGCGGACGCACCGCGGCGGGTGCTCCCCCCGAGCGAACTCGACGTGCGGCATGTGGCGGTTCATCCGGACGGCCGACAGATCGCGTACGTGGCGATGGCCACCGTGAGCGGGCTGCGCAGCCTCGCAGTGACGCGTGAGGGAGTGCCTACGGGTCCGTCGCAGCGCATTGCCGAGGACACCGTCCGCACGGCGCGACGGCCGTCAATCAGCCCGGACGGGCAGGCGGTCACCTTCGAACGTCAGAGCGCCGGCCGGCCGCCCGGCGTGTGGGTCCTGAACCTGCTGCGCGGAGCACCGCGCCCACTCCTGCAGGCGAACGGCAGCGTGCGCGCGCCCGTCTGGAGCCCGGACGGAACGACTGTGTACGTCGAGACCGGCGAGAACGACGCACGTGCGCTGCAGGCCGTCCAGGTGGACACCGGCCAGACGCGGCTCCTCCTCCCGCTCGGCGACGGCGCGCACGACCTGTTGCGTCCCAGGCTGTCGCCCGACGGCACCCGGCTCGCGTATACGCGGTCGCAGGAGGGGCAGCTGGAGGTGCGGGTCCGCACACTCGCGGGCGACCACGACGAACGTGTGGCACGCATCGGCGACGGCGCAGCCTTTCCCGTGTGGTCGCCGGACGGAAGCGCGCTCGCGCTGGACGTGTGGCGTGACGGTCACGCGCAGGTCCACGTCGTGGACCTGGCCAGCCGCACCTCGCGCCAGATATCCACCGACATCGATCAGGCCTGGGTACGCAGCTGGTCGCCCGACGGCAGGCAGGTCGCGTTCGCCGGGTCGCGCGACGGCCGATGGAACGTCTGGTCTGCCGCGGTGGACGGCACGCAGCAGCGTCAGCTGACCGACTACGGCGGCGAACACCACTACGTGCGCAACCCCGAGTGGTCGCCAAACGCCGACCGCCTCGTCTACGAGTTCGCCAGCTTCACGGGAAACGTGTGGGTGGTGGACGCCGAGGACTAGTCGCCACCGGCGAGACCGCGAAGGATGCGCGGCGGCAGGAACCATTCGAGCCGCGCAGGCCCGCGCGCGCCGAACTCCCGTGACACGATCGCCATCGCCGCGCCCTTCTTGAACTCCAGTGGCCCCTGCAGGTGCAGCAGCGCCCCGGCGAGTTCGGACAGCATCGGATCGTGCCCGACGAGCACCACCGCCCCCGTCGCCGGACGGGCGCGGAGCGCCGCGATGGCGTCCCCCGCCGTCGTATCGGGGCGCAGGTGTTCGAACGGCGTCAACTTCGGGGACGGCGACAGCGCATGCGCGAGGATCTCAGCGGTCTGGCACGTCCGCACCAGCGGACTCGTCAGCAGCGTGTCGATCTTCGGCAGCACGCTCGCCAATCCCCTGGCGGCCCGCTTGAATCTGCGGATGCCATCCCGACTCAGCGGTCGCTGTTCATCGTCGGGCCATGCGGCGCCCCGCTCTTCGGCAACCGCGTGCCGGACGAGGTAGAGATGGACGTCAGCCATTTGCGAGAACGTGCGGGCGGATCGGAGCCGCACCGGAAAGTACGCGGGGCGCGATGCGCTCACGCGTGACGTCAGCGACACGGACGAGCGATGGACGCGCTCGCAGATACCGCGCGTGCAGCGTTCGCGCCTCGTCCTCGAGCACCTCCGTGATGTGGTCGGCGGCGCGGCGCAGTCGTCCGCCAGAGTCGGTCTCGAGCCAACCGCGGAGCAAGCCGAGCAATACGTCGATATCGTGCAACCGGCCGAGGGCGTCCTGCGCGGCCTTCAGCGTGCGCAGGCGCGCCTCGAGACGAGCCACGCCGGCCTCGTCCCCGAGTTCGAGCGCGTAGCGCAGTTTCTTGGCGGCGATGCGCACTTCATGCAAGGGCTCGGCATCGAACAAGGCGCCCGTCTGCCCAATCCGATCCAGCAACGTCCCGGCACGCTCCGTGAGCCGTTCCGCCAGCGCAGTGCGCCACGTCTGGTCGTCGGATGTCGCGCGTGCGGCTTCGAACGCGATGAGGTGCTTCTCCAGTGGCAAGCGAGCCGCGCGCGCGAGCGCCTTGCGGAGCGTCCTGGCTGGCGGCCGGCGACGGGCCTGCATCCAGCGGGACCAGGTGGCACGCAAACGCGACGCGTCGTCGCCGTCGAGCGGCAGCTCCGCGACCATCCCGAGCGCGACGTCGAGTTCCCGCACCGGCCCGAGCGTTCGCGTGAGGTCGCGCAGGCCGCGGCCGAGCCGCTTTGCACGCACGTCGTCGAGCCCGACGGCCAGGATGGGAATGCTTTCGCGCAGGCGTCGTGAGGCGACGCGAGCCTGGTGGACGCCCTTCACGTCGCCCGCGCGTGCCGCGTCGACGTGGGCAAGCAGCGCTTCGCGCCGACGACCGATGAGGGCGGCCAGATCCGCACCGGACACCGTGCTAGCATGACGCCGCTTTGCGGGCATGACGCGCCAACTCTAACACCCATGCGCATCGCCGCCATCGACATCGGGACCAACTCCGTGCACGTCATTGTCGTGCGCGTGCATGGCGACAAGTCCTTCGAAGTCATCGACCGCGAGAAGGTGATGGTGCGGCTCGGCGCGGGAGGGCTCGACGGCCGCGCGCTCACCCCTGGCGCGATGGCAGCGGCGGTCCAGGCGCTCGGCACGTTCCGACGCCTGGCCGACGCGCACGCTGCGGACGAGATCGTGGCGGCCGCGACGAGCGCGACGCGCGAGGCCGAGAACGGCGGGGACTTCCTCGCGGCCGTGGAAGCGCAGACCGGCATCCGCGCCCGGGTCATCACCGGCGTCGAGGAAGCCAAGCTCATCCACCTTGCGGCCAGCTACAACACGGAGTTCGGCGGGCCGACGGTCGTCGTGGACATCGGCGGCGGCAGCGTCGAGATGACCCTCGGCGCTGGAGCCGAGCCGGACCTGGCGCGCAGCTTCAAGATTGGCGTCATCCGCCTCACCGAGCGCTACCTCAAGAGCGACCCGCTCACGCGCCGGGACGAGCGGGCACTCGTCAAGCACGTCGAGCGCGAGATCGGCGGGTACGTGGACATGATCAAGGCCCGCGGCTTCGTCCGCGTGATCGGCACCTCGGGCACGATCACCAGCCTGGGTGCCCTCGCGCTGCAGCAACAGGGCGCCGCCGTCGGCGAGGTCAACAACCTCCGCGTGCCGGCGCGTGCGCTGCACAAGCTGCGGAAACGGCTCGTCGGGACGGACCAGCACGAGCGGCTGCAGATAGCGGGGCTCGATCCGAAGCGTGCCGACATCGCCCCGGCTGGCGTGCTCCTGATCGACGTCATTCTGCGAGCGCTCGGCGCCACCGAGATCACCCTCAGTGATTTCGCGCTCCGAGAGGGCCTCGTGCTCGACTACATGCGGCAGAACCGGCATCACATCGCCAGCGTCGAGCGATACCCCGACGTTCGGCGACGCAGCGTGATGGAACTCGGTGAGCGCCTGCAGTACTGGTCCCCGCATGCACGCCACGTCTCCGCGCTGGCGCTCCGGCTGTTCGACCAGACGCGCAGCCTGCACGAACTGGGCTCACGGGAGCGTGAGTGGCTCGAGTATGGCGCCCTGTTGCACGACATCGGCGTCCACATCAGCCACAAGTCCCACCACAAGCACTCCTGCTACCTGATTCGGCACGGCGGGCTGCGCGGGATGGCCCCCGAGGAGATCGAAGTCGTCGCTCAGGTCGCGCGATACCACCGCCGAGGCCGCCCGAAAAAGGGACACGAGCCCTACGCGGCGCTCCGGCCCGAACTTCGGCGGGCCGTGCGCGTGCTGGCGGCCTGTGCGGCCATGGCCGAGGCGCTCGACCGTAGCCATGCACAGGTCGTGAACGACCTCACGGTGGTGGATCACGACGACGAGGTCGTCATCCGGCCTGACGTGACGGGCGACGCCGAGCTCGAACTATGGGCCGCCCAGCGCCACCTCGCGGCATGGGAGCGGATGCTGCGCAAGCCGGTTCGGCTCGAACCGATGACGCAGGCAGCCGCGGCTGCCGAACCGACCCCGCAGACGACCGCGTTGGTAAGCGAGCCGGCACGCGACCCGGCGCCGCCCCGCACGCGCCGCACGAAACCTCGGTGAAACGCCTGCCGGCTAGGCTGGCGGGATGTCCCGCCGCGTCGGCATGCTGAACCGCCTCCTGGTGCTGCTCCTCCTGGCGGCGCACCCAGGGTGCGGACGCCCGGCGCCGGTCGACACGATCATCGCCGTCGATGGCTCGAGCACCGTCTACCCGCTGACCGAAGCGCTTGCCGAGGACTTCCAGCGCGTCCGCCCGGGCACGCGCGTGATCATCGGCGTGTCGGGCACCGGGAGCGGACTGCGCCGCTTCTGTCGCGGCGACATCGCCGTCGCCAACGCCTCGCGGCCGATGACCACGTCGGAAGCCGCCGCATGTGCCGCGGCCGACATCGCGTTCCTGGAAGTGCCGGTGGCGCACGATGGCATCACGATCGCCGTCCACCCGTCGAACGCGTGGGTGGACAGCCTGACCCTCGACGAGTTGCGCCGGCTGTGGCGCCACAAAGCCGAGGGACGCCTCCTCCGATGGTCGCAGCTGCGGCCCGGTTGGCCCGACCGCGAGATCCATCTCTTCGGCGCGGGCGTGGCCTCCGGCACGTTCGACTACTTCACCGGAGTCGTCACTGGCGCGCCCGGCGACAGCCGCGGCGATTACACATCGAGCGAAGACGACAACGTCCTCGTGCATGGGGTGGCCACCGACCCTGCGGCGCTCGGCTACTTCGGCTACGGCTACTACGAGGAGCACCGCGAGTACCTTCGCGCCGTGCCGATCCGGCCCGACGCCGCGTCGCCCGCCGTGGCGCCGACGACGGCGACGATCAGTTCCGGTGACTACCACCCGCTATCGCGACCGGTCTTCATCTATGTGAGCGCGCGCGAACTCGCCCGCGACGAGGTTGCCGCGTTCGTGGACTACTACGTTGCCCACGTCGGCAACGTGGCGAGCGACGTCGCGTACGTGCCGCTCGATGCGCGGGTGCTCACGGCGGTCAGGGCGCGAGTCGCCGCGCGTGCGACGGGATCCCTGTTTGCGTCGGTCCATCAGGACGGGCACGCCGTGGCCCTTGCGACACGGCTGGGGGTGGAGTGAGGTGAACGGTCGGAGGCGCCAGCTGACGGAGGCGGCGATCGAGTGGGGCCTCGCCGCGTGCGCCGCCGTGTCGGTGCTGGCCACGATCGGCATCATCGCCATGTTGACCTGGGAGACGACCGCGTTCTTCCGCGAGGTGTCGCCGGTGGCGTTCCTGACCGGCACCACCTGGACTCCCCTGTTCTACAACCAGGAGTTCGGCGTGCTGCCGCTCGTGGCCGGAACACTGCTGGTGACGGGCATCGCCATGGCGGTGGCGGTGCCGGCAGGAATCATCTGCGCGCTGTACCTGAGCGAGTACGCGCATCCGGCTGTGCGCCGCGTCGCCAAGCCTGCCCTCGAACTGCTGGCGGGCGTGCCGACGGTGGTGTACGGCTACTTCGCGCTGCTGTTGGTCACGCCGCTGCTGCGCCTCGCGATCCCGGGGCTGGCCGGCTACAACGCGCTGGCCCCCGGCCTCGTCATGGGACTGATGATCCTGCCGCTCGTGTGCTCGCTGTCCGACGATGCGTTCTCGGCCGTGCCGCGGAACCTGCGGGAGAGCGCATTCGCACTGGGTGCCACGCGACTCCAGGCTGCCACGGGTGTCGTGCTGCCGGCGGCAGCGTCGGGCGTGGCCGCGGCGGTCATCCTTGCCGTGTCGCGTGCGATCGGCGAGACCATGATCGTCGCGATCGCCGCCGGTCAGCAGCCGCGCCTCACCGCCGACCCGCTCGTGCCGATCGAGACGATGACCACTTACATCGTGCAGGCGAGTCTCGGCGACGTCGCCGCAGGCACGCCCGCGTACCGGACGATTTTCGCGGTGGCAGCCCTGCTGTTCTGCGGCACGTTCGTGCTGAACCTGTGCAGTCAGTGGCTGCGACGACGGCTGCCGGGGGTGGCACGGTGAGCCCGCGCCTGATGGACCGTGCGTTCATGGTGCTGGGCATCGCGATACTGGCGCTGGCGCTCGGCAGCCTGGGCGTGCTGCTGTGGGACGTCTGCCGCGACGGAGTCGGCCGCCTGTCGTGGGAGTTCCTGACGGGTCATCCATCCCGGCACGCCGCCACGGCCGGCCTGCTCCCCGCGTTGGTCGGCAGCGCGTGGCTGCTCGTCCTGACCGCAGGGATGGCGGTGCCCATCGGCATCGGCGCGGCAATCGCGCTCGAAGAGTACGGCACGCGCGGCTGGTGGGGGCGGCTGCTGGAGATCAACATCGCGAACCTGGCCGGCGTACCGTCGATTGTCTACGGCCTGTTGGGTCTGGCCGTGTTCGTCCGGACCCTGCACCTGGACCGATCGCTGCTCGCAGGCGCGGCCACCCTCGCGCTGCTCGTCCTGCCGACGGTGATCGTCACGGCACGCGAAGCCCTTCGCACCGTGCCCGGGGCACAACGTGAGGCGTCGCTGGCGCTCGGCGCCACGCGGTGGCAGACCACCCGCCACCAGGTGCTGCCGGCGGCGTGGCCGGGCATGCTCACGGGGTTGATCCTGGCGCTCTCGCGCGCACTCGGTGAGACCGCGCCGCTCCTGGTCATCGGCGCCCTGGCGTACGTCCCGTTCGTGCCCGACGGACCGCTGGCACCGTTGACGGCGCTGCCCGTGCAGATCTTCGCGTGGGTCTCACGACCGCGGGAGGGGTTCCGTGTCAACGCCGCCGCCGCCATTCTCGTGTTGCTGGCTGTGCTGCTCGTTGTCAACGGGCTCGCGATCTGGATGCGCGACCGGGCGACCCGTCGGAGGGCGGCATGATCGGTCCGACCTTCCCGTCAGGCGTGATGAGCGGCCTCGCGGCGGGCGCTCGGCAGTCCCCAATCGCCGCCCCGTCGCTGACGAAGGTGGACGTCCGCGGCTTGACCGTGTCGTATGGCAGCACGCGTGCCCTCGACGCCGTGACGCTCGCGGTGCCGGCCAACCGCGTGACGGCGTTGATCGGTCCGTCCGGCTGCGGCAAGAGCACGTTCCTGCGGACCCTGAACCGCATGAACGACATCGTCCCGGCGGCACGCGTCGAGGGTGACGTGCTGCTCGACGGGCATTCCATCTACGCGCCGGGCACCGACGTCGTGGCGCTGCGACGCCGGGTGGGGATGGTCTTCCAGAAATCGCATCCGTTCCCGAAGTCGGTATTCGAGAACGTCGCCTACGGACTGCGCGTCAACGGCCTGCGGAACCGTCAGGAGATCGCCGACCGTGTCGAGGAGAGCCTGCGCGCGGCTGCGCTCTGGGGCGAGATCAGCGAGCGGCTCCACGAACCCGCCCTCACGCTCTCGGGCGGGCAGCAGCAGCGCCTCTGCATCGCACGAGCGCTGGCGATCCAGCCGGAGGTGCTGCTGATGGACGAGCCCGCCTCGTCGCTGGATCCCATCGCGACGCAACGCATCGAGGAATTGATCCACGCGCTCAAGGCCTCGTACACGATCGTCCTGGTCACGCACAACATGCAGCAGGCGGCGCGCGTCTCGGATCGCACGGCGTTCTTCTGGATGGCTCGACTGATCGAGTACGGCCGCACCGAAGACGTGTTCACCGCGCCGGCGGAGCGATTGACCGAGGACTACGTCACGGGACGCTTCGGATAGAGTGACAGCCATGGAGCCCGTCACGCGGACCGTGCCGCAGGTGCAGGAGCATCTCGACGCGCTCAAGGAACGGCTGCTGGCGATGGGCGGGCTCGCCGAAGAGCGGGTGCGCGTGGTGACCGAGGCGCTCGTCACGCGCGACGCCGATCTCGCCCTGCGTGTGCAGGCCGGTGACGAGCCGATCAACGACCTGCACAAGGAGATCGACCAGCGGTGCGTCCGCCTGCTGGCGCTGCATCAGCCGGTCGCCGTGGACCTGCGAGCGGTGCTCGCGGCGGTGCGGATCAACACCGATCTGGAACGTGTCGGCGACCTGGCCGTCAACGTCGCCGAGGCGGTGCAGCGCTACCTCCAGCATCCCCCCGTGAAGCCGCTGCTGGACATCCCGCGGATGGCCGACCTCGCCCAGCACATGCTGCGCGACGCACTCGACGCGTACGTGCGCCGGGAGGTGCCGTTGGCCGAGCACGTACTGGCGACCGACGACACGGTCGATGCGCTGAAGTCGCGGGTGTCGGTGGACCTCGTGCCGCAGATGCGGGCCGCCCCGGCGACGATCGAGCCGGCGCTGGAGCTGATCCTCATCGCGCGCCACCTCGAGCGCATCGCGGACCACGCGACCAACATCGCCGAAGACGTGATCTTCATGGTGTCGGCCCGGGACGTCCGTCATCACGATCAGGCGCGCTGACGCGCCTGCGGCTGCTAGGATCGAGCCGTGGGCCCGCCTGACCTCTGTGTATACTGTCGCGTGCAGCCGGTGGACCCGCGCTGGCGGCCGTTCTGCAGTGAACGCTGCCGGCTCCTCGACCTCGCCCACTGGCTCGATGGCGACTACCGCATCGAGGGTCCGGCCGACGGCACGCCGAACGAGATGGATCCGGATGACCCCGAGGCGACCGATTCGTAAGCGCCTCCCCCCGTACGCGACGCGATGCCCGCCACGCTGACAATCACCGACAACCGCACCGGCAAGCAGTACGAGGTGCCGATCACCGACGGCACGGTCAAGGCCATCGACCTGCGCCAGATCAAGGTCTCGCCCGACGATTTCGGGTTGATGACGTACGACCCGGCGTTCACGAACACGGCCTCGTGCCGCAGCGCCATCACCTACATCGACGGTGACGACGGTGTGCTCGAGTATCGCGGCTACCCCATCGAGCAGCTCGCCGAGAAGAGCACGTACCTCGAGGTGGCGTACCTGCTCATGTTCGGGGAACTGCCCACGGCAACCCAGCTGGCCGAGTGGCAGGACGGCATCATCAGGCACACGCTGCTGCACGAGAACCTGAAGCACCTGATGCGCGGGTTCCGATACGACGCCCACCCGATGGGCATCTTCCTGAGCACGGTCGGCGCCCTGTCCACGTTCTACCCGGAGGCCAAGCAGGTCCACGACCCGGCGATCCGCCTCGACCACATACGCCGCCTCATCGCCAAGACGCCGACGATTGCCGCGTACGCCTACCGGCACACGACAGGCCGGTTCTACGTCTACCCGGACAGCGAGCTCAGCTTCGCCGGCAACTTCCTGAACATGCTGTTCAAGATGACCGAGGCGAAGTATTCGGTGAACCCCGTCCTCGAGCGCGCTCTCGACGTGCTGTTCATCCTGCACGCCGACCACGAGCAGAACTGCGGCACCAACGCCATGCGTGCGATCGGCAGTTCCGGAGCCGACCCATACGCCTCGATGGCCGGGGCGGCCGCGGCACTGTACGGACCGCTCCACGGTGGCGCCAACGAGGCCGTGCTGACGATGCTTCGCCAGATCGGCAGCAAGAAGAACGTGCCGGAGTTCATCGAGAAGGTGAAGACCGGGGAAGGCCGGCTGATGGGCTTCGGGCACCGTGTGTACAAGTCGTACGACCCGCGGGCCAAGATCATCAAGAAGACCGCGTACGACGTCTTCGAGGTGACGGGCAAGAACCCGCTGCTCGACCTCGCCCTCGAACTCGAGCGCATCGCCCTCGAGGACGAGTACTTCGTCAAGCGGAAGCTGTACCCCAACGTGGACTTCTACTCGGGCCTGATCTACCAGGCGCTGGGCTTCTCGCCCGAGATGTTCACCGTGCTGTTCGCGATCCCGCGGACCGCGGGCTGGGTTGCCCAGTGGGATGAACTGCACCGCGATCAGGACCAGAAGATTGCGCGTCCCCGGCAGATCTACACCGGCCACCGCACGCGCGAATACGTGCCGCTGGCCCAGCGCGACTGACCGGATCCGCGGCGGGTTGCGCGCCAGCCAGCGGACAAAGACAAGAGGGGAGACGCCCCGAGGG
>JAEZCY010000359.1 GCA_023429845.1 Acidobacteriota bacterium
GTCCCTACCCGCGGACGGTCCCTACCCCGTGGCGGTCCCTACCCGCGGGCGTCTCCCTGCGGTCCTGCCCCCTAACGTGGGGCCCGGATGCGGCGCAGCAGCGCGAGCAGGTCGCGATGCGCCAGCACCGCGTCGGGCGAGTCCTGGATGGCCTGCAGGTATCGCTGGGCGTAGGGGGTGCCGTCGGCGTCGGGCGAGGCGAGTGCGCGCACGCGCACGAGAATGGCGTCCTCGTCCTGCTCGCCGTCGGCCGCCACCATCTCGTCGATGCGGACGATGCACTCCGACAACGGACGCAGCCAGGCGAACTCCGGGTCGTGCAGGAGCACCTGCAGGAGTTCCGTCGCCGAGAGCCGGCCATACACACGTTCGTGGCCGCGGCGCTCCCAATCGAGCAACGCACGATGCACGCGCAGCAGCGCCTCGCGAATGTCGCGCAGCCGTCGGGCCACGCTCGCAGGGTCATGAGCTTCCACCACGTCGCCCAGCGTACCCCGTCGCTGCGGTCCGGGGAACACATCCACAACCCGCAGCGCGAACGCGAGCGCCGAACGGGACGAACCCGTGGCGCCGCGGGGGCCGGACGCTTCCGCTCCGCACGATCACGGCGGCAGGATCCGCTTGCACGCGTCCGGAGTACAGTTTGCGGCATGCCCCCGGTGCGCACGCCCCTGCTCGCGACAATTCCGCTCGCCATCGTCGGCCTCACGCTCGGCGTGCTCGCACAGCCGCGCGGCGGCGCCGCGACGGTACCACTCGACGCCAACGGTGAATGTCCGTCTGGCACTACGGAAACGCGCCCCGGACGTTGCCAGGCGCCGGAGTTCCCGGCCCCGAGCATCCTCGATTACCGGCCGCGATCCACGCTGGTCACCGAACAGCACCTCGTGCCCCGCGCGAAGTTCCCCGTGGTGGACATTCACAGCCACACGGGGCCGACGCCGGACGCGATCGAGCGGCTCGTGTCGGAACTCGACGCCCTCAACGTTCGCGTGCTCGTGAACCTCAGTGGCGGTGCCAGCCCCGAGGCCGTCAAGCAGAAGACCGACTACATCAGGGCCAGCAAGTACCCCGATCGGTTCCGGGTGTTCGCCAACGTGAACTGGGAAGGCGCCGGCGCGCCCGGCTGGGCCGGCAAGGCGGTTGCGGATCTCGAAGCATCGGCCCGAAACGGGGCCATCGGCCTGAAGATCTTCAAGAACCTGGGGCTCACCACCAGGGCCGCCGACGGCAGTCGGTTGAAGCTGGACGACCCGGCGTTGCGGCCGATCTGGGACGCATGCGCGCGCCTGAAGCTGCCGGTGCTCATCCATACGGCCGAGCCGATGGAATTCTTCTCGCCGATGGACTACCGGAACGAGCGCTGGCTCGAACTGGCACTGTTTCCCAGCCGGCGCAACAATGCGCCCGGGCAGCCCTCGTTCGACGAACTGCTCGCCGAACGCGATCGGATGTTTGCCGCAAATCCGGCGACGACCTTCATCGCTGCGCACTTCGGCTACTACGGACACGATCTGAAGCGGGCGGCGGCCGCGCTCGATCGCATGCCGAACGTCATGCTGGAGGTGTCGGCGGTGCTCTACGAGTTCGGCCGTCAGCCGCGAGCGGCGCGAGAGTTCTTCATCCGCTATCAGGACCGCATCCTGTTCGGCAAGGACGCGTACGTGCCGAGCGAGTATCCGTACTACTGGCGGGTGTTCGAGACCGGCGACGAGTACTTCGACTACTACCGCGATTACCACGCGTTCTGGAAGCTGTACGGGATGCAGCTGCCCGACCAGGTGTTGCGGAAGGTCTACTCGGAGAACGCGTTGCGCGTCACGCCGGGGTTGCCGAAAGGCTAGGAGGGTCGCCGGTGCGGCGAAGACACGAAGTGCCCGGCCCGGGGAGTCACCCCCCCTGCCGGGCACCAGGTGTTGCTTAGGAGCGGCGGCGACGAATGAACATCGCCATGCCCGACAGCGCCAGGCCCGTGAGGACCATGCTGGCAGGCTCCGGCACCGGAGTGACGTCGACAACGAACTGCGCCGAGTACGCCGACTCGACGAAGCCTTCGTCATCGATCATCGCGAGGATCTCGCCCGAGCTCAGCGTGGCGAACTGCGTCGTGAACGCAGCCGACCAGTACGACACGGGATCGCCGCTGCCGTCGCTGACCGTGCCAGCCATGTTCACCGTCACGCCCGACCCGATCTGGCCGTTCGGCAGTGCCTGGCCGTTGACGATCGTGAACGGCGAGCCGACGAACGGCGTGCAGTTGGTGCCCGGCGAGTTGCCGCAGCCAGCCGCCGTGCCCGACCCGGGCGCCAGATATGTCAGCGTGAAGTCGAGATTGCTGTACACATCGGACGTCAGGAAGTTGCTGATCGAGAGCGGGGCCCCTACGGGTGCCGTCAGGAGATCGAGGTCCTTCAGGCCGCCCAGCGTGAGTGCCAGGTTGTAGTCGCCGCCCGCGCCGAAGTCGCCGGTGCCGAACGTGAAGATCACGTCACCGTCGGTCGGACCGTACACCGGCCCCTGTTGACCCCAGTCGATGTAGTCCGGGCCAACCTTCGCGTTTCCGAGGCTCGCCAGGTCGAACGACCCCGCGAGCGTCGCAGCGCTGGCAGATGCAGCAACCATGCTGCCCGCCACCAGAACTGCTGCTGTAAACAGGTGTTTCATAGCCATCCCTTTCATGCCCCCCAGAACAGAATCGTGCGGAGAGCCAAAGCCGGCGTCGTCTGATGCAGAATGTGCGCCGAATCCGCGCACATCGTTAACCCAGCGCCGACGCGGCTATTTACTTAAGAAACGAGCGAAGGTGCCTTAACCGCACACCCTGAGGCCCGCTCGACTATCGTACAAGGGTCGTACACGGTGTCCATCTTTTACGCTTTGAGCGTTGCGCCATGAATCACTGGGGCTCAGGCGTAGCGCCGATTCCGTAGCGCCCGGGCGCAAGGATGCCGTTGGGGTCGGACGCGGCTTTCAGTCGCGCCACGAAGGCGGCCGCCGTGTCGTCGCCCGGCGAACGCCCCAGCGCCTGGATGCCGAGCCGGTAGGAGTGGTACCCGGCCGCGGTCAGCGCATCGAGGAGCGCGTGGTAACACGCCAGCGCGCGCGCGTCCTCGCCGGGAACGTCCCTGTCGTACGCGATCGACACCACGCAGGTGATGGCCCGTTCGGTGACCAGCGTGATCGAGATCAGCGGCTCGAACCCGTGACTCAGGAGGGTGTCGCTGCTGATACCGGCCAGCCGCTCCGCGTGCCCTCCCTCCAGGGGTGCAACCGGGGCGCACCAGAGCAGCCCGCACCGATCCCGGTCGGGATCCATCTGCGCCGGCGGCGGCGTCCGCTTGCGCCAGTACGCGCTGGCCAGGGGCTGCGCCGTCGGAACGCCGCGCATCAGCCCGTAGACCGGCCCCAGCAGCGCGAGGGTTGCCGAGAGATCCCAGCCCGTGACGAGCCGGTACGGCGCCGCGAACCGCCGTGCGAGCCCGAGCAGCCGGTCGTCGAGGAACTGCAGCTTGCCGGCGATGCCCCGCAGGCGTCGCCGAACCAGCCGGCGCGCTTCGGCCACCTGGCCCGCCGTGCCGTACAGGCCGCCCGACCCGTTCCACAGGCCCATGCGCAGCCGCGACCGGAAGGGCGCCATGTCGGCCGGCATGATCGGCGTCCGGCCCTGCATCTCGCCCCACGGATACTGCTGCAGGCCGTTCAGCACCTTGTAGTCGTTGCCGATGTGGACCGCGCTGCGCAGCGTGCCCGAAAGCTTCAACGGGCGCAGGGCGTCGATGACGCGACCCAGGTCGCCCGGCCGCTCACACCGGAAGAAGAAGGCCTCGAATCGCTCCGGCGCAGGCATCAGCCAGATCGTCATGCGGGTGACGACGCCGAAGTTGGACTGGGTGAAGAGGCCGTCGAGCACCGGGCCCAGCCCCCAGCGATACACAGGCGCCGTGACCGTCTCGCCGAAGCGGGAAAAGCCGGTGCCGATGCAGCTGCCATCGCCGAGCACCACCTCGAGCGCGCAAACGTGGGCGAAGTGGTCGCCATACGGGGTGTGGCCGAACCCCCGTTCCATGGTGTTGCCGATGAGGCTGGCCAGCGGACTCGTGCCCGTGGCGTCCATCCAGAGGCCAGACCGTTGTGCCTTCAGGAAGTCGAACAGCTGCTGCTGGGTGACGCCGGGCTCCACCGTGACGTAGGCCAGCGTCTCGCTGAAATCCACGATGCGCGTCATCCGCCGGAGGTCGAGGATGACGTTGCGATCGGACGCCGGCACGCGCGAGCCGTAGCCCCAGTTCAGGCCGCTGCTCACCGGGTATAGCGGCGTCCGGTGCTCGTTGGCGACGCGCACGCAGGCCTGCACCTCCTCGCGGGTCGCAGGCCGGATGATCAACGGTACTCGGGCGTGCGTCTCGAAGGTCGCGGTCGCAGCGGCGGCGCGGGTGCCCGCCTCGTCGATCACATGCTCCGCACCCACGATCGAGGCCCACGCATCTTTGGCGGCAGCGGGAACCTCGACGGGCAGTACGGGCATGAGTCTGGATCAGGCGGGCGCGAGCTCTCCTGTGCCAAAGCAAGGCACATGCCTCTCGGCCAGCGCAGCCAGCGAGGGTAGCAGCCCGTGCGGCGTTTCGCTCGGCGCCGTGCGCAGGCCGGGGGTGGCGCAGATCACGGGAAGGTCGAGGAGCTGACGCGCCAGCCGCGCCACGTGGACGTCGTACTTGCGGCCCGGTGCGCTCGAATCGAACCGAAGCAGCTCCATGTCGCAGCCGTACTGCGGGTCGAAATACGGCGGGACCTGCTCGCCCCCACATTCGAGGGAGCGGCCACCGAGCTTGCGCAGGATCCGCGAAGAACAGTGCCGGACCGTCGCCGTGGTGATGCCGATGCAGCCACCAAGCGATTCGGCGAGGGCATAGGTGGAGAGCGCCGTGGTGGCAGCCTGGGTGGTCCGGCGCCATTCCTCCGCGACCGCCCACCCCCCGACCTCGGCATAGACGAGGTTACGCACCCGCGCGAGGGACATGTCGCTCTCGATGGCGTGACGGAGCCGGTTCGACCATGCGGCACTGCGCGCCAGCGCGGACGACCAGACTCCGAGCGCTTCTGGAGCGATGTCGCCGGCGTGCGCACGGAAGCGCGCGCAGGCCATCACCCGGCCGTCGGCCTGCAGCGACACCACGTGCCAGCTCGCATCGTCGGCCGGCTGGACGTGACAGCCATCGGCGGTCAGTTGGTCGGCGGTAATTGCGCCATCCCGGAGGTAGGCGCGGCCCCGCAACTGCTGCAGCCCCGCGAGTACCGTGGCGTGCCGCGCAGCATCGACATCGACGCCGCGAAACGTGTTCGGCACCGCCGAGGCCGTTGGTGCCAGCAGGACCAGCGACCCGGTACGCGAGAGGGAGGGACTGACGGACGGAAGCTGCATGCGATCGAACTCCTGGCGAGCCGGTCGTCCTTCCCCGCGGCACCCACCCCTGACGCACAGAGCCTCGTTCGACCGCGCGACTGCGCGGTCACGAAGACGCGCCTGACAGGGGACCCGGACGACCAACTTGCCGTCCACCGGCACGCGACACGTGCACACACGCACATCAAGAGCGCTGCGGGACCTCCTGGACAGACCCGCATGTGTGTTCGTGCAGTTATTGGGAAGGACTCACGACGAACGCGAACCCGCGCCATTGAATAGCAAGCATCAGGCCAAGACACGTGTAATGTACGGGTACGCCACTTTTGAGCCCATCGACATGCAATTTCGTCGGCCTGAGCACATTTGGGTTCCCGCGTGTGCGCCCAGACAATGTACCAATTGTTGCATTCGACAACATAGTTCCAGCTTTTACTGTCACTAAGTGGACAGAGCTGCGAACTGATGGGCCAGAGTTGTGATGGAAGGGCTTCGCAGGCGCTGGAGTGGTACGAAAAGCCTACGAAAATTGGAGGTGCGGGGGGGGGCCAGCTGCAGAGCCGGCGAAGAACGGAGGGCCCGGCGCGGGCCTCTTCACTCCGTCCCTCGCCGCGTCGAATGCCTACTCTGTCGGGTCCGGTCGGCTGGTCCGGGGCGGCTCGATGCCGGTGCCGGTCCCCCCCGCCCCCATGTCGATACCCGTGGCGCCCTTGGTGCGGCGGAGACCGCCCATCGGCGAGGCGGCGGGTCCGATCTCGATGCCTGCCGGGTTGCCCCCACGGTCGGGGGTGGCGCGCGGAATCTCGACAGCCGGGTCAGCGTCCGAGATGCCGAGGATGTCTCCCTGTCTGGCTGGCGTGTGCTCGTCGGCGCGGTCGCGCGTCGGCGGCTGCGTGGTCTGGCGTCGGTCGTTGTCCATGGCTCCCGACTGGTGCAAGGAGCCGACCAATGTCACTCGTCGCTCCCGGCGCGACGCGACCGCTTGAGGTCGGCCTGCTTCTGCTTGGACTCGAGCCGCTTCTCGCGCGACGCACGGGACGGGCGCGTTGCCGTCCGGCGCTTCGGCGCGACGGCCGCCTGCTCGAGCAGGCTCCGCAACCGCTCCCGCGCCGCGACGCGGTTCTGAGCCTGCGTGCGGTATTCGCGTGCCTCGATGACCAGCACGTCCTCGGTCGTGACCCGGCTGCCGCCGAGCCGGCGCAGCCGCGCCTTGACCGCCGACGGGAGATCGGTCGCCCCGATGTCGAGCCGCAACTGGACAGACGTGGCTACCTTGTTGACGTTCTGCCCGCCTGGCCCCGAGGCGCGCACGAAGCGTTCCTCGAACTCATGCTCACGCAGCAGGATGGTGTCCGAGACGCGAATCACGGCGCAGTGCGGAAGACCGCGCCCGGCACCGAGAGGGGCGCCTCGGTCGTGTGGGCCGCTGGCCGGGCAGCTCCTGCCCCGGACCGCAGCGCCTCGCCGAGCACGCGCCCCTGGGATCCCGTGGGCGGCTCCACGCCGAGCAGCGCGGCAAGCGTCGGCGCCAGGTCATTCAGGGCTGCCCGCTCGTGATAGGTCCCGGCGGCGACGCCGGGGCCCATCAGAATCAGCGGAATGTGGGCGTCGTAGCTGTACGGGGTTCCGTGCGTCGTGCCTGCGCCGGCCGTCATCCACAAGGGCTCCAGCACCACGTGCAGGTCGCCCGAGCGCTGGCGGTGATAAGCGCGCGTCACCCGTGCAGAAATGAGGTCCGTGGACATCTGCCCGGACAGGATCGCGTCCCGCGTATACACCCGCGCCACTGGCCGAACCGCCGATGCCGCGTCTGCGGCCACGGCACGAGCCTCGGCGGCGTCCACGCCGCGGCTCGCCATCAGCGCATGATCCAGGTAGATGTGCGGCAGCGCCGTCCGCTCGATCCACGCGCCCTCGCCGAAGCGCGCGTCGAGCGCCGCATCGACCGCGTCGGTCAACTCGCGCGTCTGGAACCGGCCCCCGGGCACCCGCCGCCGCGCGGCAACCTCGGGCGTCGGGGCCACCCCGTGGTCGGTCGTGAACGCGACCAGCACGTGTGCCAGCCCCACCCGCCGGTCCACCTCGGCAAGCAGTTCCTCGATCTGCCGGTCGGTCTGGATCGTCATTTCCCGCACCTCCGGCGACTCGGGGCCATAGGTGTGCCCCACCGAATCGTTCGACGAGAAGCTCACCGTGAGCACGTCGGTGACGCCGCGCTGCCCGAGCTGCTCGTGCTCCAGGGCGGACCGGGCCATGGCCAGCACCAGCTCGTTGCCGGCGGGACTCGCCAGCACGGCCGTGTTGAGCGCGCTGCCGGGCTCCCCTGGGTAGGCATGCATGCCGCCGTCGAAACGCCACTGTTTGCCGGCATAGGAGTCCGGAATGTGCCGGGCGTTCACCGCCTCGACCCACGGAGGCAAGGCGTCGCGGTAGTACGTGGTCGTCACGAACCGGCCGCCGCGGAAGAAGTACGCGGCGTCGGCGGCGTGGCCCGCGGGCAGGATGGCGCTGCGGTCCTTGATGGAGATGCCGATGACGCGCGGCGCCCCCGGCACGCCGGCCTCCTCGCGCGAGGCGAGCTTCAACTGGTCGCCGAGGGTCGTCACAAGCAACCGACGGGGCGACGCGCCGATGCCGGCGTTCTCGTTGCCGCCGACGACCTGCACCGTCTTGTCGGTGATGCTCTCCACCATGGCGTGGGAGGAGCGCTCGTACCAGGCGTTGTCGATGATGCCGCTGATGCTGGGCGTCGCCCCCGTCAACATCGTCGAGTGGCCCACCGCCGTGACCGTGTGACCGTGCTCGAGATGCGCGTCGGTGAACACCGCGCCCCGCGTGAGGAGCGTCCGGAACCCGGCCTTCGGCGGCCCGAATCTCCAGAAATAGTCCGCGCGGAACTGATCCACGGCGACGAGCAGCACCAGCCGGACGGCCGGCCCCTGGTCTGCCGCGCGTGCCTGGCGCGCCGCGCGGGGGCGCGCTGGGGCCTGGGCAGCCGACACGGTGAAGGTGGGGTGGACGACAAGCGCAACGAGCGCCACCCAGGAGGCGAGAGCACGAAACGGCCGGCAGGACATGTCGTCCAAGCATAGCCGGGCGGTGCGGTAAGCTTCACCCGCTTTCGTGGTGCCTGACCTTTCGGTGGAGTGAAACAGGATTCGATGACACCTCGCACGCCCGGACTCACGAGACGTCGCCTGCTGGCTCTGGCTGCCGCGGGCGCATATGGCGCACCCTTCGCGCGCGCCGCGGCCTTCACACAGCAAGGCGACGGGACGCTGGTCCTCGAAGCCCCCCGCCTGTTCGATGGCACCACCCTGGTTGCCACGTCGGGGGCACGCGTTGTCGTGCGCGGAGGCCGCGTCGTGGCCGCGGGCGCCGCAGCGGCCGTGCCTGCGCCAGCGGGCGCGCCGGTGTTGCGGGTGCCGGACGGCACGATTCTGCCGGGACTGATCGACCTGCATTTCCATATCGAGGAGGACCCGCGCCTCGCGCTGAGGCAGCTCGCGCACGGCGTGACCGCCTACCGCGATCCCGGCGAATGGCTCGAACTGCACGCCTCGCTGCGCGACCGCATCGCGGCCGAGCGGCTGCCAGGGCCGCGCCTGTTCCTGACCGGCCCACACCTGGATGGTGAACAGCCCGCGTACCCGAAGGATTCGGTGGTGGTGCGCGACCCGGAGGAAGCGCGGCGCCAGGTGCATCGCGCGGTAGACGGGGGGGCCACCGCCATCAAGATCTACTTCCGCCTGCCGCTGGCGAGCGCGCTGGCCGTGATCGAGGCATGTCGCGAGCGAGGCGTGCCGAGCACCGCCCATCTCGAGATCCTGGACGCCTCCGTCCTTCTCGACGCAGGCCTCACCGGCATCGAACACATCACCTCGTTCGTCCAGTGCATCGTCGCGCCGATGGTGGCGGAACGCTACCGGCAGAGCGTGCTGATCGCCAACGGCGCCCGCGGCGACGGACGGTACGCGTTGTTTGCCGGCGCCGACCTCGACGGACCCGAGGCCAGACGGCTGTATGCGAGCGTCGAGCGCAACCGGCCGTTCGTGGATGCCACCCTCGCGGTGTTCGAGGCGCGCGCGACCGACCCCGCACGCAAGAACAGCACGGTGACGCCTGCCGACCGCGCACGTGGCTTCCAGGCGATGCAGGCGCTCGTGAAGCGTCTGCACGAGCGGGGCGCACGCGTCGTGATGGGCGGACACACGGAGGTACCCCACGCCGGACGTGGCGAGGCTCCCTGGCGGGAACTGGAACTGCTCGTGGCGGCCGGGCTGACGCCAACGGAGGCACTCGTCGCGGCGACGCACAATGCGGCGGCGTTCCTCGGGTCGGGCGGTGCCGACCTCGGCGCCGTGCGGCCGGGCGCGCACGCCGACCTGCTGGCGGTGGACGGCAATCCGCTCGCCGACATCGCCGACATCCGACGCGTCCGCCACGTCGTGGCGGCGGGCCAACCGGTGGACATCGACCGGCTCGGCAAGGAATGACCCCGACGATGCGCGACCTGCGGGGCGCGTGCCTCGCACGCGCGAGCTGGCTACTGGACACCGCGAAGCAGCTCGCCCGCATCGAATCGCCCAGTGGCGACGCCGCAGCGCTCGACCAGTGCGGCAACGCCGTGGCGGGCCTCCTCGAGGGAATCGGCGCCACTGTCGAGCGGGTGGCGCAGGCAGGCACGGGCGCGCACCTGCTGGGCACCCTCGGCGCCGGGCGTTCGCAGGTGTTGCTCCTCGGTCATCTGGACACGGTGTGGCCGGTCGGCACGCTTGCGACGATGCCCGTGGAGGTCAGGGACGGCCGGCTCTTCGGTCCCGGGACGTTCGACATGAAGGCGGGGCTGGCGATCGCCATGCTTGCGGCCTCGATCGCCGCGCCGAGCCTGCAACGCGTGCATGTCCGCCTCCTCGTTACCACGGACGAGGAAATCGGCAGCGCGACGTCTCGCGCGCTGATCGAGGCCGAAGCCCGCTCGAGCGACGCCGTGCTGGTGTTCGAGCCGGCACTCCCCGGCGGTGTGCTGAAGACGGCCCGCAAGGGCGTCGGCACCTTCCACCTCGAGGCCCGAGGCATTCCGGCACACGCCGGGATTGCGCCGCAGGACGGCGCGTCAGCCATCACCGAGATCGCCCGCCAGGTGCTCGCCCTCGAGGCGCTCGAGGCGCCGGCGCGCGGCACCACCATCAATACCGGCCGGCTGGCCGGCGGATCGCGCTCGAACGTGGTGGCCGAGTACGCCGAGGCCGAGATCGACGTGCGCGTGGCGGAGGCGGGCGAGCAGGCCCGCATCGAGCGCGCGTTCCGCGAACTCGCTCCGACCGATGCACGCGTGCGCCTGGACTGGCGTGGCGGCTTCTCACGCCCGCCCCTGGAGCCAGGACCTCACGTGCAGCGGCTGTATGCGCTCGCGCGCGACGCCGGCGCCGCGATCGGCCTCGACGTGCGTGCCGGGTCGACGGGCGGCGCCTCGGACGGCAATTTCACGGCGGCGATCGGCGTGCCCACGCTCGACGGACTTGGCGCCGTCGGCTATGGCGCGCATGCCAGACACGAGCACGTCGAGATCGCGTCGCTGCCCGACCGCGCCGCACTTGCCGCGGCGATCCTCGTCGCCATCGACGCGCACGGCGTGTAGCGATCGCGCGCCTCCGTCCGTCGCCCAGGGGGCGGCGGCTACGCAGCAGGAGAACCCAGGGAGCGACGGCTCGCAGCAGGAGAACCCAGGCGACGCCCGAGGAGGAACCCAAGCGGCGACGGCGACGCGGCAGGAGGGACCCAGGGGCCAACGGCGCCGTACGAGGAGGGACGCCTGCCGGGGGGCGGGACGGCCACGTGGGACCGAGGACGGCCAGGTCCGGCGACGTCAGGCGGTGAACACCTGCCGGTCTACGGTGATCTCGTCGAGGAAGTCCTCGTCCAGCTCGACACCGATGCCGGGGCGCTTGGGCACCTCCACGGTGCCGTCGGGCGCTACCTCGAACGGCCGGGTGACGATGTCGCGGGTCCAATACCGCTTGCTGGCGGAGATGTCGCCGGGCAGCGTGAAGTTCGGCAGACTCGCCAGCGCCACGTTGTGGGCGCGACCGATGCCGCACTCGAGCATGCCGCCACACCACACCGGCGCGCCGTGTGCGTGACAGACGTCATGGATGCCGAGTGCCTCGGTGTAACCGCCGACTCGCCCGATCTTGATGTTGATCAGCCGGCAACTCCCGAGCGCCAGTGCCTGCGCCGCGGCGCGGGCGTGCACGATGCTCTCGTCGAGGCAGATGCCGGTGCGGATCTGTTGCTGCAGCGCCTGGTGATCCACCAGATCGTCGTGCGCCAACGGCTGCTCGATCATCAGCAGGCCGAACGCGTCGAGCTCGCGCAGGTGCGCGGCATCGGCAAGCGTGTACGCGCTGTTGGCATCCACCGACAGGAGCCCGTCCGGATAGCTCGCCCGGACGGTGCGCACCACGTCGACGTCCCAGCCCGGCTTGATCTTCAACTTGATCCGCTGGTAACCCTGCGCCACGTGCGCCAACACCTGCTCGACCAGCGTGGGCACGTCCTTCTCGATTCCGAGACTCACCCCGACCGGGACCCGATCGCGCGCACCGCCGATGGCCTCGGCCACCGAGATGCCCCGCGAGCGGGCAGCCAGATCCATGAACGCGAGTTCGAGCCCCGCCTTCGCCATCCGGTGGCCCTTGAAGCGGCGCAGCGCTGCGGCCACATCCTGCACGGACGACAGCGTGCGCGACAGCAACTCGGGCACGAAGCAATCGGCCAGCACGTGGCGAGCCGTGGTGACGGTCTCGTCGCTGAAGAGTGGCGCCGTGTCGGCCACGATCTCGCCCCAGCCCTCGACTCCGTCGGCCTCCATGCGCACGAGCGGCACGAGTCGGGCGTCGATGCGGCCAAAGCTCGTCTCGAACGGCCTGACGAGCGTCAGGCGCACGAGCCGCACCTCCACGGACGCGAGCCGGACGGCAGCAGCAGCAGACAACGAGCGGGGCGGTGCAGGGGGGGACAGATCTCGGTTCGGCATCACGCGGATCGTACCGCCTCGCGCGCGGCGGCAGATTCACGGACGGGATCTGCACGGCCCGCCCGCCGCCTTGTATTCTGTTCAGGATGTCGGCCGCTCCCTCTCCGGTCTCTCACCCCGCCGACGCGGATCGCCTGTCGGTGGAGTTCCGCGAGTTGACCCACGTGGACGACCTTCGCCTCGTCCAGGAAATGGAGCGGCGCGTCTGGGGCCTCGGAGACCTCGACGTGAGCCCCGTGCTGCTGCTCGTGGCCCTCGTGAAGTCGGGAGCGCTGGTGCTTGGCGCGTTCGTGGACGGCGCGCTCCGCGGATTCGCGTTCTCCATGCCCGCCGACCGTCACGGCCAGCGGGCCCACTGGTCGCACATGACCGGTGTGGACGATGCGGCGCGCAGCGCAGGACTCGGGACGCTGCTCAAGTTCGAGCAGGCGCGACGGGTGGCCGCCCGCGGGTACACGCGCATCCAATGGACGTACGACCCACTTCAGAGCCTGAACGCGCACCTGAACCTGGTGAAGCTCGGCGCACGCGCCTTCGAGTATGCCGAGCACGTGTACGGCGATTCCGCCAGCGACCTGCACCGGGGCGCGCCGACCGACCGCTTCATCGCGACGTGGGACGTCGAGGCCGACGGCACGCCGCGCCGCTCGTCGCTGATCACGCGGGTCGAGACCGAGACGTGCCGGGCGGCGGGGCTCGTGGAGTCGAGTGCCGCCGGATGGGACGTCTACCGCCCCGCAGGGCGCCTGCCCGACACGCCTGTGGTGTCGGTGCCCGTGCCGCGCCGCTTCTCGGCGATGCTCCAGGCGTCGCCGGACCTGGCGACCGAATGGCGCCTGCAGACACGCGCGCAGTTCCAGGAACTCTTCGCGCGCGGCTACGAGGCCGTCTCGTTCCGCCGGACCGCCGACCAGGGCGAGTATCTGCTGGTCAAGCCGTGAACTGTTAGCCTCGTCGTACGTTCGGCGTTCGGCGTTCGGCGTTCGACGTTCCGACGTTCCCTATCGCGCCTGATCCGGGTTGTCGGTGATCACGCCGTCCACGCCGTGCGTCAGCGCCGTCTGCATTTCCTCGCGCACGCCGGCAAACCCGCTGCCCACAGCCGTCGCCCGATAGGTGTAGGGCGTGACAGGCATGCCCCGGGCATGCGCGCGCGCCACGAGCGTGGGGTCGTGCGCAATCACCTGCTTGTCGGGGCTGAGACCGGTGGCAAACGTTCGGACCTGCGCAAGACCGGCCTCCGACGCCCAGCGCGCCGCATCGGCAGGGCCGAACAGGAGATGCAGCGGCAACGGTGTCTTCAGCTCCCGCGAGAGGATCTCCAGGCTGCTCACCGTGAACGACTGCACGACGATCGGCGTCCTCGGGTCGGCCCACGGTTGATCGAGCCCCGCGGCTTTCAGCTCGCGCAGCATCTCGGCCTCGATGCCCGGATAACGGTCCGGTGCCTTGAGCTCGATGTAGAGGCCGGTCCGGCCCTTGACGGCCTCGATGGTCTCCCGAAACGTGGGGATGCGCGTGCCGGTAAACTTCGCGTCGAACCACCGCCCCGCGTCGAGCCGCCTGATTTCGGCGAGCGTGAAATCGGCGAGCGGCCACTGCCTCCGTGTCTCGCTGCGGACGGTGACCTGCCTGCCACGGTCGGGGAACACCGTCTCCACGTCGGTCGTCCGCTCGAGCGTCAGGTCGTGCAGGCACACGAGCGCGCCGTCGCGGGTCCGTTGCAGGTCGATCTCGACGAACGTCGCGCCCTGCGTAGCGGCGAGCGTGAACGCCGGAACGGTGTTCTCGGGCGCGTAGGCTGACGCCCCACGGTGTGCAACGACCCATGGCGTGGCCGGAGGTCCGCCCGCCCGCGGCATGGCGGTCAGTGCAACGCCGAGGAAGAGCAGCAGGGATGTGGCCCGAAGTATCGACATCGCGACCTGAGCATCCCAGCATTCTCCCGAAACGCCAAGCGCCCGGCTCCGTTCCGCGCCCCCCGTTGGCCGATTCCCGGTTGCCCGTTGCCCGTTCTACCAGAGATACGTCGCCTTCAGCCACACCGTGTGCGCCGTGTATGGCTCCCAGGTGTAGTTCATCAGCAGGAACGTGTTGCTGTAGGCGAGACGGTCGAGGGTCTGCGGCCCGAGTGCCCAGTCGTCGACGTCGAAGCGGTCGAACAGGTACGTGAGGCCGAGTGAGAGGTTGCGTCGCAACCAGTAGTTGGACACCACGCGCGCCTGCGTCCAGGAGTTGAACACCGGGTTCAACTGCACCGGCGGCGGCAGCACCGTGTCGGGCGCCAGGCTGTAGGTCCAGCGCGTGTCGGCGCGGGTGTAGTCGTAGGTGAGACCGAGATCGATCTTGCCGCGGACCTTCGGTACCTCGATGTACGCACTCAGCGTGTCGACGTTCTCGTCGATGTCGTCGAACCAGTTGCGCCGCGGATCGACGAACCCCGGATCGGGCGGCGGGCTGGCGGTGCGACTGGCCTCGCGCGAGGCAAACGTCTCGTACAGGTAACTCGCCCCGAGCGACACCGCCTCGTTGGGCGCGTAGTCGACGCCGAGTCCGATCGACGAAAAGTCCTGGCTCTGGAGCCCGAAGCCGACGCCCGGACGATCGTCGTTGCCGATGGACCCGTTGACGTTCACCGCCCACGTGGTGGTCGGCATCACGGTGACGATCACCTGTGCCTGGTCACGGTCACGGTTGCTGATGTCGGCGTGACGCATGTCGGGCTGCTCGCCGACGGCTTCGAGCACGGCCGGATCGAAGCCCCGTCCGCGACGCTGCGCATGCACGTAACTTGCGCGAGCGGTGACCAGCGGGTTGGACGTCCAGTCGTACCCGAGGCGGAGCGAATCCTCGATCGTCGTACGGTAGATGCGGTTGGTGCGGTCTACGTCCTCACGCACGTAACCGACGCGGAACGCGCCGTGACGCCAAGGCGTGAACGATCCATCGAGCTCGAGCAGCGCCCGGTTGAACGAGTAGGGATGCGACGCCTCGCCAGGGCTGTTCACGAGCGTCGTGTCGTAGCTGACCTTCTGGTCGTAGCCGAACGGCGGCGTGTTGTTGTCGAAGTCGTAGGACCTGAAGCTGGCGCCAAACCATGCCCAACGCGTCGGCCGCGAGTTGAGGCGCAGCATCAGCGCCGTGATGTCGGCATCCGCGTCGAGGGACGTGCGCGGCAGCGGCGGTGCAGCAATCGCCGTGTTGACCGTCCACGGCAGCAGATCGACGTCGCTGGCCATGGCCGATTGCGCGACATAGGCGATGAGGCGGCTCCTGGCCGGCAGCGCCACCGAGCCGGTTGCCGACACCGTGTGCAGGGTGCTCGAGGGCCAGCGTGCCAGGCGCCCCATCGACGACGCGGTCGGCGTATCGGTGGTGAGCAGAGGATTGTCGAACGTGAGCGACTGGGCATCGCTGTCGAACAACGAGGCGTCGTAGCCGGCGCGGAACATCGCCGTCCGGTTCGCCCATTCGAGGCTGGCCGCCAGTTCCGTGTTTCGCGTGTCGATGGGCGCCGGCACTTCGAACGTCGACGCCATGCCGAAGCTGGCGCCCCATGGCTGATTGCCGTCGCGGCCGGTCGAGACGAGCGCCAGGTTGATGTCGAGATTGCGGTTGACCTGGTACTGGCCGGCGACGGTCGTCGTGTTGCGCCGCGTGCGCAGCTCGAACACCCGGGCAAACGCATCCACCGAGTTGACGAGGGTCGTCGAGCCGCTCTGGATCGCTGCAGGCAGTGCATCGTCCACGACAGCCAGCGTCCAGCCCTGCAGCGTGAATGGCGTGCGGCTCGTGTACTCCTGCTCGTAGGGGATCTGGTCGTAAGCGAACCACGCCTTGAAGCGTCCGAACCGCTCGAAGCGCGCCGCGTACCGCTGGTCGCGATAGCCGATGTTGTCGGCTTCGGCACGCCAGACCCGCGTGTCGTCCTCGTTGGTCCAGCGAAGCGCGTTGACGACGGGCCCGGAGCGGAAGTCGCGGTAACGAAGGAAGCGCGCTTCGTCGCCGCTCACGTCACCGAGGCGAACGCCGAAGTCCACCGACCGGAGGTTCACATCGAGGGGCGCGTCGGTCTGTGCGTCGTCTGCCGGCGGCTGGCCGATCGGGGTCTGCCCGGAGGCGCTGCCCGTGCCGAGGACGGCGCCGAGCAGGCCGACTGCAAGGATGCGTGTCGTCATGATCGGTGTCCTTTCTACCGGAGCAGCGTCAGGCCGGCCGGGTGGTTGCTGCCGTGGATTGCCGAATGGCAGTTCACGCAGCCGCGCGACAGCATGCGGTTGCTGCGGTTGTTCAGTTGCGTCTGGTCGTAGATGGTCGCCGGATGCCGTGAATGGTTGTGGCACCGCTGGCAGAGCATCGGCAGCTTGGCGATGAGCATGCGCGGGTGCGGCGACCCGTGCGGATCGTGGCAGCTCGAACAGTTGTCGCGCACGGCCGCGTGCTCGTGCAGGAACGGTCCCCGCTTCTCCGTGTGGCAGCTGACGCACGACTCGTTCAGCCAGTTGCCCACACGCAGCAACTTGACGTTGGTGGAGCCGTGCGGATTGTGGCAGGAGGAACACTCCATCTTGCCCTCCGCGATCGGCATATGCGACGAGCGCCGCATCTTTGCCGCCTGCTGGCGATGGCACGACGCGCAGAGGTCCGTCTGCCGCTCCGTCTTCAACTGGTTCTCGTGCGAGGCCGGCGAATGGGCGCTGTGGCACGACGCGCACGACATGTTCCGGGCGTCGTGGGCGCTGCCGTCCCAGAGCGCATGCGGGCCCTTCGTGTGACAGGAGAGGCAGGTCTCGTTGCCGGTCCGCGGGTCGACCTTCGTATCGCCGAACCGCAGGATTTTCCCGTCGGCAGTGTCGTCGACGTGCGCCTGGCCAGGTCCGTGGCAGGTCTCGCAACCCTGTGCCGCCGCCGGCGTGCGCGGATTGGCGGCGCGACCATGTGCCGTCCTGTTGATACCGGCCTGCTCCTCGTGGCACTCCAGGCACACGGCGGCGCCGACGTAGCCGGCTGGCTGGGGCTGCGACACCCGTGCGGCCGGTGCGGCGACACCTCGCACCGGACGGGCCACGACGATGCCTTCCTGTCCGGCACCGACTCGTGCCTGGGTTGACACAGCCGTCACCGCGACCCAGACAGCGAACGCGGCAATGATGCCGGTCCATGGTGCTGCACGTCTCATGAGCCCTCCGATCGTCGGCGCACCCTTCCCGGAGCTCCCGCCGTCCGCGCATCACTGCGGCGAGGGAGCCACCTCTTCTTCCCGATGGCAGGAGTCGCACTCCTGCGTGATCACCGCGCCGTCCTTCGACACGTGTTCGTCGTCGTGGCAGCGGAAGCAACCGTCGGCATCGGTGTGGCCGGCGTTGCTCGTGTAGGTCCCGAACGTCACGCGCATGGCCGGGAACACGTTCAGCGCGCGCAGGTCCGCGAGCACGCGGGCCGCCGACGCGACCGACGTCCGATCGACCGGGCCGGTGGCATGGCCCTGCTCGGCATAGAACCGCTCCAGGCCGGCGGCGATGTCGGCGCGAGCCTGTTCCTGCGTTGCGTAGTCGCCGTTGAGCAGCCGCACCGCCTCGCGGCGGAGGAACGGCAGCCTCGCGTCGAGGCGCCCGTCGGCGAACGCACGGTCGACCACGCGCTCGGCACTCGCCGCGAACGGATGCGCCGCCTTGTTGTGACAGTCGATGCAGTCCATGCGCCGCCGCTCGCCGCCCGCACCGGCCGGGTCGAAGCCCTCCACGACGAATTCCTTCACCTCGCCGCGGGCGTTGCGCGACCGTACCCATGGGATCGTCGCGAGTGACGCATCGGTGGCGATGTACTCGACCTCGACGTCGGGCGACGCGTGCCAGTGGAACCCGGTGGCCGTGCCATCGCCCCGCGTGCCTCCCACGAGCAGCGTCATCACCGTCTCGGTGGGCGTGTTCGCCTCGTCGTCGGCCACCTCGGTGTACACGCGGCGACGGTCGCCGATCCAGCGTGTCGCCTCGTGGCACTTGCCGCACGTCTGCTCGGCCGGTGGTCGGTGCGCGACGGGTGTCGGCACCGGGCGCGGGTAGCTGTCGGTGATCACGTGCCAGAGCTGCGCGGTGCCGCGGGCCTTGGCGCTGACGAAGCCGCTGGCGCCACTGCCGATGTGACAGCTTGCGCACGCGACCTTCGTGTGTGCCGGCCCCTGCTGCCACTGCACGAAGTGCGGCGTCATCGGCGTGTGACAGACCTCGCCGCAGAACGACGGGGAATCCATGTAGTGGACCGCCTGCACGCTGGCCACCGTCACGAGCAGCGTGTTGAGCACGGTGGCCAGCACGAACAGCAGCACCCAGCCACGGACGCGGGCGTCCCGGAGGTCGAGCGTGGGCCAGCTGACCGCGGGCAGCCCGCGGCGCTCACGCCTGCGCGCAAGCCAGAGCCCGAGCGGGATGCAGAGGAGACCGAGCGCGAACAGCGCCGGCAACAGCACGAAGGTCAGCAACCCGAGGTACGGGTTCTCGAGCCAGCCGATGCTCTCGAGCACCCAGAGGAGCAGCACGAGCACTGCACTCACCGTGGTGAGCGCAGTGCCGAACGCCGACACCGGATGCGCGGTGACCGCGCGCGGCAGGACGGGCCAGCCGTTGGTCACGGGAAGCTCCGTGCGCCTACTTGAGGCTCTGCATGTACGCCACCAGCGCGTCGAGATCCTCGGGCGACAGCTTGTACGCCTTCATCTTGATCTTCGTCGGCTTGGTCAGCTTCGCCTCCATCTCGGCGGGGGCGATGATCCAGGTGCGGATGTCCTCTTCCGAGAGCTTCGCGCCAACGCCATCGAGCGGGAACCGCTTGTTGCCCTTGCCGTCGATGAGGTGACAGCTCTGGCACTTGTTGGCGGCATACACGGCCTTGCCCTGCTCGACCTTGGCGGCATCCTGCGCGCAGAGCAGCGCCGGCATGGCGAACAGGGCGGCAACGGCGAGTCCCGAGGCAATGCGCTTCATTCGATCCGTCCCCTTTCCGCAAAGCGAGCCGTGCCGCGTCGTCTGGCACGCGCGACGCCGGTGGCGCTCGCCTGCGAAAGATTCTCCGCGCTGCCGGTTGCCGGCAGGAGGCGTCGACAGGCGGAGGATAGCGCAGCCGCGTCGCCCGGGGAAGAGGTAAGTGAATGCTGAAATGGCGACCGAGATGGTCGCCGACAGAGCCCAGCCGGCGCCCGCGTCCTGCGAGGTCTCGGGGCGCGCACCTGTTAGCCTCTGGCCATGAGCGATCCCATCTCCCTGCCGTTCACGCGAGGCGCGCTCGACCGCATGCACACCTGGGTCCACGACAGCCTCGACGTCCTGATCAATCACCTCGACCGAATGCCGGCCGACGTGTTGTCTAAGGAGGTCGAGGGGTTCGGATACCCGACGCTGATGCACCAGGTCCTGCACGTGCTCGAGGTCGAGTCGACGTGGATGGCGAGAGTGCACGGACGGCCCGCGCGCAAGTGGTCGCTACGGGATCACCCGACGCTGACGAGCCTGGTCGGCGCCAAGCGCGAGGTGGTCGAAGAGACACGCGCCGAACTCGCGGCCTTCGGCGACGAGGCGCTCAACCACGACGCGTCGCACGCGTCCGACCACGGATGGATCGGCCCGCCGCGATCACCCGCCTTCGTGCTCGTGCACGTGCTCACGCATGCCTGTCACCACAAGGGACAGATGGTGGCGATGTGCCGGCTGCTGGGGCACCCGGCACCGGACACGGACCTGCAGCGGGCCTGACCCCGCCGATCACCGAGAGCGGCGGGAACCGGGGCCGCGACGCGCGGCGCCGCCGCCCGGACGCCCCTGTCC
>JAEZCY010000011.1 GCA_023429845.1 Acidobacteriota bacterium
CTGGTCGAGCGGCTGAAGGACCCCTCGCTGCGACAGAGACTCGAGGGGGAGATCCTCGGGACGAGTCCTCTCGGCGACTGGTACAACCACTACACGGCAACGGGCGGATGGGACGGCATGCTGCTCGTGACGCTGTCCAATCCGCGCTATCACCGGTTCGCCGGGAAGCGGATGGATGCCGTGATCGCGGCGGTCGGCAAGCCGCCGCTCGACGTGCTCTTCGAACTGCTGATCGAGAACGGCGGCTCGGTCCCGACGGTGTTCTTCCACCACAGCGAGGAGGACATGCGCGTCGCGCTCGCCCAGCCGTTCGTGTCGATCGGGTCGGACGGCAGTGCCGTGCATGAGGACGGCACGGTGGGGCCCGCGCATCCGCACCCACGCTTCTTCGGGACGTTTCCCCGCGTCCTCGGCCGCTACGTCCGTGAAACCGGGCTGCTGCGTCTCGAGGAGGCGGTGCGCAAGATGACGTCGGCAAACGCCGCGAAGATCCGCCAGTTCGATCGCGGCCTGCTGCGTCCGGGGCTGTGGGCCGACGTCACGATCTTCGATCCGGCACGCGTGATCGACGCGGCGACCTTCGAGCAGCCGCGACAGTATCCGACCGGCATCGAGTACGTCATCGTCAACGGGACCGTCGTGATCGACCGCGGCCGGCACACGCACGCGCGCCCCGGACGGGTCTTGCTCCGACAGCCGTGAATGACCGGCTCGCGGCCTGGCGGCGAGTTGCTGTAGAGTGCCGGCCATGCGGACCCACTCGAGCGGAGCGACGCGATGACGAGCACGACGACGCGGCGGGCCTTCCTGGCGGGCGTGGCGGCCTCGATGGCAGTGCCGCGCCTCGTGCGCGGGCAGGCGAGGCGCCGTTATCCCATCAGCTTCTCGACGCTCGGGTGTCCGACGTGGGGCTGGAAACAGATCCTCGATCAGGCGGACCGGATGGGGTACGCCGCCATCGAGTTGCGTGGCGTGGGCAGTGAACTGGACCTGACGAAGCTTCCCGAGTTCTCGCCATCGCGCATCGGGGACGCACGCCGCGACCTCGCCGCGCTCGGCCTCGTGATCTCCGACCTCGGCGCCTCGTCGAACATGCACGAGAAGGAGGGACCTGCTCGTCAGAAGCATCTCGACGAGGGCCGCCGCTACATCGACCTGGCGAAGGCGCTCGGCGTCAAGTACGTGCGCATGTTCGGCGACCGGGTGCCCAAGGGCGATCAGAAGGCTGACGTGATCGCGCGCGTAATCGACGGGTTCCGCGAGATGGCCGCGCACGCCAGTGCGGCTGGCGTGACGGTGATCATCGAAACGCACGGCGACTTCACGACCTCCGACGACATCGTTCACATCGTCAACGGCGTCGGCTCGAACGCGTTCGAAGTGTTGTGGGACGCGCACCACACGTTCGCGAGCGGCAAGGAGCAGCCGGCTGACACGTGGGCGCGCATCGGCAAGTGGGTGCGACACACGCACCTGAAGGACTCGAAGCCTGGCGGCACGGATCGGCTGTACGTGCTGGTCGGCGAGGGCGACGTGCCCGTGAAGGCACAGGTCCAGGTGCTCGCGTCGAATGGCTACAAGGGGTTCTACGGCTTCGAGTGGGAGAAGCGCTGGCACGCCGACATCCCGGAGCCGGAAGTCGCCTTTCCGCACTACGCGAAGACGATGGGCGAGTACCTCAGCGCGGTTGGCGTCACGCCGTCGTAGCCGCCGCGGCGACGGCGCGCGGCCCTAGGCTACGCAAGTTCGTCGAGCGTGACGAGTCCGCGCTTGAGTGCCTGGACGATCGCCTGCGTGCGGTTGTCCACCTGCAGCTTGCCCAGCACGTGCCCGACGTGTGTCTTCACCGTCTCCTCGCTGATGGCAAGGGTCGCGGCGATCTCCCTGTTCGACTGGCCCAGCGCCAGGTGTCGCAGGACGTCGAGTTCGCGCCGGGTGAGGTCGCCGAACGCCGCGCTGGCCCTCATCAGGTACCCGCCGACGCCAGGGTCGATGTACGGCTTGCCGCCGGCCACCCGGCGAACGGCTGCCAGCAGGATCTCCGGTTCGGCATCCTTGCGCACGTAGCCGAGTGCTCCGGCGCGCAGGACGCCCATCATCCGCGCCTCGTCCACCGATGCCGTGAGTGCGATCACCTTCACGCCGGGTCGTCGCGCGAGGACGCAGCGGGTCGTCTCGATGCCATCCATGCCACCGGGCAGCAGCAGATCCTGCACGACGACGTCCGGCTTCCAGGCGTCGAGGTGCTGGAGCAGTTCCTCGCCGCTCGACGCCATCGCGATCACCGTCATGTCGGGAAACGACTCGAGGTATGCCTTCAGGCTGCGCGTCACGACGCGGTGGTCGTCCACGAGCACGAGTGTCGTCACGGCAGTGGCTCCCTGGGTGTCTCGACCGGGTGCCTGTCAACGCGACGCAGCCGCCACCACGTCCGCAGGTGCTTCACGAACAGCAGTGCGAGGACCACGATCGACGCGCTTCCCAGGCCGGGCCCATTCTCCAGCAGATCGAGCACGAGAACCACGTTGCCCACCGCGAGCACCGCGGCAAGCCCCAGCGTGTGCTGGCGTCGGTACTGTCGGACCTCCGGCGTCTCGACAGGCACCGAGAGCGTTACGGTCGTCCCGGCCCCTTCGACGCTGTGCACCTCGACGTGGCCGCCGATCTCTCTGGCTCGCGCCCGCATGTTCTGCATGCCCATGCCGGCGGCCATACGCTTCTCGTCGAACCCCTGGCCGTCGTCTTCGAGCGTGAGCTCGAGCCGGCCGGTCATGGCGCGCAAGGAGACGCGCACGTGTCGCGCACGCGCATGGCGGCCGACGTTCGCGAGCGCCTCCTGCACGATGCGGTAGATCGCCTGGTGTGCGCCGGGCTCGAGCGCATCCGGATGAGGCAGTTCCCCGATCTGCACGTCGACCGCGGCACCGGTGCGGAACGCGAGCGCCTCGCATTGCTGCCGGATGGCTGCCACCAGGCCGGTCGTGCCGAGCGGCGCTGCACGCAACTGATCGAGCAGCGCTTCCATCTCCGTGACCGCCTCGCGAGCCGACTGGCGGATCTGCGCGAGTGCGCTCCGCGTGCCGGCCAGGTCGGTGCCGAAGCGCGCCTCCGCGGTGGCCGCGCTCGTCTGGATCGCGAAGATCTGCTGCTTCACGGCATCGTGCAGATCACGCGCGAGGCGGTTGCGTTCCTCCTGCGCGGCAGCCTCGCGAATCTCCTGCTCGTAGACACCATACGGCGGCTCGTGCGCGTGGCGGTCCGCGCCGTCGACGATCGACAGCGGCCGTTCTCGGCGCCACTCTCCGGGGAAGCGGATGTACAGCAGACCGATGATGACGGTGAGCATCAGCGATGCGATGTGCGAGAACAGGCGCACGTCTCCGAGCGGTCCGCGAATCTGCACGAGCAGCATCAGCCAGACGACGAGGTGCGCGGCGATGAACCACGACAGCATCCGCAGCCGGGCGCGCGAGTCCGCCGCGGCCAGGCCAGCCGCGCACATGGCGACGCCGATCAGCAGGGCGCCGCACATGCGGACGAGTGCGGCCCGGCCCCAGCGCAGGTCGGCGAGGTGTACTCCGAGCCATGACGGCCCCCACCCGGCCATGACGACTCCGGTCACGCCCACCAGCGCAGCGTAGGCGCGCATCGCGGTCCGGGTGTCGATGGTGTGTGACGCCGACGTGACGGTCATGTCGGCAGTCTAGGCGGGCCCGGGACGGCCCGCATCCCGCAACAGGCCGACATCGTCTCCCCAATCCGGGGGACCCGGCGGATGCTCGAGCGGCGAGGGAGCGGACCCACAGCCGACGGGACCGCAAAGGCCCGGTGACGACAGGGTGTGTGCGTCTTACCCTTGTGACAGGGAGGGAAGCCGTGGACTCAGAGGTCCCCATTGCCTGTACGTTGTCGCCGGCCGACTACCGTGCGAGGCTGGCCGACGTCGCAGCGCTGAGCCGCGACGCGCTCCGGCGGGTGGAGCGCCGCGATCTCACGCTGTACCTGCGCTACTCGGCCGGCGCTGCAGCACGCGTCCAACGACTCGTGGCCCAGGAGCGCACATGTTGCGCGTTCCTGCAGTTCGAGGTGTTCGAGAGCGCGGACGAAGTGCGATTGCTCGTCACGTTTCCGCCATCGGCCTCGGCCGCCGTGCCGGAGCTGCTGGCGGAATTGACCGGCGACGCCCGACCGCTGCACGACGTGCCCTGAGGGTGCGTCTGGCGAAGGCGGAATTGCCTTGACTGACATCATGTAAGACCGTACTTTACACGCGTGTCTGGCCATCTGCTGCGTCGGTCGATCGAGGCGCTCGACCCGGTGATCGGTCGGGCGTGGCACGAGGCGGAATCGGACCAGGCCACGGAGTTCGCTCGTGCCGCGGGGTGGCGACGCTGCTGGCTGCGTGCGCAATACGGCCTCGGGTTCGCCCGCATGGCCGTGATGGCGTTGTGCCGGCACGAGGCCTCGGGAGGGATTCGACCTTATCTGGACGCCATGCGGGAAAGCCGCCCCGTGCTGGTCGGCGCCAGCGCTCGATTCATGGTGTTCGCGCTTGCGATGCTGGCGGTCGAGAGCTGGCGCGGGCGGATCGCCGGCGTGCTTCCTGGGTCTGCCGTCGGCATCGCCTGGATGCTGCCGCTCATCTGGTTCGCGGCGCTCACGCCGCTGTCGGCGACACGGGCAGGGGACGCGTGGCGGCGCCTGCCGTTCGCACGACGAGCCAGGACCGGTGTGGCGCTCGCAGTGCTGACGTTCTGGTGCCACGCGCTGATCCTGCCGACGCTGGCCACGCTGACGTCGTGGGCCACCGTGCCGCCGCCCAGCATACGTCCGGCGTTTGCACGAACCGTCGCCGAGAACACCTGGCTGCTTGCGACGATGGTTCGGGACCAGCGGTTCGACCTCGCGTCCGTGGTCGTGAGCGACATGGTGGGATCACTGACGCCGGCGCTGGCGCTGGCGGTGGCCGTAGGCATCCCACTCGTGGCCCGGCGGTACGTCGACCGCGGCGCGGCCGTGCTCAGCCGCGTCATCGCCCTCATGCTGCTGCTGCCGTTGTTCCTGCTGCAGATGCAGGCGTTCCCGGCGCCGCACCGGCTCTCCGGCGATGTCCTGTTGAGCCTCTCGCTCGTCGTCACTGTTTGCGCGGTCGGGATCGGTGTGCATGGCGCCGTGCTCGCGTTCAGGTACGGAACCGACGATGCAACGGCCGCCGGCGGAAGGGCGTGACGATGGAGCGCCTCCCTTCGGGTAAGGAACTGCTGATCCTCGAACTGCTCGCGCAAGGGACGGAGCGTTATGGCCTCGAACTCGTGGAGCGGTCGGGTGGCGCGCTCAAGCGCGGCACGGTGTATGTGACCCTCGGCCGCATGGAGCTCAAGGGCCTTGTCGCATCGCGTCAGGACACGCCGCCCGACGGGGCGATCGGGCCGCCGAAGCGGTTATACCGTCCCACGGCTCTCGGCGTGCGGGCGCTGCAGGCCGTGGGCGCCGCACGACTCGTCCTGCGCGACGCGTAGCCTGGCGGCCGAGCCTGTCGCCCCTGTCCGGCTGGCATGCGTGACGTGCCGGAACCCGCGTCGAGCGACGAGTGACGGCCCCGGACCACCGCCGCGCCTGCTCAGTGGACCAGCCAGGCTGCGAAGCGCTGCCACGCGTCGCTCGGGCCGATCACGGCGGCGCGTACGTTGGCCCAGACGAGCAGCGCCGCGCCGCCCCAGAGCGACACGGGATGCACGTGACCATCACGAAGGCGATCGTGCATTGCGGCCGAGAAGTACAGCAGAGCCAGCATCAGCACGATGAGCGGCGGCGAACCTGCCGGCTGCAGCAACACCCCGAGCAGGTGCGCGAGCGGCGCAGCCATGAGCGACCCGACCGTCGCGAGCAGCATCAGGCGCTTGTGTGCCTGCGGGCGTGCCCTCCACAAGAAGCCGGCGCCCGCGAGTGCGCTGAACGACACGAGATCACCGAGCGGGAACACGAGTTCGGTCAGTGGGTGACCGGTCCGTAGTACACCGCTGAGGTCGAATCCGCGTCGGGCCGTGGCGACCGCCGTTGCATACCCCACCGCGACCAGGGTGACGGCGAGTGGGATCGATAACAAACCCAGGGTGCGGTGCACGCGGCGAGCATGCGCGCCGATCAAGTAGGTCTGCAGCAGGTAGACGAGCAGCCACGCCGAGCACAATGCGGCGTGTACAGCCACGAGCGGTGTCAGCGGCGCGGCGCGTCGCGACGTGTCGACGAGCCGCGGTGCGAACCCGGCGATGACAATGACGATCGCGACATATCCCATCGCCAGGTAGAAGCGCGACCCGGAGCCGCGCCGGCGCCAGGATGCTGCGCCGCCTGCCGTGCGCGCCCCGTCAGGCGCGCGCGTGGAGGATATGGAAGCCGCACGCACCGGAGGCATCGGTGGCGACGCTATCACCGGCACGGCCGCGACCATCACGCCACGTCGCGTCAGGTGACGCCACCACGTGCCACAATCGGTCTGCCGCCAATCCGCGCAGGACCCGCGCTGTCGTGACTTCGACTGGCCGCCTCGATTCGTGGAAGGAGATCGCTGCGTACCTCAAACGCGGCGTGCGCACGGCGCAGCGATGGGAGGCCACCGCGCAGCTGCCGGTCCATCGCATACCAACGGCGCGCGGCAGCGTCTTCGCGTTCCGTGCCGAGCTGGATGCGTGGTGGCGCGCAACGGGTCTGATTCGTGCTGCGGTGGAGCGCCGCATGCCGTCAGCGACCGCGCCGCAGCCGACCGCGCCGCCGTTGATCGAGGGTCCGCCGTCCGGCAGCCGTGAGCGAACGAGCGGCACGCACGCTGACGGAGCCATGCGGGTGCGCAGCTTTCTCGGAGGCTCGCTGGCGATGGATCCGGAGTTCGCGCTGGCGCACGCCAACCTCGCGGTCTACTTCTTCACGCTCGTCGTCATCGGCGCGTTGCCTCCGGCCGATGGCATGCCGGCAGCGCGGGTGTCAGCTCAGCGCGCACTCAGCCTCGAACCCACGCTTGCCGAAGCTCGAGCCCTGGTGGCGCTGATGCGTGGCGTGTACGACTACGAATGGGAGGAGGCGGCGCGGGCCTTTGCCGCTGTCGGGTCGCTTCGTCATCAGGTGTCGCCGGCGGTCCGTTGCCTCTACGCGGCCTGGCACCTCTCGCCGCTGGGGTGCCATGCCGAGGCAGTCTCGAGCCTGGAGCGAGCCCTGGCCGATGACCCCGAGAACCTGCTGACGCGCGTGCACTACGCGCTGGAACTCGAGGCGGCAGGCCGCTGCGATCGCGGGCAGGCGGAACTCGAGGCCGTTCTGGCCGTCGACCCGGCGTTCGGCCCGGCGCTCGGCTTCCTCGGACGCAATCTCGCGGCGATGGGCCGTCTCGACGATGCGCTCAGCTGCGCGGAGCGGACGTTCGCCGCCTTGCCGACGCATCCCAATGCGGTCGGCTTCCTGGCGGGGATGTTGCGCCGAACCGGCAGCGAGGAGCGCGGGCGGCTGCTGTTGGACGGCCTCGGCCGCCAGTTCAGCCCGGGCGTTGCACGCGCACGCGCTGAAGCACACCTGGTGTGCGGTGAGGTCGATGCCGCGGCGGGCTGGATCGCCGATGCGATCAGCGGGCGCGACCCGGGGGTGTGGCTCGTGCTGGCCGGTCGGGTGGGCGAGCGAGTACGCACGGCGCCGTGCTGGGCAGCCCTGTCCTCGCGGCTCAAGCTGCCGGCGGCGACGGCACCCTGAGTCGAGATCGCTGGCGCGGCTGTGCCGGCCGCTCCCACGCCGCGGCCTGCACGGCGACGCGAGACATGGCGCAGGTACTCGCGCACAGGCAGTGAGTGTGTCGAACCCCGCACCGTTGTCACGTCACGCGCGCAGCGACGGCGCTCGACAGCGCTCATCCTGTGTCACTCAACCTGAATCGCGACGCGTGCTGCGCCGGTGCCATCCGGCACGCCGCACGGCGAACCGGACGTGGGGTCCGGCGCCAGGAGGACACCATGAAGTGGCACGCGTCAGCCCGCCGTCGGGCCCTTGCCAGTCTCGCTATCGCCTTCGGACTGGTCACCCTCGCCGCGCAGGCTCAGGCGCCGCCTGTGCCGAAGTCGGCACCGGAAGCGTCCCTGGATGAGTTGCGGACAACCGCGCAAGTGCGAATGCGCAGGGACCTCGAGACCTTCACGCGGGAGCAACTGCGCGAGATCGAGCAGTTGTACCAGAGCGCCAACAAGAACCTGCGCGCGCCCGAGAGTCGCGGGCGGCTGCAGGAGTTGATCGACAAGTACCCGGCCTCCAATCGAGCAGGCTGTGCGGCGCTCTACCTTGCGCAGATGTCCGCGGAGGGCGACCGCGAAACGTTGCTGCGTGAGGCGATCGCGCACCATGCCGACGCGTGGTACGGCGATGGCGCGCAGGTTGGTCCTCTGGCGCGCGCGTATCTCGCGTCGTTCTACAAGAATCAGAACCGTCACGACGAGGCGGTCGCGATGGCGCGCAGCATCGCCGCGGGAACGCCGGACGCCGTGGACCACCAGGGCCGGCGCATCGTCGACGTGCTGAAGGGCATCGGCCTGCTGGACTGAGCGCGGACACTCGCCGCACCGGCCGCCGCAGCGGCGGCGGCGTTGACAACGCAGGCGGTGGTTCCGAGGCGCGTCCTGTCGGTCTGACTACGATCGCGATCGTTGACATACGACAAATGTCGTAGTACAACGGCGGCATCGAGGTGAGTCCATGGCCAGACGTGCTGCCACACCCACGCCCACCGACGCGGAACTCGACATCCTGCGGGCCCTCTGGGAGCGCGGCGCGAGTACCGTGCGCGAGGTCCACGACGTCGTGTCCGCTCTGCGCGACATCGGCTACACGACGGTGCTCAAGCAGATGCAGGTGATGCATCAGAAGGGGCTGCTCACGCGCGAGGAGCGGTTCAAGTCGCACGTGTATGCGCCAGCGCAGCCGCGCAGTTCGACGCAGCGCGTGCTGGCGGGGCAGCTGCTCGACCAGGCATTCGGTGGGTCGGCAAGAAGCCTGCTGCAGAGTGCGCTCGCAGGACGGCGCGTCGATGCCCGCGAGATCGACGAGATCCGGGCACTGCTGGACCAGGTCCAGAAGAGGGGCAAGTCATGAACCTGGCGTCGGCACTGTTGACGCATCCCTGGCTCGTCGCGCTGGGATGGATCGTGGTGCTGTCCTTGTGGACGACGACGTTGCCGGCGCTCGCGCTGGCGGTGTGGCGCTTGCGCCGACCCAGCGCCCGTGCGTCGGCCGAGTATCGGGCCGCCGTCATCGCGCTCGCCGCAGCCTTGCTGCTATCGCTCGCGTCGTTGCCGCTGCTGGTCCTGAACGGAACCGTCATGCCCGGTCCCACACCAGCAGTGCAGGCGGCGTCATCACCAAGCCGCGTGTTGATCGTGGAAGCGCTCCCGTCGTCGCCCCGACACGTCGGCGGCGCGCTCCTGCTGAACCGGGATGCAGGTCCAGGAACGGCCTGGGAGCCGTCCTCTCGGGCGCTCGGGGCGGCAGGCCTGGCCTGGATCGTCGGCGCCAGCGTCATGCTTGGGCGGCTTCTCTTCGGGTGGCGCGCCGCTACGCGCCTGGGACGACGCTCGACGCTGATGGACGAGGGCGCCGTGCGCGCCACGTTCGAACGCCTCAGTGAGCGCGTGCACGTCACGGGCGTGCGGCTTGCCGTGTCCGGCGAGATCGACGCGCCGGTCGCGGTCGGGATTCGCGCACCAGCGGTGCTGATACCTCCGCACCTGCTCGAGTACATGCCCGACGACGGTCTCGCACCGATCCTCGCGCATGAACTGGCGCATGTCGCGCGGCGCGACTACGCCGCGCATCTCGTGGAGTCAGCCGTCGAGGCGCTGCTGTTCCACAGCCCTGCGACGTGGTGGATCGGCCGCCGTATCCGCGAGGCGCGGGAGTTCTGCTGCGACGACGTCTCGGTGGACGTGGCTGGCGACCGCGCGCGCTACGTCGAGGCGCTGACGCTCGTCGCCCGACTCGGCGCCGCGCCCCACACACGACCAGCGGTCGGCATGGCTGGTCCACGACTCATCACCCGCGTTCGTCGATTGCTCGAAGGAGAGCCCACCATGTCCATGCCCCTCGCGCGCGTCCTGCTGGCCGTTGCTGGAGGCGTCGTCGCAGTCGTCACGTTGCCTTCCACGTTCACCATTGCGTCCCGGCATGTGTCGGCGGAGCTGCTTGCGGCAGGCGCTGCGGTGCAGCAAGGCGACGTACCTTTTGGCTTTGCGCCGCGTCAGGACGGCAGCGCGCTCCGCGTCCTTCGCGTCACGCCGGCGGACGGTCGCGTCTGTGGCACGTTCGAGGTGCAGAACGAAGCGACGGTCGCGATCGATCGGGTGCGCTTCATCGGGATCCTCTCGTTCTCGACAACAGCGAACAGGCCGGTGCAGATCGTCGAATCCGACTGGCTTTCGCAGCCAATCGCACCCGGCGCCACCGTCCTACTCGATGCGCGCCTGATCGATGAAGACGCCGCTCGCCGCGAAGCGCAAGGACAGCATGTGCAGGCCTTCTGCGCCGTGCGGGAGATCGCCTATGGCAACGGGGGCACGTGGAGTGTCACTCCGAACGCGAGTGCGATTCGCCACACCGACGTGCTGGACCAGACGCGACCGACACTGCCGCGCGCGTTCGTGGGACAGACGCACGTGCTGGCCGCTCCCCGCACGAGCCTGTGCCTTGATGACGAGGGTGACAAGTACTCGCCCGGCGCGCAGATCGAGATTCGCGCCGAGCCTGGTAGCGCCGCCCGATGCGCGACCGACGGGCAGTGGGTCGAGGTGGACGCCCGCAGCGGAGTGCCGCTCGTGCAAGTGGCGTCGGCGACGTATGTCGTGACGCTCGATGTGCTGGTGGACGGCATGTCGTCGCCGATCGTGCTGAAGTCGGCGTCGGGTTCGGTCGCCACAGTGCAGGTCCCGGGAGGGCGGACCTGGGGCCTCGTCCCCACGATGACCGCCAACGGCGTCGTCCACGTCACGCTGCACGACATGTCGGCAACACCGCACCGCCTCGTCGGCGCTCGTACGCTGCAATCAGGGGCGACGGCCCGTTTCGACGACGCCTTGCCCGTTGTCAGCGTGCGCCTCGGCTCGCACTGACAACCAGGCGAGCCGCGGGCCGGGAGGGCCGC
>JAEZCY010000016.1 GCA_023429845.1 Acidobacteriota bacterium
ACGCCCGCCGCGGCGCTGCCCCTGGTCGCGCTGCTCGTCATCTTCGGCGCCATGGCCGCTGAAGCCCGTCGCGCCGGGGCCAACGAACGGGCGCTGCGCGCGGCCGGCGCGCGCGCCGTGCCCGATCCCGGTTATCCCTGGATGCAGGTGGCCTATCCCGCAGGTTTCCTTGCGGTCTGCCTCGAAGGGTGGCTGCGAGGCGGCGTCTGGGACGCGTGGGCCGCCGCCGGCCTGGCGGTGTTCCTCGCCGGCAAGACCATCAAGTACGCCGCAGTGGCTGCGCTCGGGCCGCGATGGACGTTTCGCGTGATCGTCCTGCCCGGGGCGCCGCTGGTATCGCACGGCATCTACCGGGTCCTCCGGCACCCGAACTACGTCGGCGTCGCCGGCGAAGTGCTCGGCAGCGCCTTGTGGATGCGCGCCCCGATCGCCGGTACCCTGTTTGCCGTGACGTTCGCTCTCATCCTCCTCCGGCGTATCCATGTCGAAGAGCGCGCACTGGGTCTGGCTCCCCGCGCATGAGCGTCCCGCATCCTGACCGTATCGCGCGTCCCTGGTGGGTCCGCCTGCTCGACGTGACCATCATGGTGGCGGCGGTGCTGCTGCTCTCGGCGCTGCTCACCGGGGGCGTCCGTGTGCGCTTCGACCACGTGCGCATCACGGCGGAGTCGCCCTGGAAGCTGGCATTGGTGATGACCGGCCTGCTCGCGCTGCGATCCTTCGCGTGGCGGCACGACACGTGGTGGGCGCTCACCGCCACGAGGCTCCGCCGCATCGTCGCTGATCGCGGCCTGCGTCGGGCGCTGCCGTGGGTGGTGACGACACGCCTCGTCGTGCTCTACACGGCGTACCTCAGTGTCATCGTGATCGGGTACCCCCAGGGCGGGCCGCCCTTCCGCACCTCCGACAACGAGTTCGGCAACCTGTTCGCGCGCTGGGACGCGGGCTGGTACGTCGGGATCGCCGAGAGCGGCTACAACTACTGGGGCAACGCGCGTGCGCAGACCAACGTCGCTTTCTTCCCGGCTTACCCGTACACGATGCGTGCGGCCGCCGCGCTGCTCGGTGCGCGCTGGGGATCCCCCGACCAGCCGACCGAATCGTTCGATGCCTTCACCGAGCGACGTCACGTCCGGCTGCTCCAGGCCGGGGCGCTCGTGTCCGTGTTCGCGTTCACGGGCGCGCTCGTCTACCTGTTCCGCCTTGCACGGGACCTGACCGACTCCGAAGAAGCGGCCGGCAGCGCGGTCGCACTCGCGGCCACGTACCCGTTCGCCTTCTTCTATGGCGCCGTGTACACGGAAGGGCTGTTCCTGTTGTGTGCCGTTGGCGCCTTCCATCATTTCAGGCGACGGCAATGGGCGATCGCGGCAGCGTTCGGTCTCGTGGCGGGACTCTCGCGCCCGAACGGCTGCCTCTTGAGCGTGCCGCTGGGCCTGATGGCGCTCGATGCATGGCGGCGCGACGACTACCGCTGGCAGACACTCGCGGCCGCCTTGCCGAGCGCCGCCTCCGCCGGCCTCGGCATGCTCGCATTCACCTGGTGGCTCCACGCGCAGACCGGTGAGTGGTTCCTCTGGATGAAGGCGCATGGCGCATGGGGGCGCCAGTTCAGCGGTGTGCACGTGCTGGTCCAGCAGCGATGGCAGGACCTGAGAGGCATGGGGCTGTACGGCTACTCGGTCGTGCACGCCGTCGAGATCCTGAACATGGCCGCGACACTCCTGGCCATCGGGGTGAGTTGGCCGGTCGCCAGGCATCTCGGGGTGGCGTCGAGCGCCTTCGTGCTCGTGACGGTCCTGCCCCCCCTCTTCATGGGCGGGTTCCTCTCGATGGGCCGCGTCACCTCGACGCTCTTTCCCATCTTCATCTATCTCGGGTGGCGCGTGCGCGGACCGGCGCTCACGCATGTGCTTGTCGCCACGTGCGGCCTCCAGGTCGCCCTCGCGATCATGCACTTCACGTGGCGGCAGGTGTTCTGAGCCGCGTCAGACCATCCGAACGCGCTGCCGACTCGTCCAAGTGGAATCCACCGGCGTCGCCGAGCATGCCGCTGGCGCTCGCCGGGAGGGGCTCGGACGTGTGCATATAATGCCGGCACAGGCGCAGATGACGCGGTTGCGCGCCACGGGCGCAAGAACAGCCCGCCACGCGATGCGGTCCGCGGGCCGCGTCGGACTCGTCGGCGCCGGGGTGTGCCTGCTTGCCTGTGGCGCGTTCGCGCAAGCACCGGCGTTCACCGTGCCTCGGCTGATTCCCCAGTCCGAAGCCGCACAGCAGCCGCAGGTCGAGGCCGTGCCGGCGTGGCACACGCTGCTCGTCAACGGCAAGTTCGACGAGGCGCGCGCCGCCGCCGGCGACCAGCCGTGGGTGGACGCCTACATCCGGGGCCGGATGGCGGAGCGCCGTGGCGCCTACGACGAGGCCGAGCAGGCCTGGCAAGAGGCGTTGGCATCCGAACCGGCTGGCGAGCCCGCCCTCGCGCTTGCCGAGCTGCTGACCCGTACGGGCCGGGGCGAGGCGGCGCTCCCGCTCTGGCACGCGGTGTTGCGCGTCGTGCAGACGCAGCGGACACCCGTGGCGATGAGCCGCGCGGCCCGTGCGGCGCAGGCACTCGATCAGGTGCGCCTCGCCAACGCCTACTACCAGACCGCCGCGAACATGGCGCCCGACGACCCGCGGGTCCACACCGGGTGGGGCGACCTCTTCCTCGAGAAGTTCAACGAGCCCGAAGCGCGCGCGTCGTATGAAACCGCGCTGAAGGCCGATGCCCAGTACGTGCCCGCGCTCGTGGGGTTGGCGCGCACGCTGGCCGACAGCAATCCCGGCGCGGCTGAAGCCGCAGCGCGTCGGGCGCTCGCGATCGATCCTGCGCAACCGGAAGCGCTGCTCCTGCTCGCGTCCGAAGCCATGGATGCCAGCAAGCGCGACGACGCACGGGCGGCACTGACCACGGTGCTGTCGATCAATGCTCGGCATCAGGACGCGCTGGCGTTGTCGGCCGCCCTCGCGCAGATCGAGGACCGTCACGACGACGTGACGCGGTTCACCCAGCAGGCGCTGGCCGTGCATCCCCGCAACGCCGACGTCCCCCGCATCGTCGGTGAACGCGTCGCCCGGCAGTACCGCTTCGACGAAGCGGTGCGTTTCCTGCGCGACGCCGTGGCCCTGGACCCGCAAAACAGTCGTGCGCAGGCGTCGCTGGGGTTGCACCTGTTGCGAACGGGTGAGGAGGAGGAGGCGCGCAAGGCGCTCGACGCCGCGTTCGCGATCGACCCGTTCGACAAGGTCACCTACAACCTGCTCGAACTGCTCGACACACTGGACGGCTTCGTCACCGTGCCCGGGCAGAACCTGACGGTAAAGCTGCATCCGCAGGAAGCACCGCTGCTTCAGCCATACCTCGTGCCGCTGGCCGAGCAGGCGCTCTCCGATCTGTCCAGGCGCTACGAGTTCACGCCGCAGGGCCCCATCCTGGTCGAGGTCTTTCCGCGCCACGACGACTTCGCCGTGCGGACGATGGGGCTGCCGGGCATGCACGGCGCCCTCGGTGCCTGTTTCGGACGCGTCGTCACGATGGATTCGCCCAAGGCGCGCCCACCCGGTTCGTTCAACTGGGCGGCAACCCTGTGGCACGAACTGGCGCACGTCATCACGCTGCAGATGTCGGGGAACCGCCTGCCGCGCTGGCTGAGCGAGGGCATCTCGACATTCGAGGAGATGCGAGCCCGCCCGGGCTGGGGCAGGGAGTCGGAGCTGCTGTTCGCGCAGGCGTACGCGTCGGGACGCCTGCTCCCGCTTGCCGATCTGAACAGCGGCTTCACCCGCATCGATACGATCAATCTCGCGTACCAGCAGGCCGCCGTGCTCGTGGCGCACCTCGTCGAGGCGCACGGCGAGGCGAAGCTGCGGGACTTCGTGCGCAGTTTCGGCAGGGGCGTGAGCGACACCGAGGCCCTCCAGGCGGCGTATGGCCGCACCTGGGCGACGCTCCAGCCGGAGTTCGACGCGTATGTGAAGGGGCAGTACGACGCGGTGGCGCCGGCGTTGACCGATGTGGACGACGCGCCACCTGGGCGCAACGCCACGGCTGCCGAGTGGCTGGCCTTCGCCGACAGGCATGAGGGCAACTTCCGCACGCAGATGGTTGCTGCCTCGCCGTTGCTGCGCCTCGGCGACCTGGCTGCGGCGCGCACGGTCCTGGAGCGCGCGGCGGCACTCGTCCCGTTCGCGGTCGGGGAAGCGAGCCCGTGGCGTCTGCTGGTGACGACCGCGGTGAAGCAGGGTCGTCAGGACGACGCGCGGCGGTTCCTGGAGCACGTGCTGGACCACGACCACACTGCCGTGCAGTCGCTGCGGCAGCTGCTCACCGTGGCGCGCGCACCGGAGGACGCGGCGCTTCGGCAACGGACCGCCGAGCGGCTGATCGAAGTCGATCCGTTCGATGCGTCGGCGCATTCGGTGCTGGGTGAGCTGGCGCTGGCGCGTGGCGAGATCGCGCTGGCGCTGCGGGAACTGCAGGCGGCCGTGGACGCCGGCCCGGCCAATCCGGCCGAAGCGCTGACGTCGCTCGCCGAGGCCACGCTCGGGACGGGCCAGCGCGACGCGGCGAAGAAGCATCTCATCAGGGCGCTCGAGACGACTCCCCGCCACGAGCGGGCACAGGAACTGCTGCTGCGGATCGTGGACGAACCGGGAGGGCAGGAGCCATGAGTGTGCCCGGGCGGCTGCGATTGGTTGTCGTCGCGGCGTGTGTCGCGTCGGGGCTGCTGGGCACGGCGATCGTGCCGCACGTGTGGGCGCAGTTCGCGGAGCCGGACCCGCGTTTCGCGGGCCTTCGCTGGCAATTCACCCGGATCCGCTACGACGCGCACAACGCGCAGTCGTTCCGCGCCCGCTACTGGAGCGACTCGTGGGCGATCGATGGTCCGGCTGCCGAGCAGAATCTGTCGCGGCGCCTGAAGTCGGTCACCGCAATCGACGTGGGCGAGCCCACGGTGGTGCGGCTCGAGGATCCCGAGCTGTTCAACCATCCCTGGATCTATTTCGTCGAACCGGGAACACTCCGCTTGAACGAGAGCGAGGTCCCGGTGCTGCGCGAGTTCCTGTTGCGCGGCGGCACGGCGGTGATGGACGACTTCCACGGCGACGTCGAGATGGCGAACGTCGAAGACGAGATGAAGCGGGTGTTCCCGGAGCGGAAGATCGTCACGCTGCCGTCCTCCCATCCGGTGTTCTCGTGCTTCTACCAGATCGACGGCTACCCGCAGGTGCCGGGCCTCGGCTCGTTCTTCGCGGGACGCACGTGGGAGAAGGGCGGCATCACGCCGGAACTGCGGGCCATCGAGGACGACAACGGGCGCGCCATGGTGCTGATGAACTGGAACACGGACATGGGGGACGGCTGGGAGTGGTCCAATGCCGAGCAGTACCCCGGGTACATACAGCACACCGCCCAGGCGTATCGGATGATGATCAACGAGATCATCTACTCGCTCACGCACTAGACTCGCGACGCGAGACGACCGCAGCACTGCAGCTGCAGGCTATCTGAAGGAGCGGCCGCCGATCCGGATGGCCCGACTGTCGAGGAACACGTGAACGAATTCGCGCCGCAGAAGCCACCGCCACTGACAGCCGACCAGGCTCGCGCGCTGGTGGCCAGGGTCGCCGACAGCCGTAACCGCGTGCTGACGGAACTGCGCAAGGTCGTGGTGGGGCAGGAGGCCTCGGTCGACCTGGTGCTGGCTGCGCTGTTCTCCGGCGGCCACTGCCTGCTCACCGGCGTGCCGGGACTGGCCAAGACGTTGCTGGTACGCACGCTCGCGCAGATCCTCGACCTGGGCTTCCGGCGCATCCAGTTCACGCCCGACCTCATGCCGTCCGACATCACCGGCACCGAGGTCCTCGACGAGGCCGACGGCATCCGCGCGCTGCGGTTCGTGCACGGTCCGGTGTTCACACAGCTGCTCCTCGCCGACGAGATCAACCGCACGCCGCCCAAGACCCAGGCGGCGCTGCTCGAGGCCATGCAGGAAGGACACGTCACCGCCGCCGGACGCAGCTACGCGCTCGAGCCGCCGTTCTTCGTGCTCGCCACGCAGAACCCGATCGAACTCGAAGGCACCTACCCGCTGCCCGAGGCCCAGCTCGACCGTTTCCTGTTCAACATCGTGATGACGTACCTGCCCGAAGACGACGAGGTGAAGGTCGTCACGCAGACCACGGGCGTCACCCACGAGACGCCGCAGCGGGTGCTGTCTCGCGAGGACATCCTCGAGATCCAGCAACTGGTGCGACACGTCGTGATTGCCGAAGACGTGGCGCGTTACGCCGTGCGGTTGTCGGCCGCGACCCGGCCCACCCAGCCCGACGTGCCGGACTTCGTGAAAAAGTACGTCAAGTGGGGCGCAGGGCTTCGGGCGTCGCAGGCGCTGGTGCTCGGATCGAAGGCGCGCGCGCTGACGCTCGGTCGCGCATTCGTGACGCCCGACGACATCCGCACGCTGGCGCCGCCCGTGTTCCGGCACCGCGTGCTCATCAACTTCCAGGCGGAATCCGAAGGGCTGACGACCGATACGGTCGTGGCGAGGCTGCTCGAGCACGTGGCACCGCCCACGAGCGGGCTGGCCTGACATGGCCGCGCCTGCGCCAGGTCCCTCCCGGTTCCTGTCGCCCGAGATCGTGGCCGGGCTCGGCACGCTCGAGCTGAAGGCGCGCACCATCGTCGAGGGGCTCCTGCTGGGGCTGCACCGCAGTCCGTACCGCGGCTCGAGCGTCGAGTTCGCCGAATACCGTCAGTACATGCCCGGCGACGACCCGGGCACGGTGGACTGGAAGGTCTACGCGCGCAGCGACCGCCACTACGTCAAGAAGTTCGAGCACGACACGAACGTCCAGGTGCAGTTGCTGCTCGACGTCAGTGCGTCGATGGCCTACGGCAGCGGCGCCGCCATGACCAAGCTGCACTACGCGCAGTGCCTGGTCGCCGCCCTGGCGTACCTGCTCAGCGGCCAGCGCGACGCCGTCGCGCTGGGCATCTACGACGACCGGTTGCGCGAGTACGTGCCGGCCGCCGTCAAAGCGGGCCAGTTGACCCGACTGCTGGTCACGCTGGATCACGCGCAGCCCGGCGCGCGCTCCGATACGGCGGCCGCCCTGCAGCAGGTGGCCGACCGGCTGCGCCGGCGCGGCCTCGTCGTGGTCTGCTCGGATCTGCTCGACGATCAGCCACGCGTCATCGAAGGCCTGCGCCTCCTGCGCGCCCGCGGCATGGAAGTCGTGGTCTTCCACGTGCTGGACGACGCGGAGCTGACGTTCCCGTTCGAGCACGCCGGCACGTTCCGCGACGTGGAAACGGGTGAGGAAGTGCTGACGCACGGACCCTCGGCGCGCGCCGCGTACCTCGATGCGGTCAACCGCTGGCGCGAGGCGTACGCCGCCGAGCTGCGCGCCGCCGGCATCGACTACCAGCTCGCCCCCACCGGGACGCCTCTCGATCTGTCGCTGCTCGGCTGGCTGGGCCGACGAGGAAGGGCGCTCTAGTCATGGGCTTCCTCGCGCCGCTGTTCCTGGCCGGCCTCGCGGCCGTGGCCGTGCCGGTGCTGCTGCACCTGTTCCGGCGCGAGATCGCGCCGCCGGTACCGTTCACGGCGGTGCGTTTCCTCCAGAAGCGCACCATCGAACGGCAGGAACGTCGCCGCATCCAGGACCCGTGGTTGCTGCTGTTGCGGGTGGCGGCCCTTGCGCTGCTCGCGCTCGCCTTCGCGCGCCCGTACCTGAAGGCCGACGCGCCGAGCGCCCCGCCGGTGGTCCTCGCGGTGGACGTGTCCTACAGCATGGGCGCGCCGGGACGGCTCGACGCCGCACGCCAGGCAGCCGAACGGACGTTGTCGGAGCTGTCGGCGGGCACGCCGGTGGCGCTCGTGAGCTTCGGCGATCGCGCCCACGTGATCGCGGAGCCGAGCACGGATCACGGCGCCGTGCGCGGTCAACTGTCCGCCCTGCGTGTGGGGCATGGCGCCACGCGCTACGCCGCACCGCTCGAGGCGGCGCGCGGGCTGCTCGACGGGCGTCCGGGTCGCGTCGTCGTCTTCACCGACATGCAGTCGCGGGGTTGGTCGCGTGGCACCACGAGCCTGCCCGACAACGTGACTCTCGATGTCGTCGGCGTGGGTGTGCGCGTGGACAACGTGCTGCTGCGCGACCTCGTCGTCACGCGGGAGCAGGCCCGCCTCGTGGTGAGCAACGCTGGTCAGACGCCGGCCAGTCTCGTCGTGACGCTCGCCAGGCAGGCGCAACCGCCTCGGCGGGAGACGATCGCGCTCGACGCCGGAGTCAGTCGCGACGTCGTGTTCGAGGGGCCGCACGAGAGCGGCGCCTACGTGGCTCGCGTCGAACATGCCGGTGGCCTGCCAGCCGACAACGAGCGGCACGCCATGTTCCGCGAAACCGCGGCCACGTCGGTCCGCGTGCTCGTGGGAGACGATGTCGAACGGACGCGGGCGTTCTTCGTCGACCGGGCATTCGCGGCGCTGGGCAGCGATTCTGGCGCGTCCTTCGCGGTGACGACGAGCGCCGGCGCGACCGCCCTTGCCCCCGAGGCGCTCGCGCCCGCCGATCTGGTCGTGTGGCTCTCGGCGACCGGCATCGACAGGCGTGTGGTGCCGACACTCGAGCAGTACGTGCGCGACGGCGGCCGCCTCGTCGTCGCCTGCGGACCCGGGCTCGACCCGCGCGTGGCCGACGTCGTGACGCGGCCCTTCGGTATCACGCTGGCGGGCAGTGCGCCGGGCTCCGTGCCGGGCGGGTTCGTCGCCCAGGATCCGCGTCACCCCTTGCTGGCGGCGCTGGGGGAGGCGCGTGTGGATCTGGCCCGGACGGACGTCTCGCAAGCCTGCGACATGCGCGTGAGCGGAACCGCCGCGACGATCAGCCGGTTCGCCGACGGACGCGTTGCCCTGGCCGAATCGCGCGTCGGGGCCGGACACCTGCTGGTGCTGGCGACCGACCTGGGACGGCAGTGGAACAACCTGCCGGTCCAGCCCGCGTTCGTCCCCTTGGTCGGAGAGATCGCGCGGCACCTGCTGGGTGAGGACGTGGGCGCCCGTGTGGCGCTGGCGACGGTGGAGGACCCCCGGTACCAACGTCCCGGTGTCTGGCCGGTCGGCCCGCGTGGGCAGGAGGTGGCCGTGGACGTGGACGTTTCCGAGTCCGATCAGGCAACGGTGAGCGTGGAGGAGTTCCAGCAGGCCCTCGCCCGTCCGCCGGCCGACGAGGTGCGTGTGGCGCGCGTGCAAGCCGTGCGTCTCGAACAGGACCAGAACCTGTGGCGATACGGCGTCGGGCTCCTGGGCCTCACACTCGTCGTGGAGAGCCTCGTCGCGCGGCGCACGCGACGACGTACGGAGGTGGTGTCGTGATGAATCCAGCGGCCGATCCACTCAGGCAGTCGCTCGATACGCTGGCCAGCGCCTGGTGGCGCGTGCGGTGGGCGCGCGTGCTCGCGCGCACGGCTGCCCTCGTCGCGAGCGTGCTGATTGCCTGGGCGCTCGTCGATCGCCTGCGCCCGCTGGGTCGATGGCCGCTGCTGATCTCGGGTGCCGTCGTCGCGCTCGTCGTCCTGCTCGCTGCGTGGTGGCTGCAGCGCCGGGCGACGGCGCGACCCCAGGCCGAGCAGATGGCCCGCCTTGTCGAGGAGCAGTGTCCTGAACTCGAGGCGACGTTGCGCAGCGCGCTCGACCCGGCGGCCGAAGCGGGCCCGTTCGGCGTCGTCGTGCGTGCCGACGCTGCCGACGCGCTGGCCCGTCTCGACGAGGCGCGCATCGTGGACCCGGACGATCGTCGCCGGGCCTGGTTGTGGGCCGGCGTCGGGCTGGCGGCGGTGCTCGTG
>JAEZCY010000051.1 GCA_023429845.1 Acidobacteriota bacterium
CGTCGGGGCAGGCCCGACGCCTACGAACGGGAATCGCGGCCCCTGGCCCCATGTCGCCGCCGGGCCTCGCCCAGCGGGTACCGGTAGAATGTCCCGCTGATGGAGGCTCATCGCAGATTCACCGGGCGCGTCTGGGGCGTCGGCAAGCTGCTGGTGCTGCTCGCGCTGCTGGGTGTCACCTACGCCGTGTCGTTCGGCATGGCGATGCGACTCGCCCTGCGGACGCGCGACGTCCGCGTGCCGGACCTCCGCGGTCGGACGGTCAACCAGGCGAGCACGTCGCTCACCGAGCTGGGATTGCCTCTCAAGGTCGAGGACGCACGCCGCTCAGACCCGAAAGTGCCCGCCGGGCTCATCCTGGCGCAGGATCCCGCGGTCGGGAGCACGGCGCGCCGACCGCGCAGCGTCAAGGTGTGGCTGAGCGCCGGCCCGACGGTCAGTCGGGTTCCGGCAGTGGTCGGGCTCACCGAGCGCACCGCCCAACTGCGGCTCGAAAGCGAGGGCGTCGGCATCCGCGACCTGGCGGCCATCCGATCGTCGGCCTTCCCCGCCGGTGTGGTCGTCGCCCAGAACCCCTCCTCCGGGGCAGCTGCCGACACGGTGTCGCTGCTCGTCAACCGCGGCGAGCGTGGTGCCAGCTACGTGATGCCCGATCTCATCGGCGTCAATGCCCAACGCGCCGCGGAAGTCCTGCGGGTCCGCGGTTTCCGTGTGGCTCTCGTCGCCGAGCAGCCCTATCCCGGCGTGCCCCCGGGCATCGTCCTGCGGCAGGCTCCGCTTGGCGGTTTCCAGATCGCGCCAGGTGACAGCATCTCGCTCGAGGTGAGCCGGTGAGCATACGCATCGCGCCTTCGATCCTGAGTGCGGACTTCACCGCATTGGGCGACGCCGTTCGCACCGTGGCCGCCGCAGGCGCCGACTGGGTCCACGTGGACGTCATGGACGGTCGTTTCGTGCCCAACATCTCGATCGGCGTGCCGGTCGTGGCCGCGTTGACGAACGTGTCGCCCCTCCCCCTCGACGTGCACCTGATGATCGTCGAGCCGGAGAAGTATCTGGACGCGTTCGTGGAGGCCGGTGCGGCGTCCGTGTCGATCCACGTGGAAGCCACGGCGCACCTGCACCGCGCCGTCCACCGCATCAAGCAGCTGGGCGCGCTCGCCGGCGTCGCGATCAACCCCGCGACACCGCTCGACACGCTCGAGGACATCGCGGCCGACCTCGACCTCGTGATCCTCATGTCGGTGAACCCCGGCTTCGGCGGCCAAACGTTCATCGAACGCAGCTATGACCGCCTGCGCCGCCTGCGGGACCTGCTGGCGCGTACCGGGTCCCAGGCCGAAGTCACGGTAGACGGCGGCGTCGATCCCACGCGCGCCGAGGCGGTCGTTGCCGCCGGGGGAGACATTCTGGTGGCTGGCTCGGCGGTGTTCGCCGCAGACGACCCGGCAGAGGCCATCGCGGCATTGAGAGCCGCGGGGCTGCGCGGCTGGCAGGCCCGCACCGCTCGATGAGCGGCGTGTCTGGCACGGCGCGCCTGCGCGTGCGCTACGCGGAGACCGATCAGATGGGTGTGGTCTACCACGGGAACTACTTCGCGTGGTTCGAGGTGGGTCGGGTGGAGTTGCTGCGGCAGGCAGGCTGGAGCTACAAAGCGCTCGAGGCCGACGGGATCAGTCTGCCGGTGATCGAGGCGAGTTGCCAGTACAGGCACCCCGCGCGGTACGATGACGAGTTGGAGGTCCGCACGGCAGGGCGGCTGACATCCCCGCTCCGTGTGGAGTTCACGTACGCCCTCGTCAGGCTGGACGACGAGCGCGTGCTGGCCACCGCTCGAACCATGCACGTGCCCATCAACCGGGATGGCCGGCCCTGTCGCCTGCCTGAGGCGCTGCGGGAGACTTTCGCGTGAAGGCACTGGTCACCGGGGCGGCCGGGTTCATCGGCTCGACCCTCGCAGAGCGACTCGTCGGCGACGGCGCCGAGGTTGTCGGGATCGATTGCTTCACCGACTACTACCCGCGCGAGCTCAAGGAGCGCAACGTCGCCCAGCTGCGCGGGCACGCCCGCTTCGAGCTGGTGGACGAGGACCTGCTCGAGGTGGACCTCTCCCGCCTGCTCGACGGGGTGACGCACGTGTTCCACCTGGCCGCCCAGGCGGGCGTGCGCAAGAGCTGGGGACGGCACTTCGAGGTCTACGTCGCCAACAACATCGCTGCGACGCAGCGCCTGCTCGAGGCCTGCGCCGGCCGACCCGTCGATCGCATCGTCTATGCCTCGACGTCGTCCGTCTACGGCGATGAGGCGACGATCCCGATGCGCGAGGATGCGCGGCTGCAGCCGGTGTCGCCATACGGCGTGTCGAAGCTGGCCGCCGAGCACCTCGGCCACCTGTACCACGTCAACCATGGCGTCCCGTTCGTCGCATTGCGCTACTTCACGGTCTATGGACCACGACAGCGGCCCGACATGGGCTTTCACCGGTTCCTGACCGCTGCCATGGACGGACGCCCGCTCACGCGGTTCGGCGACGGCGAACAGACGCGGGATTTCACCTTCGTGGCCGATGCCGTGACAGCCACGATGGCCGCCGCGACGCGCGGGCGTCCGGGCGGCATCTACAACGTCGGCGGCGGCTCGCGGGTCACCGTGAATCACGTCTTCGACCTGATCGGGCGGATCACCGCGCGTCCGATCGCCATCGACCAGCAGCCGCCCCAGATGGGCGACATGCGGGACACCTACGCGGATACCACACGAGCGGCGGCCGACCTCGGGTTCGCGCCGTCCACGGCACTCGAGCAGGGACTGGCAGAAGAGTACGCATGGCTACGCGATCAACGAGCATGAGCCGGAGCGGAGGTGTTGCGCGTCACGCGGCCCTGTTGCTCGTCACCCTGAGCCTCGCCGCCGGATGCGCCGCCAAGCGCGGCAACATCCCGACCGGCATCACCGAGCCGGACAAGTACCTCTACGAGCAGGGACAGGCCTCCGTGGCCGACCGGAAGTGGTTCACGGCTCGCGAGTACTTCCAGCAGCTGGTGGACAACTACCCCCAGAGTCCGCTGCGCGCCGACGCGAAGTTGGCGCTCGGCGACGCGTATCTCGGCGACGGCACCACCGAGGGCAAGCTGCGGGCCGAACGGGAGTTCCAGGAGTTCCTCTCCTATTTCCCGACACATCCGCGCGCCGACTATGCGCAGTTCAAGCTCGCGATGACGCACTTCGACCAGATGCCCAAGGCCGAGCGCGACCAGACCGAGACCCGCGCCGCGCTCGATCAATTCCAGGCGTTCCGCGAGCGCTACCCCAACAGTGCGCTCATGGACCAGGTGCGCGAGAACGAGCGCATCGCCCGCGATCGCCTCAGCGAGTCGATCTACAAGGTGGGCTACTTCTACCACCGGGCGCGGTGGTATCCGGGCGGGATCTCCCGTTTCCGCCAGGTGCTCGAGGAGGATCCGCAGTTCACCAATCGCGACGCCGTCTACTTCTACCTGGCCGAGGCATACGTCGCCGTGAAGCGCGAGGCGGAGGCGCTGCCGCTGCTCGACATGCTGCATGAGGAGTTCGTCGAGAGCGAGTTCCTCGAGAAGGGTGCCGCCCTGCGAGAACAGGTGAAAGCCACCCTGGCACAGCAGACGCCCGGCGCGCCCGCGGGCACACCCGAGACGCTCCCGGCTGGCCCCACGGCGGCGCCCACCACCACGCCGCTCACGCGGACCGATCCTGAGCAGCGGGTCAGCACCGCCCAGGTCAAGCCACCGCAACCCTGAAAGGCGCGTCGTGGGCTGCAGGCTGCAGGCTGCTCTTCTTCTTACTCCTGCCTCAGGACGGCGTTGAACCGCCTGTAGTAGTCCACGGCTGACCAGATCGCCAGCGCCAGCATCACCCACAGAGCGATGGTGCCGACCCAGTTCAGGGGAAACGGCACGCTCGGTGCCAACAGCAGGCCAAGGATCGCCGTGACCTGTGCGGCCATCTTGCGCTTCCCCAGCTCGGACGCCGGCATCGCCACGCCGCGGGCGGTCGCGATGCTCCGCAGCCCCGTGACCGCGAGCTCGCGCCCGACAATCACGGCCACGATCCAGGCCGGCGCGCGGTCAAGCTGGACGAGCGAGATGAGCGCCCCCGTCACGAGCAGTTTGTCGGCCAGCGGGTCGAGCCATTCGCCCACCGCGGTGATTTGGCGACGTCGTCGGGCCAGCCAGCCGTCCAGCAGGTCCGTGAGGGACGCGACGCCGAAGATGGCCGCCCCCAGGAAATCGCTGTGCACGCCAGTCCAGTCCCAGCTGCGGGGTGGCGTGAGCATCACCACGACGAGCATGGGCACCAGGACGATGCGGACGACGGAGAGGGCGTTGGGCAGGTTGATCATCCGAACGGTCGGGCGGCCGAGCGCTGGCGGGGGCGGGTGCGCCCGGCCGGCGGCGAGCGGCGGCGTCATTGTACCCGGCGGGGCCGGGCCGGCCCGGAGCCCCACAGGGCCATGCGCTATCATCTGCTCCTGACATGAAGGCCATTCTGCTGGCAGGTGGCAAGGGCACTCGCCTGCGTCCGCTCACGCTCAACACTCCCAAACCCATCGTTCCGATCTTCAACCGGCCCTTCCTGATGTATCAGCTCGACCAGCTGCGTCAGGTGCCGGAAATCACGGAAGTCATTCTCAGCCTGAACTACCAGCCGCGCCGCATCGAGGAAACGTTCGGCGACGGTGAGGCGCTCGGCATCAAGATCTCGTATGCGGTCGAGCCGCAGCCGCTCGGCACCGGGGGCGCGATCAAGTTCGCGGCCCAGACCGTGCAGGATTCGGTGATCGTGCTCAACGGCGACGTGCTGCAGGCCATCGACCTCCAGAGCGTCATCGACCACCATCGCACGGCCAAGGCGAAGGCGACCATCGTCCTGACGCCGGTCGAGAACCCGTCGGCGTACGGCCTCGTGGAGACCGACGCACAGGGTAACGTGCTGCGCTTCCTCGAGAAGCCCGGGCAGGACGAGATCACCGTCAACACCATCAATGCCGGCATCTACGTGCTCGAGCCGGATACGCTCGATCGCATTCCCGACAACGAGGCGTACTCGATCGAGCGGCAATACTTCCCGTCGCTCGTCGCCAACGGCGAGACCTTCGTCGCCTACGTCAACGACGGGTACTGGATCGACATCGGCACCCCGGAGAAGTACCGGCAGGTGCACCGCGACATCATGGACGGCCGCTACCACGCAGCGCCGTTCCTCGACCGCGCGCACGGGATCGTCGATCTCGGCGCCCGGATCGAACAGGACGTGCAGATCGAGGGACCCTGTTTCCTCGACGAAGGCGTCGTCCTGAAGAGCGGCGCGCGAATCGGGCCGCATGCGGTGCTCGGCCGGCAGTGCCAGGTGGACGAGCAGGCCCAGGTACGCGACACGGTGGCCTGGTCCAACACCGTGATCGGCGCCGACGCAGTCGTCGAGGGCGCCCTCCTCGGGCGCAACTGCCAGATCGGCCGCAGCACGGTCGTGAGCGACGGCCACATGCTCGGCGACCGCAGCATCGTCACGGACTTCAGCAGACTCTGACACGCCGCGAGGCACATTTTTCGACGTCCGGCCTCGCGGCCGCGGACGTCCTGGATCGACGCATGGCAGACGTGAACGTCGTGAACCCGACCATTTTCAAGGCCTACGACGTACGGGGGCTCTACCCGTCCGAAGTCAACGAGACCGCCGCCCATGACATCGGCGGCGCCTTCGTCACGTATCTGAAGGCCAGGCGCATCGCCGTCACCCGCGACATGCGCACCTCGTCGCCTGGCCTGGCCGAGGCGTTCATCGAAGGCGCGCGCCAGCAGGGCTGCGACGTGGTGGACTACGGCATGATGCCCACCGACGTGATGTATTTCGCGGTGTGCCGCGACGGCCTCGACGGCGGTGCGCAGATCACCGCGTCGCACAACCCGAAGGAGTACAACGGCATCAAGCTCGTGGGTCGGGAGGCCAGGCCGCTCAGCGGCGACGCCGGGATCAACGAGATCCGCGACATGATCATGGCGCGCGAACTGCCGTCCTCGAAGCCGGCCATGGGCGGCTACGAGCGTGCCGACGCGTTGGACCGCTACCTGGAGCACATCTTCACCTTCATCGACCCGGCCATCATCAAGCCCTTCACCTGCGTGCTCGACGCCGGCAGCGGCATGGGCGGCCTCGTCGGGCCGCGGATGTTCGCGCGGCTACCCTGCCGGACGATCCCGGTGGCGATGGACGTGGACGGGACGTTCCCGCATCACGAGTCCAACCCGCTCATCGAGGAGAACCGCCGCACCGCAACCGCACGCGTCCTGTCCGAGCGGGCCGACATCGGCATCGCATGGGACGGCGACGCTGACCGTTGCTTCTTCATCGACGGCACGGGGGACTTCGTGGCAGGCGACTTCATCACCGCGCTGCTCGCCGAAGCGTTCCTCATGAAGTACCCCGGCGAGACCATCATCTACGACGTGCGCGCGAGCTACGCGGTGAAGGACGTGGTGGGGCGCTACGGCGGCAAGGCGCTCATGAGCCGGGTCGGGCACGCCTTCATCAAGCAGCGGATGCGCGCCGAGAATGCGATCTTCGGCGGCGAGGTGACGGGGCACTACTACTTCCGCGACAACTGGTACGCCGACAACGGCTTCATCCCGGCGCTGCTGATCCTCGAGCTGATGTCGCGCAAGGGAAAGACACTGGCCGAGCTGTTGGCGCCGCTGCGCGAGACGTACTTCATCTCCGGCGAGATCAACACCAAGCTCGCCTCGATGGCCGTGGCCGACGAGAAGATTGCCGCACTCACCGCGAAGTACGGTGACGCGCACGTGTATCACCTCGACGGCGTGTCGGTGGAGTATCCGGACTGGCACTTCAACGTGCGTCAGTCCAACACGGAGCCGCTGCTTCGCCTGAACCTCGAGGGCGTGACCCGGCACATCATGGAACAGCGACGCGACGAGGTGCTGGGGATCATCCGCAGCTAGCCGGCATCGCCGTCCTTGCCGGCGGCCGACAGTCTGCCCGTCAACGGCAACGGCCGCCCCGGTCTTCCGAGGCGGCCGTTCCCTCATGCGCGGTTCGCGCCCGTCACTAGCGACAGGTCGCCGCGATCATCTTTACGCTGGTCACGCGGACCGAACCGGCGGCCTGGCCGTGCATGCCGGCCATTGAGCCCATCGCCGAGGTGCTGCTCCCCGCCTGCGACGAGCCGCTGCTCGTGCCGGTGCTGCTCGTGCCGCTTGCCGCGCCCTGTCC
>JAEZCY010000159.1 GCA_023429845.1 Acidobacteriota bacterium
GCGGGCGGCTGTGGGCCGGGGCCGGACGCCGCCGCTGTCGCCTGGCTCCTCCGCAGCCGAGAAGAGGTGGCAGGAGTGCTGGTGGGGCTCGACGCTGCCCCCGCGCCGCGTCCGCCGGACGTCGTGAAGGCCGCGGCAGCCCTCGAGCAGGACGTGCTCGGGCCGGTGGGGCTGGCTTTGGCCCGGGCGCGGCAGCTCGATCGCTTGCGGGCGCTGGCCGCCGTGGACGACCTGACCGGCCTGTACAACGCGAGGCACCTGCACGACACGGTCGAGCGTGAGCTGTCGCGGCTGGCCAGGACCGGGCATCCGCTGTCGCTCGTGTTCCTGGATCTGGACGTGTTCAAGCGCGTGAACGACCGTCATGGCCACCTGTTGGGGAGCCGTGCGCTCGTGGAGGTCGGAGCCCTCCTGCGCGCCTGTGTCCGCGCCACCGATACCGCAGTGCGGTACGGTGGCGACGAGTTCGTGGTGGTATTGCCGAACACGAGCCAACGCGACGCGGGCGGCGTAGCCGGCCGCATTCAGGAGCGTGTCGCGGCGGAGACGTTCCTGACGGGCCAGGGGCTGGAGGTGCGTCTGACCGCGTCGGTCGGCGTCGCCACCGTCCGGCGTCCGACATACACGGCTGCCGACCTGATCCGCACCGCCGACGAGGCGATGTACTGGGTCAAGCGTCACGGCCGCAACGGGATTCGGGCCGTCCTGCTCGGCAGGGGAGCCCAGAAGGGGAGTCAGTCCGAGTGAGCCTGCGTTCGCTGTTCTCGCTGTTCTCGAGTGACCTAGCCATCGACCTCGGCACCGCCAACACCTGCGTGTACGCGCGGGGCAAGGGCATCGTGGTGAACGAGCCGTCGATCGTCGCAATCAACAAGGTGAACGGCCGCATCGAGGCCGTCGGCAAGGAGGCCAAGGACATGCTCGGGCGCACCCCGGGCAACATCGTGGCCATCAAGCCGATGAAGGACGGCGTCATCGCCGACTTCGAGGTCACCGAGAAGATGCTGACGTACTTCATCAAGAAGGCGCACAACCGCAACGTGTGGGTGCGCCCCCGCATCGTCATCGGCGTGCCCAGTGAGATCACGCAGGTGGAGAAGCGTGCGGTGAAGGACAGCGCCTACCGCGCCAAGGCCAGCGAGGTCCACCTGGTGGAGGAGGCGATGGCCGCGGCGATCGGTGCGGGCATGCCGATCACCGAGCCGTCGGGCAACATGATCGTGGACATCGGCGGGGGCACGACCGACATCGCCGTCATCTCGCTGGCGGGCATCGTCTACAGCAAGGCGGTGCGCGTGGCCGGCAACGAGATGGACGAGGCGATCATCCAGTACATCAAGAAAACCTACAACCTGTTGATCGGCGAGCGAACGGCCGAACAGATCAAGATCGAACTCGGGTCTGCCTTTCCACTCGAGGAACCCCGTGAGATGGAGATCAAGGGGCGCCATCTCGTCGAAGGTGTGCCAAAGACCATCACCATCACGGACGACGAGATCCGTGCGGCGTTGGCCGAGACCGTCAACGTGATCGTCGATGCGGTGCGCATTGCCCTGGAGCGGACGCCGCCCGAACTGTCAGCCGACATCGTCGACCGCGGCATCGTGCTCACGGGTGGGGGGTCGCTTCTCAAGAACCTGGACAAGCGGCTGCGCGAAGAGACCGGGTTGCCCGTGGCCATGGCCGAGGATCCGTTGTCCACGGTGGTGCTCGGAGCCGGCCGCATGCTGTCGGACTTCAACCTGCTCAGGAAGATTTCTATCGACTGATGATGTCGGCCGCGGCACGGGATTGGGGACTCGGGATTGGCGAGCGTCACCAACTCGCCTGCGTCCTGGGCTGAGCCGGGACTCCCGATCCCCGAACGCCGAACGCCGAACGTCGAACGCCGAACGCCCGAACGCCGATTCCCGATTTCCGACGCTGTGCTGACCAACGAACGCGGTCCCGTGCTCGAGTTCCAGAAGCGCGCCGGCTACCTGCTGGTGGCCGCGCTTCTCGGGCATCTGTTGCTCATCTCGGCGCAGGTGAGCTCGCGAGGCGGCGCGAGCGTGCTCGAGGACGTGCTGTTCGGCACGCTCTCGCGGGTGCAGGCGCTGACCGCGTGGGCCACGCAGGGGGTGACCGGCGCCTGGAGCAACTACGTCGCGCTCCGCGGCGACCGTGCGCGTGCCGACGCCCTTCAGGAGCAGCTCGATCGCCTGAGCATCGAACTGCAGCACGCCCACGCGCAGGCGCGACGCACGGAGCAGCTCGAAGTGCTCCTCCAGCTGCAGCGCACCGAGTTGCCGGCGACCATGGCGGCGCGGGTGATTGCGGCCGATCCGGCGGCTGACGCGTTTCGCACGGTGACGATCGACAAGGGCTGGAAGGACGGCGTTCGTCGCGACATGGCGGTGCTGTCACCGATGGGGGTCGTGGGGCGCGTGATCGACGAACCTGCCGCCCACGCGGCCAAGGTGCAGCTGATCATCGATCGCAACGCCGGCGCGGGCGCCGTGATCGACCGCACTGGCGCGGGAGGGGTGGTGGTCGGCGCCGTGGGCGACACGCCGCTGCGCATGGAGTACGTGTCCAATCTCGCCGACGTCTCGCCGGGCGACCTGGTGATGACCTCCGGCCTCGACGGCATCTACCCGCGCGGCTACGTGATCGGGCGCATCGAGAAGGCCGAGCGCGGATCCGGGCTCTACCGCGAGATCCTGATCCGGCCGCGAGTGGATTTCACGTCGCTCGACACCGTCCTGCTCGCGACAGGGCCGCAGC
>JAEZCY010000204.1 GCA_023429845.1 Acidobacteriota bacterium
GTCATGGCCGGTGGAAGGGAACCCGGACCATGCTTGAACGAGTGGCATGAAGGCTGACCCCATCCACGCCGAGGCGGCATTCGACGATCCGCCTGCTCCGCAGGGAGTCTTAGCACGGCTGAAGCACTACGGACGCATGCTCCTCCAGCGCGGCTCGTCGAGCCTGACGCGCCGGATCGTCGTGCTCAACTTGGCCGGCCTCGTGGCCCTGCTCGTCGGCTTCCTCTTCGGCTGGTACCAGGCGTATCCCGCCCAGCACGCACGTGAGCGCGCCATGTTGCGCCTCCGCCTGTCCGAAGCGCGAGGCCGTACGCTCGATGCCCAGGTCGCCCTGGTACGCGCCAACTTCGGCAGTGCGCGCGAGCACCTGGCCGAGGCGGTGCGGTTGCTCGACCAGTTCAAGGCCACCGATCAATCCCACCTCCCCGCCACCGAGGCCGGCAAGGTGGACCAGGCGCTGCAGAACCTGAAGGAAGCCGCCACGTTCGGACCGGAAGGGCAGGTCACGGCCGATGGCACCGCCACGCCCTCCCATGAACACGCAACCACACGCGCCGAGCAGGCCGCCAATCTGCTCGGCGAGGTGTACAGGGCGACGCCCGAACCGTAAGCGCCGCGCTGCGTGAACGCCCGCTGCCCGCGGGGCGAGGCCCTGCGGCTACGTACACGTGCCGCAGGCAGGCTGCAGGCTAGTAGACCAGCGCGACCTGCAGGTCACCGACGTTGGTGTCGGTCGGGCCCGTGCGGATCAGCGTGCCGAGGCGGCGATGGAGTTCGTACGCGTCGTTGGCCTCGAGGAACCCCTCGACATCGAGCGCGTGTGCGCGCGCAGCCGCGTACGTGCCGGGATCGGCCCACGCACCCGCAGCGTCGGTGGGGCCGTCGATGCCGTCGGTGCCAACGCTGGCCAACAGCATCGGCCGTCCCACGCGCGACAAGGCGTCGAATGCGCCGGCCACCAGTTCCTGGTTGCGCCCGCCACGTCCGGTCCCCGTCACCGTGACGGTCGTCTCTCCGCTGCTGATCACACACACGGGTCCGCGTCGGTGCTCCGCGGCGGCGAGCACGGCCCGCACATGCGCCGCGCCCGCCTCCCGCGCCTCCCCGAGCATTGGTGCGGGCAGCACGACGACGTCGTAGCCGAGTCGCGTCGCGTGCTCGCCTGCCCCGCGCATCGCGACGTGACGCGTCCCGATCAACTCGTAGTGGCTCCGCGACATCGCGACGTCGCCCGCCTTCGGAGACTCCGGCACCTCTCCGGCCACGCCGCGCCGCAGCCACGTGCGCACGGACGCGGGCACCTGATCCTGCGCGGCGATGCCGTTCACGATACGCCAGGCATCGGCATACGTGCTGGGATCGGGCACCGTCGGGCCGGAGCCGATGACGCTGGGATCGTCCTCCACCGGCGCCACCACATCCGATATCGCGAGCGTGAGCGTCCGGCCGGCGCACGCGGCCGCGAGCCGACCGCCTTTGACGCGCGACAGGTGCTTGCGAACGCAGTTGAGCTCGTCGATGGCGCGACCGTCGTGCATCAGCGCTCGCGTGATCTGTTGCTTCTCGTGGAGCGAGATGCCGTGGACAGGACGACTCAGCAGTGCCGACGCACCACCCGACAGCAGCACGATCAGGGATCCGCCGGCAGGCACGTCTGCGGCCGCCGCGAGTGCGGCATCAGCAGCGGCGACGCTGGCCTCGGTGGGTGTCGGATGCCCGCCCGTGAACCACTCGACGCCGTCGGGCACCCTGTGGGCGTCGTGCGTGCCCACACCGATCGCTCGCGTGGGCAGTTCCGGCACCAGCGCGTACCAGCGCTCGAGCATCGCCGCCGACGCCTTGCCGGCCGCGACGAGCGTGTACGGATGTCCCGCCGAGACGGGGGCCTCGGAGGCCTGCAGGACGCGCCGCAGCAGCGTCGACGCCGACACGGCGGCGAGCGCCGCACTCGTGATGCTGGAGAGATCGTCGCGAGCCCGCGACGGGAGCGTCAGTGCAGACAGCGGCCGTCCACCCATGTCTGCTGGGCGGTGCAGTGGCTGAATCGATCGAGGATGCCGCTGACCACCTGATCAGCCCTGCCCTGACGGCAAAGCACTTCGAGCTGAGCCATCACGCTGTCCAGCGCGTGTTCGACACACGCCACGGTGTCGCGGGAATAACAATCGCGCTGACTGTCCAGGCGATGGTGACAGCGCTGGAGTTCCTCGCGGTAGAAATCCGCGAGCAGAGACACACGGTGCAGTGAATCCACGTTGGTTCTGGTGTGTCGGAGCGACAACTCCCACTGTAACGAGGCCGCGCGGCCAGTGTCAACGGAAGAAATGCGATGGCGATCAGCGCGCGATCTCGCGGGAGCCGACCCACCCGGCCACCGCACCGGCCATCAGCGTGACGACCAGAAGGGTAAGCATCTGCTGCCACGACAGGAAGGGCACGTCCGGCACCTCGAGCGCCCGGGCCCACGTCGCCGCCGGCCCGCGCCACGCCGCCCACGACGCGACACGCAGGGCGACGAGACCGATCACCGCGCCCGCGGCCGACTGCATCAGGCCCTCGGCGACGAACGGCCCGGAGATGGCACGCATCGGCGCGCCGAGCAGACCGAGCACCGCGATCTCGTCCTGCCGCGCGTAGTACCCGAGGCGCAACACGGCAGCGACCACCCCGAACGCCGCGACGGCGAGCAGCAGCGCCAGCGCCAGTCCCGCACGACGCACCGTCGTCACCGTGAGCAGCACGCGGCTCAGCACCTCACGGTCGAACACGACGTCGTCCACGCCCTCCGCCGCACGCAGCTTCGCGACCAGCGCATCCACCTGCGCCTCCGACGCTGCCGCCGCGAGGCGCGCCTCGATCACCGCGCCGAACGGTTGCTCCGGCAGCGCGGTGATGACGCCTGCGAGGTCCGGAAAATCGCGCGTGACGCGTGCCGTCGCGGCCGCCGCATCGAGCACGTCGGCCGAGGCAACGGCCGGATCACCCTGCGCCACGCGAGCGGTCGCGTGGAGTTGCGTCGCCGTGGCCTCGCGCGCCATGTACACCGACAACTCGGCGGCGTCCGTCATGCGCGCCGTGACGTCGCGCAGCGCGCCCGAGGCCGCGAGCGCGGCGGCCACCACGAACACGGCGGTGGACAGCAGCAGCGTCGAGAGCAGCGCCACGCGCCATCGGCGCGTCAGTGCGGTCCACGCCTCATCCACGCAGTACCGCACGAACCCGACGGGATGCGCCTCCTCGCGACGACGGGGATTCACGAGGGCACCTCGCTGCCGCTGAGCGGTCCGGTGCCGCGATCGTCCACGACCTCGCCCTGGCGCAGGTGGACGACCCGCCGATTGAGGTACGCGATCAGGTCGTCATCGTGCGTCGCCATGATCACGGTGGTGCCGCCGGCGTTGATCGTGCGGAAGATGTCCATGACCTCGAGCGATAGTGCTCGATCGAGGTTTCCCGTCGGCTCGTCCGCGAGCAACAGCGATGGCGCGTTCATCAACGCCCGCGCAATCGCCACCCGTTGCTGCTCGCCGCCAGACAGCTGCTGCGGGAACGCCTCGATCCGGTGCTGCAAGCCGACCTGCTGCAGCAGCGCGGAGGCGCGGCGCCACTGCTGCGAACGCGGCGTCCCCATCACCCGGGCGACAGTGGCCACGTTCTCGAACACCGTGCGTCCGGAGAGGAGCTTGAAGTCCTGGAACACGAAGCCCACGCTGCGGCGATGCGCCTGGCGGGCCTCGCGACCGAGTGGCGCCAGGTCGGCGCCGTTGACGAGCACCTGGCCAGACGAGGCGATTTCCTCTCGCAGCAGCAGTCGGAGCAGCGTGGACTTGCCGGCGCCGCTCGGCCCGGCGAGGCAGACGAACTCCCCTTTGCCGATGCTGAGCGTGACATCGCGCAGGGCATCGGCGTCGGCGCCATACGACTTCGTGACGGCGTTGAGCGTGATCACGTGGACGGTACTCCCCTGACGGTCACCTGGCGCGTCTCGACGAGTTCGACTCTGACGCGGCCGAAGCCTGCGGCCACGTCGATGCGCAGCGGCAGGCGGCGCCCGTCGGCACTGAGCCACAGATCGATCTCGGGTGGCGCCCGGCGCGGCAGGCGCTGCACCAGCGCCGGCTGCATGCGAAGCGTCGGCACGCGACTGCCTCGCCACTCGATCGTCTCGGCCTGCAACGGCCCCGACTTCAGCGTCAGGTTGCGACCCATGTCGTTCACGGGGATGGCGATCTCCATGCCCGGCGCCAGCGACAGCGTTCGCACGAGCAGGTAGGCGGAGAGTGGATCGCGATGGTCCCGCGGGGCGCGGAATCCGGGCCCCGCCTCGACGTGCGCGGCGTCCGGCGGCACGATCCGCACGACCCCGCCGGCGCCGTCGTGCAATACCGTCTGGTCCACGCGCCGCCGCCCTTCGCGGATCTCCCGCAGGTGGACAATCGGGCGAAACTCCGCGTCCGTGAACGTACGGAACACATCGCGCGCCTCGAAGAACCGGGCGACCCACGGCGCGGTGGCGAGTGACACACGCGCTTCATGCCGCACCCGCGCCCGGGCGTCCGCGGGTAGCCAGCCCGGCAGGCGTTGATCATCGCCCGACGCCGCGAGGACGGCGATCTCGATCGTACCGGCCGACACCTGCGTCCCCGCACCATCCCAGAACACGTCGTAGCGGCTGACCTCGCCCTGTTCGAACCCGGGCATCCCGGGAGAGGGCGCGGCAGCGGCCGAAGGCGCGCCGACCGCAGCCAGCACGGTCGCTTCATCGGCGAGTTCGTAGATCACCTGCTGGCCGCCGCTCGCCACCGCCGGCAGCGAGGCCCGGCGGATCAGCGGCCACTGCCGGTCCAGACCGTCCTCGCCAGACACGACGAACCTGACGCCGAGGTCGTGCAGGGTCCACACCGCATCAGCGGAGGGGAACGTGCCAAGGGCGCTCGCGACGGCGCCCGCGAACGCGGGACGCTGCCCGCTGTAGCCGTTCACGATCGGGCGGCCGTGCACCAGGGCGCCGAGCATCAGCGGGGTCGCTGCCCGGTCCTCCGGAAGCGGCACGAAAGCCACCGGCCCTGGCCCGTCCGCATCGCGTAACCAGGCAGCAACGGGTGTGTCGAAGTCCGGCGCCGCCACGTAGGGGACGCGCCACGTGAGGGCCTCCACTGCCACAATCGCCGACAACCCGAGCACCAGCGCACGCATGCCACGGTTCCCCGCTTGGCGGCGTCCGGCAGCCACGGCGAATGCCGCGGCAGCGGCAACGCCGAACGAGACCAGCACGCCGAAGCGGGCCGGCGCGCGCACCGCCTGGAACCCGAAGACCCACCGGTGCGCCCAGGCGTAGACCCCACGAACGCCCTCGGGCCCGAGCGAGAGCAGGAACCCGGTGAACGCAACGGCCGCCCACGTCCACAGCAGCGGCTGACGCCTGTGACGCACCAGTCGCACCCACGCCAGCGCCGCAAGTGCCAGTGCCGCCCATCCCGGCAGCAGGCCGTCTTCCTCCGTGCGTCCGATCGGCGCGAGCGGCGCCGGCCGCCACGGCGGTTCGCTCACGAAACTGCGCAGCGTGGCCGCATGCCGGCTGGCTTCATCCATCGTCCGCACGACGCCCTCGCGCTGCTGCACCTGCAGGTACGGCACCAGCACGGGCAACACCAGCAGCGCCGCGACCAGGCCGCCGAGCACGATGGGGACGATCAGCCGCGGCAGCTTGACGCGGCCCGCGGCCGCCACCAGCGCGAGGCCACCCGCGGCAAGGCCTACCGCGCCGATCACCGCGTAGTACGCCGAGCTCACCGCGGTGAGTCCGTACCACAACCCCAGCCAGCCGCCGTCCTGCCATCGGCGGCGTGCGACGACGCGGTGCAGCGCGCCGAACGCGAGCGGGAGGAAGTAGAGCGGCTGCAACTGCAGGTGCAGGACGTGGGAGAACCGGTACGCGCAGAATCCCCACACGAGACCACCGACGACGGGCCCGAGCCGATCGTCGAGCACCTGCCGCAGGTACCACCACATCGCCCATGCGCTCGCCGCCAGCGAGGCGATGAACAGGACGTTGTAGCAGGCCACCGGATCGCCCGTGATCGCATACACGGGAGAGACCAGGAGCGCCTGCAGCAGGAGATGGTCCGTGAATGCGAGCGCCTGCCTGGCTGGGTGGAAGATCGGCGCGTCGAACACGCGCCCGTCGATCCACGACGCGGGCGCCAGGAACAGCTGTCGCAGGTCCCAGCCGAGCGTGAACAGGTTCAGGTACGGATCGCCCGCGCCCTGTGGCGCGCCGAGGAGCGAGCGCCAACGAATCGCCAGAGGCCAGGTGGCCGCGATGGCGGCGATGCAGTAGAGGGCGAGGGTGCCGACGCGCTCACGCCACGAGGCGCGACCGTGCTCAGGCGTCGAGACGACGCTGGAGGAGGGCATGCACCACTTTCGGGTTCGCCGTGCCACGCGTGAGCTTCATGACCTGCCCGACGAGCGCGCCGATGGCCTGCACGCGACCCGCCCGATAACTCGCCACCGCCTCCGGATTGGCGTCGAGGACCGTGTCGACGTGGGCCAGCAGCGCGGCTTCGTCACCGACCTGCCGCAGCCCCTCGCGGTCCACGATGGCTGCTGCCGGTTCGCCCGTCCGCCACATCGCCTCGAAGACCTGCTTGGCGGTAGCGCCGCCGATCGTGCCGTCTTCCACCAGCGCGATCAGCTCGGCCAACGCTGCTGGCGTCACCGGCGCGTCGGCGATGGTGACGTCGTCTTCCTTCACCTTGCGCAGCACTTCGCCCATCACCCAGTTGGATGCGGGCTTGGGCGGGGCCGAGCGTGCCACGGCCTCGAAGTACGCCGCGACGCCGGCATCCTGCGTCAGCACTCCGGCATCGTACGCGGGCAATCCGTACTGCGCGACGAGGCGGGCGCGGCGGGCGTGCGGCAGTTCGGGCAGCGATGCGGCAATGCGCTCGACCTGCCCGTCGGCGAGCACGAGCAGGGGGAGGTCCGGTTCGGGGAAGTACCGGTAGTCATGCGCCTCCTCCTTGCTGCGCATCGCGTAGGTGCGACCACTGGCCGCGTCGAACAGTCGCGTCTCCTGCGCGACGCTGCCGCCGTCGCCGAGGACCCGCGTTTGCCGCTCGATCTCGTACTCGATGGCCTTCTGCAGGAAGCGGAACGAGTTGACGTTCTTCACTTCGACCTTCGTGCCGAACGCGGCCTGCCCGGCCGGCCGGATCGACACGTTCGCGTCGCAGCGCAGGCTGCCCTCCTCGAGGTTGCCGTCGTTGACGCCGATGGCCACCAGCACGTCGCGCACATAGGTGAAGTACGCCGCCGCTGCCGCCGCGCTCCGCAGGTCGGGTTCGGACACGATCTCGATGAGGGGCGTGCCGGCACGATTGAGATCGACACCAGTCAGGTTGGGGTCGCCCGTCCCCTCGTGCAGCGACTTCCCCGCGTCCTCTTCCATGTGGATGCGGGTGATGCCCACGTGGATCGCCTCGCCGTCCACCTCGAGGTCCACGTGCCCGCCGGTTGCAATCGGACGGTCGAACTGCGAGATCTGGTAGCCCTTGGGGAGGTCCGGGTAGAAGTAGTTCTTGCGCGCGAACTCGGAGACGCGGTGCACGGTGCAGCCGAGCGCGATGCCTGCGGCGATCGCCTTGTCCACGGCCGCAGCGTTGAGCACGGGCAGCGCCCCCGGCATGCCCAGACACACGGGGCATGTGTGCGTGTTCGGCGCATCGCCGAACGTGGGCGTGCAGCCGCAGAAGATCTTGGTGCGCGTCTGGAGCTGGGCGTGCACCTCGAGGCCAATCACCGCCTCGTAGCGCACCGATGTGGAAGTTGCCGGCACGCCGGGCATTGTACCGCCGCGGCTCCGGCCGGCCGTCAGCGGCCCATGCCGGGCATGCGCGTGAACGTGCGCACGACATCCGGATCGAACTGCGTCCCGCTCCCCCGCACGAGTTCGCCGATGGCCTGTTCGTGCGTCATGGCGTCCCTGAACGCACGCGGAGACCGCATCGCGTCGTACGAGTCGGCCACGGCCAGCACCCGGCTCGCCATCGGAATCTCGTCTCCCGACAGCTGGCGCGGGTAGCCGCTGCCGGAGTAGTCCTCGAATCGCGATCGGATGACCGCCGCCGCGGGCCGCAACATGCCGACAGCCTCGAGGATGGACGCCCCGAGGTCGGGCACACGCCGCCACAGGGCGCGCTCCTCGGCCGACAGCTCCCCCGTCTTCGCCAGGAGGGCGTCCGGGAGCACCAGGCGGCCGAGTTCGTGCAGCAACGCCGCCTGCGCCAGCACCTCCACCTGCGTCGCCGGCAGTCGGAGCGTCGTGGCGAGCGCGACGGCAAGATGCCGGACGCGGTGGCAATGCTCGCGCCACACGTCGTTGCGGAACGCCACCAGATCGAGTGCGGCCTCGACGTGCGTCGTGTCGAAGATCTGCAGCCGCGTGAGTGCCGACACCAGCCGCGCGTGACGCGCACCGAGTTCCGACGCCCGCTGCTCGCGCAGCAGCCGGTCGGCGCGCCGCAGCCTGTGCTGGCGCATGCCGTTCTCCAGCGCGCGCGACAGGCTCCGCTGGTCGAACGGCTTGAGCAGGTAGTCCACCACGCCCTGCTGCAGCCCACGCAGCGCCCAGTCGACGTCGTGGACGCCGGTGACGAGCACCACGGCGATGTCGGGGTGCTGGGCCTGGACCTGCTCGACGAACCAGAAGCCATCGTGTCCCGGCATCTGCACGTCGCAGAGCGCCACCGCGATGCGCGTGCGGCCCGCGACCTCGAGCGCGTGCTCGGCCGTGACGGCCTGAACTGGCTGGCAACCGTCGGCTTCCACCCACGCCGACATGACTTCGCGGATGTCCTCGTCATCGTCCACGACGAGCACGCCGGCGGGCATGTCCAGCGACAGGGCGGAGTCGAACGCGTCGGCACCGGTGTCGCTTCCCGTAGGCACCATCACGCCGCTCCTCTTCCACGCCGCGCGATCGTCGTGCCGAGATCGAGGCGTTCCAGCTTGCGATACAGCGCGCGGCGACTTACCCCGAGCAGCGTCGCGGCCTTCTTCTTGTTGCCGTGCGCACGCTGCAGCGCGCGAAGGATGTGCTCGCGCTCGACATCGGAGAGCGGCTCCACGTCGTCGGTACGCCGCGCGACATGGAGCGGCGCCGGCGGTGCCGACGACAGCCGGGGCCGCGGTGAAGGCTCCGGGGCCGCCGCACGCGACGGCGGGAGGCTCGCCCGGACGTCGAGTTCGCCGACGAGTCGTCCTTCGCACATCAGGCACGCCCGCTCGATCACGTTGCGCAGTTGACGAACGTTGCCGGTCCACTCGGCTTCCGCCAGGAGCCGTTCGGCCCCGGACGTCAGGCCCGCGATCGGCTTGGACAGCCGCGTCGCCGTGGCGCGCATGAAGCTGTTGGCCAGGTACGCGATGTCGTCCCGGCGCTCGCGCAGCGGCGGCACCTGGATGTCCAGGGCGTTCAGCCGGTAGAACAGGTCGCGACGGAATCGGCCGGCGTCGCACTCGACTTCGAGATCGCGGTTGGTCGCGGCAATCACCGTGACGTCCACCTTCCGCGGCTCGAGTGACCCGACGCGGTGCACTTCGCCGAACTCCACGGTGCGCAGCAGCTTGGCCTGCACGCCCAGCGGGAGTTCGCCGACCTCGTCGAGGAAGAGCGTGCCGCCATCGGCCAGCTCGAAGAGCCCGGGCTTGGCATCGGTCGCGCCCGTGAAGGCGCCGCGGACGTGCCCGAAGAGCTCACTCTCGAAGAGGGACTCGACGACGGCCGAACAGTTGATCACCACGAACCGCCGGTCCGCCCGTGGACCGAGTTGGTGCAGGGCGCGCGCGACGAGTTCCTTGCCGGTGCCGGTCTCACCAGTGACGAGCGCGGTCCTCACATGCGGCGCGACCGTCCGCACGAGCCGGAACAGCTTCTGCATCGGCACCGAGCGTCCGATCATGCCGTGGAACGAGACACCAGGCGACCGCTCCGCCGGGAACAGACGTACCCGACGACGAAGCGCGTCGTCGAACTGATCGGCCAGCCGTTGCCGGAGCTTCTCCAGGTCGAGTGGCTGCCGAAGGTAGTCGTGGACGCCGAGCCGGATCGCGGCAGCGGCGGACTCGACCGACGCGCGCGCGGTGACGAGCACGAGCGGGAGGTCGGGCGCCTCCTCACGGAAGCTCCTGGCCACGTGGAGCCCGTCGATGTCCTCGAGGTCGAGTGAGACCAACGCCACGTCGGGCGGACGCTGCCGGAACGAGGCGAGCCCCTGAGTGCCGGTATCGCACACGTGAAGGGCGAACCCGATGCCGGTGGCGACGTCCACGACGGCGTCACGAGTCTCATTCTGGGCGTGTACCAACAGCAGGGCAGGCGTGCTCATTGCGCGTTCTCTGCCCTCTCAATCGACCGGCGGGGGACGGCCTTGAACCAAAGCGGCACACGAGCCGCACACGGGTGGAGGCCGCGGGCGGGTTTCCGCGCACCGGGAACGTCGTGGGCCTGTCCGGCACCACGGGGCCGTGGGCTGGGACAGCCCGCCTGACCCGGGCAGACCGCCGCGAGGCACATGTTCCCGTTGGGCACGCACGTGCGCGAAGATGTCGCGTGCGACCTGCCTGTTCTCCGTGTGTGCGGCGCGATTGGGGCGGGCGCGCCCTTGTCGTCACGCTCGCCATGGTCATCGCCGCCAGCGCCTGCGCGCCCCGGTCCCAACCACGACCGACCGCCCCGTCTCCGCCGACAGGCCAGGCGCGGCCGGCGCCGCGAGGCACGTTCCCCGAGGCCGGGGAGCGCGTCGTGTTGCGGATCGAAGTGGGCGCACGCGGCAGTCGTGCCATCGAGCGCGTGCCCATCGAGGCGTACGTGCGGGACGTCGTGGTGGGCGAACTCGCGGTGGCGGCCGCCGACGTCGCCCTGGTGGAGCCGGCCTACGAGGCGCAGGCGATCGTGGCACGCACCTATGCCCTCGCCGCGCGGGGACGCCACGCCGCCGACGGCTTCGACCTCTGCTCCACCACGCACTGCCAGGTCTACAGGCGTGACCAGTGGCGCCGCAGCCGCTGGGCTGCCCGGATCGAGCAGGCAGTGGCGCGCACGCGCGGCCGGTTCCTCGCGCATGGAGGGAGGCCCATCGAAGCGGTGTTCCACGCGCACTGCGGGGGCCATACGAGCACGGCGTCCGAGGTCTGGCGCAGTCCCGGAGCACCCTACCTGCAGGGAGTCGCCGATCCGTACTGTCTGCGCGAACAGGGCAGCGACTGGTCGACCACACTGTTGCTGGAGGACGTTCGGGCGGCGGTGAGCACCCGGCAGCGCACAGACGTCGGGCAGCGACTCGACGGCGTGCAGGTGCTGCGGCGCGACGCCGGGGGACGCGTGGTGGAATTGGTCCTCTCGGGCGACCGAGCGCCGGTCGTCACGGGCGAGGACTTCCGGCTGGCCGTGATCGCCGCCGCCGGCGCGCGGAGCCTGCGCAGCGCACGTTTCGCAGTGCGTCGTGACGGCCCGCGTGTGGTCTTCACCGGCCGCGGCTCGGGGCATGGCGTCGGGCTCTGCCAGATCGGGCTGCTGGGACGGCTGCGTGCGGGGCAGTCGGCGGACGAGGCGTTGAAGGCGTACTACACGGGCGTGCGCATCGAGTCGCTGGAGGACCGCGCGTCGACCTGACAGCGTGGCTCAGAACAGGTCGCGCAACTGTGCGAAACGTTCGATGCGCAGGATGCGCGGGTCCGGCGTCGACGGGAGATCGGCGAGTTCGAGGGCCCACGTGCCGGGGTGTGGCACGAACACCGTGCTGAACCCTGCGGCTCGCGCCGGCAGGATGTCGGACTTCGGGCTGTTGCCCACCATCCAGGCGTGGTCGGGGCCCACACCGACGCGCCGCGCGGCGTCGCGGTACGCGGCCTCGTCCTTCTCGCGGACGACATCCACCTGGTGGAACAGGTCGCGCAGGCCCGACCGCACGACCTTGTCCCACTGCTCGTCGTGGTTGCCCTTGGTGAACAGCACGAGCCGATGGCGCCGGCGCAGATAGGCCAGCGTCTCCGGCACGTCGCGGAGGATCTCGAGTCGCTTGCGGCGTAGCGATGCGATCTCGGCCCGAAGGAACGGCCGCAGTTCGTGCAGCTCGGCCGCGACGCCGACGTGCTCGCACAGCACCTCGAGCGACGCGCCGAAGTTCAACGATCCATAGCCGTGCGCGCGCGTGCGTTGACGCTCGATGGCCAGCAGCGCCTCACGTGTGCGTTCGGCCGGGACGCCGTACTCGGAGAGGCGCGACGCCGTGCGGGCGATCACCGAGTCGAAGTACACGTTGTTTTCCCAGAGCGTGTCGTCGGCGTCGATGAAGAGCGTCAGGCCCGGCCGCACGCGGCCTCCCGGTGCGGGACGCGCAATCACGAGGTCATCGCATAGACGGCGATGTTCACCGCGAACGTCGTGTTGTCCTCGCGACGGAAGCGCTTGTTCCTCCAGTCGTAATCCCATTCGCAGCCGTAGTCCTTGTTGCTGTACAGCACGCCGAGGCGCCCGTCGTGCTCCACGCCCCGCAGGTAGTCGTGCACGAGGTCGTCGCCCCACCCGTTCAGTTCGTGCGCGGTCGTCGGCGGCGTCTCGAACCTGAAGAAGCAGCGGTACAGCGGGTGGGTCGCCGGCAGTTTCGGCATCGCGCCGGCGCGGCCGAATGTCGCCCGCATCTCCTGTTCGAAGCTGCGCGCGTAGAGTCCGTCGACGTCATGATTGCAGTCGTCCGAGAACAGCAGCCCGCCCTGCTGGACGAAGCGGCGCAAGCCGTCGCGTTCGCGCTCGCTGAACCGCACGAGCAGGTGCCCGGTCATGAACAGGAAGGGAAATGCCGGGAGGTCGTGCGCGTCGGCAGCGATGATCACCTCGTCGCGGTACACCGGGATGGTCGTGTACTGGAGGACGCTGTCGAGCACCGTGGCGGCCACCTTCGGGTTGTAGTCCCAGTCCCCGGAGGCGTAGCGCAGCCGGGCGAACACGAACTCGGAGGCGCGCGGCTGGGCCGCGGCCCGGGAGGCGCCGGCCAACGCGCCAGCGGCCGCGGCGGCGAGTGCATGGTGCACGAAGCGACGCCGGCTGACGGCCATCCGCGCAATTGTAAACGGCCCGTCACCCGTAGTAGCGTGATGAGCTCCATGCGCGCCTCGGTAAACGTGCGGCCCATCGACGGACGTATCTCGTCATGGCGAGCCTGATGCCTCCAGGCTCGGCAGTCCTCGGGACGCCCGGCGACATCGATCTCGCCGCGGCGGTCAAGGGGCACCTGGTGAGCGGCGAGGGCGAGGCCGCGCGCGATCTGTACGGCGAACTGGTGCGGCGCCATCAGCGCAAGGCCACGCGCATCGCCCTGTACTACCTGCGCGAGTCCGCCGATGCCGACGAGGCTGTGCAGGACGCGTTCGTGAAGGCCTACACGCACCTGCGCGACTTCGAGTACGGCCGCTCGTTCGAGGTGTGGTTCACGCGCATCCTCGTGAACAGCTGCCTCGACCGGGTCAAGGCGCGCGGCCGGCGGGCGCGCTGGATGATCGCAGCCGACGATCTCGGAGAAGCGAGCCCGCTCGACCGCGTGGCCGTGCCGCGCGAGAGTTCGCCCGAGGCACTCGCGCTGCGCCGCGAGCGGGGTGAACGGCTGATGGACGCCATCGAGCGGCTGCCCGAACGGCAGCGCACGGTCGTCCTCCTCAGCCAGATCGAAGGCGCGAGCACGCGGGAGGTCAGCGAGGTCACGGGCCTGCGCGAAACGACGATCCGGGTGCACCTGTTCCGGGCGTTGCGTCGGCTCCGGGCGTTGTTGTCGGACGATCCGGCGTTCGGTGCCGGCGGGACGCCGCGAAAGGAGTGAGTGTTGCGATGGTGACGCGCCCCACGCGTTGGTTCGCCGGCTGGGGATACCCCCACCTGAGCGAGGAATCGCTGGTGGAACTGCACGCCCTGCTGCTGACGGGCGAGCACGGTCTGGCGGCGCGCTACGTGCGGCACGTCAAGCAGTGCCCGGCGTGCCGCGAGCGTCTCGACGCCCTGCGCGAGGCCAGCAGCGACGTGCGCCGCGATGTGCTCGCCGCCATAGACGCGCGCATCACGCCCGCGCGCCTCGATCGCCAGTTCGACGTCATCGCGCGGCGGCTCGACGGCCATTCCGGCCGCGTCCTGCCCTTCCCTGCCACGCTGCACCGCACGACGCCCCCGCCCTCCCTGCGACGCTGGGTCGCCGTCGCGGCCGCGTGCGGCCTGCTCGTCGGCATCGGCGCAGGCCAACTGGTCGGCGCCCTGGCCGAGCCGGACCACCAGCCATGGCGGCCCGCGTCGGTCAGCGCCGGGCCCGGCCCGGGCGGCACCGCGATCCAGCAGGAGACGGACGAGCAGATGCTCGTCGAGATCGACGCCGCGCTCACCCGCAGTCGCTCCAAGGAGTTCCGGGTGCTCGACGAGCTCACGCCGCGCATCTCCAACGCCCGCACCTCCGGGCGGTAGGACGTTCGGCGTTCGGCGTTCGGCGTCGAGCAGGTGGCCTGCCCGTATACTGGATGGCAGTGCAACCTCTGATTTTCCGCAAGGGCCTCGACCTCAAGGACGCCGTCAAGGGCGATCTGGCGCGCGACTACCACAGCGCCGTGGTCGAGCAGATCCGCGAGCAGGACTTCCGTTACGAGGCCGGGCGCCTCACCATCCATCTCGCTCGCGAGTTCGGCTTCTGTTACGGCGTGGACCGCGCCGTGGACTACGCCTACCAGGCGCGCAAGCGGTTCACCGACCAGCGCGTGTTCCTGACCGGCGAGATCATCCACAACCCGCACGTCAACGAGAAGCTGCGCACCGCGGGCATCCGTTTCCTCAGCGATCCGGGTGAACCGTCGCCGCCGCTCGGCCCGGGCGACGTCGTGATCATCCCCGCGTTCGGCGTCACCGTGCACGAGCTCGCGCGGCTGCAGGGGCTCGGGTGCACGCTCGTCGACACGACCTGCGGATCGGTCCTGAACGTCTGGAAGAACGTCACCCGGTACGCGCGGGAGGGCTTCACCGCGGTCATCCACGGCAAGGTGAAGCACGAGGAGACCCAGGCGACGGCGAGCCAGGCCCTCAAGGTGGCGAACGGCAAGTACCTGGTCGTGCTCGACCGCACCGAAACGGCCGCCGTGTGCGACTACATCCGCGGCGGGAGTGACCCAGAGAGCTTCATGGCGCAGTTCGGCCGCGCGGTGTCGGCCGACTTCGATCCCGAGCGCGACCTGGGCCACATCGGGCTCGCCAACCAGACGACCATGCTGATGTCGGAGTCGCTCGCAATCGCCGACATGCTGCGCGATGCGATGGCCGACCGCTACGGCGCCGACGCACTGGCGGACCGCTATCGGGCGTTCGACACCATTTGCAGCGCCACGCAGGAACGACAGGACGCCGTGATGGACCTGCTCGCAGCCGAAGCCGTGGACCTGATGCTTGTCGTCGGCGGCTACAACAGCAGCAACACCTGCAATCTCGCCCGCATCTGCGCCGACCGGGTGCCGACCTACCACATCGCCGACGTGGACCGTCTCGAGTCCCCGGACCGGTTGCGGCACCGACCGGTGCCGCCATCCGACTACCCGCCCTCTGCCATCGCCGAGGCCGTGGCCACCGGGTGGCTGCCGCCCCACGGCCCCGTGCGCGTGGGACTCACGGCAGGCGCCTCGACGCCGAACAACATCATAGGGAAGGTGGTCGAACGCTTGTCGGCGTTTGCAGCAGGCCAGCCGCACGACCCCTGATCGCCTCCCGTCTCCCAGCCTCCCGGTAAACAACGGCCCAGCCGTCGCCGTACCCGATGCGGGGAAGGTGTGTGCCGATGAGGACATGGGTAACGGGAGCCGCGTGCGTGCTGACCATGGCGCTGAGCCTGGGGCCGACGCTTGCGGGAGAGGGCCCTCGGCCCTCCAAGTGGTGGCAGAGCCCTGCATGCAAGGACCGGGTGGGGCTGTCGCAGACGCAGACGACGGAGATCGAGCGAATCTTCCAGTCGGTGCGCGACGAGCTGCGGGCCGAGAAGGCGGAGCTGGAACGTCAGGAGGCCGTGCTGTCGCGGCTGCTGAACGACCGCGACGCGGACGAGGCGGTGGTGGTGCGGACGATCGACAGGGTGGAGGCCGCGCGGAGTGCGCTGGCCAAGACGCGCACGCTGATGCTGTACCGGATGCATCGTCTGCTGTCGCCCGAGCAGCGCAAGAAGCTCGAGGCGTTCGAGCGGGATCAGGCGCGTGCGCTGGAGACTGCCCGTCCAGAGAACTGAGTTCCGGCTTTTCGTACACAGCCGGCCCGAACGGCCGGATGGAGGTTCGTTCGTGAGATCGACTGTGCACCTGGCCGCAGC
>JAEZCY010000220.1 GCA_023429845.1 Acidobacteriota bacterium
GCCTTCGGAGGCGACTGGGGCCGGGCCTCGCTGATGAAGCGCGTGCGGACGCGGTTGGGCGGCCCACCACCCGACGCACTGTGGCCTGCCGACGAGCAGGGCACCGCGGCGCCGCTGGCCGCCCTCCAGGCGTTTGCGCACGACCTGCCGGCGCTCGTCCGCGCCAGGGAGATGCGCAACCTGCGCCCAGGCACGCCCTCGGCCGAGGCGCTTGCCGGCTCGTCACCGGCCGACGCGGGCCTGCCGGTCGCCCGGCCCCGCGTGTCGGTGATCGTCGTGAACTGGAACGGCCGCGACCACCTGGAGCCCTGCTTCGCCTCGCTGCTCGCCAGTGATTACCCCGCCGACCTGCTCGAGCTGATCTGCGTGGACAACGGCTCCACCGACGGCAGCACGGCGTGGCTGGCCGAACGCTTCCCGCAGGTCCGCATCGTCGCCCTGCCCGGCAACGTCGGGTTCACGGGCGGCAACGCGGCAGGCGTCGCCGCCGCAACGGGCCAGGTGTTCGTGTTCGTCAACAACGACATGAAGTTCGAGCCGACGTTCGTGTCGCGGCTGGTGGGCGCGCTGGACGACGAAGCGGCGTGCGCCGGCGCGCGGGTCATGAACTGGGACGGCACCCGCATCGACTTCGTCCGCGGCACGTCGAGTTTCGAGGCGCGCGGCTTCCAGGAGATGTACGGACAGGCCTACACGGCGGGAACGGCGCTCGCCGAGTCGTTCTTCCCCAACGGGGGCGCGTTCGCCGTGACTCGGCGTGCGTACGAGGAGGCCGGCGGGTTCGACCCGGCGCTGTTTGCCTATTACGACGACGTGGACCTCGGATGGCGCCTGCGCATGGCAGGGCACCAGATCCGTACGGTGCCTGACGCCGTCGCGTACCACCGGCACGGCGCCACGAGCGCCGCGCAGCCGCATGCGCACAAGCGGTTCCTGATGGCGCGCAATGCCCTGTGGACCACGGTTCGCAACTACGACGACCGCACGCTCCCGCACGTACTCCCCGCCGTCCTGCTCCTTGCCGGGCTGCGCGTGGCGCAGGACCTCACCTGGCTGCGCTCGCCGGTCAGGGACGTGCTGCGGCCGTGGCTGGAACCTTCGCGAAAGCATTCGGTTCCACCCGGTGTCTACCGGTTGGCTGCCGCCGGGGACCGCGCTCCGGGCGCCGGCGACCGGGTGCTCGCCAGCATCGCCATGCCCGAATGGGCGGCGATCGGCGCGACGCTGCAGGACCTGCCGCGACTCGTCGCGTCGCACGCCGAACAGCAGCGGCGGCGACGCCTGCCGGACGAACAGGTGCTGCCGTTCCTGGGGCGTCCGTTCGAGGAGCTCGACGGCCGGCGCAGTTACCGCGCCGCCCAGAAGGCGCTCGTGGAGGCGCTGGGCCTCCGGACGCGTCTGGGCGTGCGTCCCCACGTGCTTCTGATCACGCACGAGGCGTTGCGGACGAACATGTCGGGGCCGGCAATCCGCGTGCTGGAGATGGCCCGCGCGCTGAGCCGCACGACGCGCGTCACCGTGTGCGCACCAGGTCCGCTGGAGATCCGTGACGATCGCGTGGCGCTCGTGCCCTTCGATCCGCAACGCCCAGCCGCCTTGCGCGCGCAGGCAGACGCCGCCGACGCCATCGTCGTGCAGGGGTTCGCGCTCTCGACGTACGCGTTCCTGCGCACGGTGCTCTGCCCGATCGTGGCCGACCTCTACTGCCCCTTCACGATCGAGCATCTCGAGCAGGCACGCGCTGCGGGCGTGCCGATTCCACCCGGGATCGAGCGCGAAGCCGCCTCGATCCTCGCCGTGCAGAACACGCAACTGGAACAGGCCGACTACTTCATCTGCGCGAGCGAGCGGCAGCGCGACTTCTGGATCGGCGCCCTGCACACGGCCGGGCGGGTCAATGCGCGAACCGTGGCGCGTGACGGTGACCTCCGCTCGCTGATCGACGTCGTGCCGTTCGGGTTGCCATCGGAACCGGTCGAAGCCGCGGTGGCGAGAGCACGACAGGCCCGGGCCGGCCGCGGCCTGCCGCCGCGCGTGATGAAGGGCGTGCACCCGGCGATCAGCGCCACCGACCGCGTGCTGCTGTGGGGCGGCTCGCTCCTCGACTGGCAGGACCCCGAAACGCTGATCCACGCGGTGGCCCGCCTCGCCCGCTCCAGGGGCGACGTGAAGCTGTTCTTCATGGGCGTGAAACACCCGAACCCGCAGGTGAAGCCCATGGCGATCGTGGAGCGGTCGCGCCAGCTCGCGGCATCACTCGGTGTTGCCGGCTCACACGTGATCTTCAACGACTGGGTGCCGTACGAAGAGCGCGCCCTCTACCTCGCCGAGGCCGATATCGGCGTCAGCACGCATCGCTGGCATCTCGAGACGCGCTTCGCCTTTCGCACGCGCATGCTCGACTACCTCTGGGCGCGGCTGCCGATCGTGTGCAGCGACGGCGACTTCTTCGGTGATCTGGTGCGGGCGCGCGGCCTCGGCCGTTCCGTGACACCCGGCGATGCCGATGCACTGGCCGCCGCGATCGAGGAGATGCTGGACTCGCCCACGGCCGGTGATGACGCGCGGGCGGCGCTGGGGGCGGTAGCCGACACGATGACCTGGGACCGCGTGGTGGAGCCGCTGCGCCAATGGTGTGCCGAGCCGCAGTTCGCCGCGGACCGCGAGCACGAGGTCGTCGCTTTCCGCTCCCACATGAACGACAGCTTCCGGGCGTCGCGGTGGCTCAAGCGCGCGGCGCTTCGGGCCGGCGTGGCCGAAGGCAGCGTCGAGGCGCTCAAACAGTGGGCGCCCGTGCGGGCCGGCATGTCGATGCGCAACGCCGTCGCCATCCGCCGGGCACGCCGCAAGGCACGGTCGTCATGACGGTGAGCGTCGTCGTGGCGGCGCGCAACAGTGCCGCCACGCTGCCAGCCTGCCTCGACGCGCTGCGTGCCCAGGATCACCCTCCCATCGAGGTCATCGTCGTGGACGACGGGTCCAGTGACGAGACGGCCGCCATCGCTGCCGACGCCGGGGTCCGCGTGCTGTCCACGCCACCCGTCGGCGCGTCGGCCGCGCGCAACCTGGCGATCGACGCCGCGCGTGGCGAGATCGTCGCGTTCACCGACGGGGATTGCGTCGCGGACGCGGGATGGGTCCGTGCGCTCGTCGCGGGCCTACGCACCACGGGCGCCACCGGCGTCGGTGGACGTCAGGTCAACGTGTTCCCGCCGACGCGGCAACGGTTACGCGAAGGCTTCGAGGCGTTCTTCCGCGTGGCCGCCGTGGTGAGCGACTACACGCGCGGCGACGACCGGCCGCGCCAGGTGGCGCACAACGCCAGCTGCTGCAGCGCGTACCGGGTGGACGCGCTGCGCGCGGTCGGCGGCTTCACGCCGGGGCTGTGGCCGGGCGAGGACGTGGACCTCGATCTGCGGCTCGCGAAGCGGGGCGGCCGCCTCTTCTACGTGCCGGATGCGGTGGTCCATCACCACCGTCCGGGGACATTCGCATGGTTCCGCCGCATGATGCGCCGATATGGCGAAGCCGAGCGCACGCTCGTGCGGCTGCACGGCCGTGCGCGCCTTGTCGACCACGTCCCGACCGTGACGGCCGCCTGGGCAGCGGGTCACCTGCTCCTGCTGTGGGCCCCTGCGCGGCCGTGGCTCCTCGCCTTCGACGCGAGCCTCGTCGTGGCTGGCGTCGCGGCGCTGGCCGTCACCACGCCCGCACGCCTGTGGCCCGCGGTCGTCGCGTTCGGGGCCGCGGCGCTGTGGGAGTGGCACGTCGGTTGGTGGGCAGGGTCGGCGTCGCCGGCCGGGCCTGCGCCTGTCG
>JAEZCY010000264.1 GCA_023429845.1 Acidobacteriota bacterium
AACCCCCGGGACCGCCCTTTGTGTTCGTCAAGGCCACGGCCGCCGACGCGCCTGTGTGCTGAGCGCTAGCGAGCCACCAGTTGCGCCTTCAGGTAGTCGCGATTCATCCTCGCGATGTTCGTGATCCGGATCTCCTTCGGACACACGGCTTCGCACTCGCCCTCGTTCGAGCAACCGCCGAAGCCCTCGAGGTCCATCTGTTCCACCATCCGCACCGTTCGGCGATGGCGCTCCGCCTGCCCCTGCGGGAGCATGTTCAGATGGGCGATCTTGGCCGAGGTGAACAGCGCCGCTGACGCGTTCTTGCATGCGGCCACGCACGCGCCGCACTGGATGCAGGCCGCCGCGTCGAAGGCGGCATCGACCACCGGCTTGGGCACCGGGATGGCGTTGGCATCAGGAGCGGATCCGACGTTCATCGACACGTAGCCGCCGGCGCGCACGATGCGGTCGAGCGCCGTCCGGTCCACCACCAGGTCCTGCACGACGGGGAACGCTGCGGCGCGCCACGGCTCGATCGTGATCGTGTCGCCGTTGCGGAAGCGGCGCATGTGCAACTGGCAGACCGTCGTCGCCGCGTCAGGTCCGTGCGCGACGCCGTTGACCATGCAGCCGCACGTCCCGCAGATGCCCTCGCGACAGTCCGAGTCGAAGGCGATCGGCTCTTCGCCCTTGCGGATCAGATCTTCGTTCACGACGTCGAGCATCTCGAGGAAGGACATGTCCGGCGAGATGTTGGCCGCCGTGTACTCGACGAGCCGCCCGGGGGCGTTCGGGGCGGCCTGCCGCCACACGCGCAGTGTCAGATTCAGTGCCATCGGTCGGTGCTCACCAAAGCAGCCTGAAGGCTCCGGCCTGCAGCCTGCGTCAATCGAATTTCCAACGGTTCCATGGCGGCCGGCTGGGACAGCCGGATCTACCCGACTCCGAGCCGGGTTCGACTCACTTGTAACTGCGCTGCGTCGGCTTGACGTGGTCGAACTGGAGCGGCTCGACGTGCCGCTCCGGCCGACGACCGACGCCGGTGAACTCCCACGCGGCGACGTGCGCGAAGCCCGCGTCGTCGCGCGCGGCCTCGTTGTCGGGGGTCTGGAATTCCTCGCGGAAGTGCCCGCCGCACGACTCCTCGCGCTCGAGCGCGTCGAGCGTCAGCAACTCGGCGAACTCGAGGTAGTCGGCCACACGGCCGGCGTACTCGAGGTTCTTGTTCATGTTGTTCGGCTCGCCAGGAACGGAGACGTCCTGCCAGAACTCGTCGCGCAGCCTCGGAATCTCCTCGAGCGCCTTGCGCAGGCCGTCGGCGTTGCGTGACATGCCGACGTGATCCCACAGCACGCGACCCAGTTGGCGGTGCAGTTCACGCGGCGTCCGGCGGCCCTTGACCGAGAGCAGCCTGGTGATCTGCGCCTGCGCGTTGTTGGCGGCCTCGGCGAACGCGTCGTGGTCGGTGGTGACCTTCGGAAGCGTCGTGCTGGCCAGGTAGTGCGGCAACGTGTACGGCGCGACGAAGTAGCCGTCGGCCAGGCCCTGCATCAGGGCGCTCGCCCCGAGCCGGTTGGCACCGTGATCGGAGAAGTTCGCCTCCCCGAGCACGTGCAGCCCGGGAATCGTGCTCATCAGGTTGTAGTCCACCCACAAGCCGCCCATCGTGTAGTGCACGGCGGGGAAGATCCGCATCGGCACGTCGTACGGGTTGTCGTCGGTGATCTTCTGGTACATGTCGAACAGGTTGCCGTAGCGCTGGCTGATCACGTCCTTCCCGAGCCGGTTGATCGCGTCGGCGAAATCCAGGTACACCGCGAGCCCGGTGTCGCCCACGCCGCGGCCTTCGTCGGTGACGAGTTTCGCGGCACGGGAGGCCACGTCGCGCGGCACGAGGTTGCCGAAGCTGGGATACCGCCGTTCGAGGTAGTAGTCGCGCTCGCTCTCGGGAATCTGCTGCGGCGGCCGGCGGTCGCCCTGCACCCTGGGCACCCACACGCGCCCGTCGTTGCGCAGGCTCTCGCTCATCAGCGTGAGCTTGCTCTGGTGATCCCCGGACACGGGGATGCACGTCGGGTGAATCTGCGTGAAGCACGGGTTGGCGAACAACGCGCCGCGCTTGTGGGCGCGCCACGCCGCGGTGACGTTGCTGTTGACCGCGTTGGTCGACAGGTAGTACGCGGTGCCGTAGCCGCCGGTGGCGAGCAGCACCGCATCGCCGGCCCACTTCTCCAGTTCACCAGTGACGAGATTGCGGGTGACGATGCCGCGTGCCTTGCCGTCGACGATCACCACGTCGAGCATCTCGCGCTGCGGCATCAGCGTGACGGTGCCGGCGTCCACCTGCCGCATCATCGACTGGTAGGCGCCGATCAGCAGCTGCTGCCCCGTTTGCCCGCGTGCGTAGAACGTGCGCGACACCTGGGCGCCGCCGAACGAGCGATTGTCGAGCAGACCGCCGTACTCGCGCGCGAACGGCACGCCCTGCGCGACGCACTGGTCGATGATGTCCACGCTCACCTGCGCGAGCCGGTAGACGTTGGCTTCGCGCGCGCGGTAGTCGCCGCCCTTCACCGTGTCGTAGAACAGCCGATAGATGCTGTCGCCGTCGTTGCGGTAGTTCTTCGCGGCGTTGATGCCGCCCTGGGCGGCAATCGAATGGGCGCGTCGGGGGCTGTCGTGGATGCAGAAGGTGAGGACGTTGTAGCCCAGCTCACCGAGTGCCGCCGAAGCCGACGCCCCCGCCAGGCCCGTGCCCACGCACAGCACGGTGAGCCTGCGCCGGTTGGCGGGGTTCACCAGCTTCGATTCGAACTTGTGCCGATCCCACTTGCCCTCGATCGGTCCCCCAGGCACCTTGCTGTCGAGCGTCATCACTGGTTCACCTAGAGAGCGAAGTACATGTAGAGCGGCAGGATGGCGAAGCCGCCGGCGATGGCCACCGCGAGCACGCGGCCCGCGAGCACGAGGGTGCGCGCGTACCGCTGGTTCGACCACCCGAGCGAATGAGCGGCGCTCGAGATGCCGTGATTGAGGTGCATGCCGATGAGCACCATGGCCGCCACGTAGAAACCGACGTACAGCGGGTTCTGGTAGGTCTCGGCCACCAGGCGGTACAGGTCGCGATGGCCGGTGGCCGGGTCCACGTACCAGGCGCCGAACTTGAACGTGCGCACATGGATGATGACGAAGAAGAGGATGAAGAGGCCCGTGAGGGCCATCGTCGCCGACGACCACGTCTTGCGGCTCGTGTGGCCGGCCCAGCGCTTCTGCTGGTACGACGCGGGCCGCGCCACGCTGTTGCGCCGCGTGAACGTCAGGGTCTTGTAGACGTGCACGAGGAAGAGGGCCACCAGGCCCGCCTCGATCAGGTACAGGACCGGGACGAGGCTCTCCAGCTTGTACGCATACGCGTTGAAGGCCGTCGGCCCGACGAGCAGGGTGAGATTGCCGGCCAGGTGCCCGATCAGGAACCCGAAGAGCAGGAGCCCGGTCAGTCCTATGAGGATTTTGGAACCGACCGTGGACGAAAAGAACGACGAGCGACTGGACATGTCAGACTCCGCACCCTGGGTGGCCGCTGTCGCGTGCCGGGGGCGTCGAGGATGGCACTGATCTGTCGGGAGACATCTGGCGTAGCGCGACGCGATGGATGGGCATCCCCGTGAGGTGCGCGGCAGCCCGAACCGCAGGAATGGTATCTCGTGTTGGCAATCGCCGGCAACGGATGTTGCGAGCAGGCTTGACCCGCTCCCGCCGGATGTCAATGATAGGGACGCTGCCGCGGTGCATCACCTTCCTGCACCCCGGCTCACCGATTCGCATCACCACCACGTTCAAGGACCTCCGGTGAAGATTCACGAGTATCAGGCAAAGGCCATCCTGGCCCGGCACGGTGTGCCGGTGCCTCGCGGCGAAGTCGCGCTGTCGGCCGACGAGGCGGGGGCCATCGCCCGGCGCCTCGGCGGCGGCGTGACGGTCGTCAAGGCGCAGATTCACGCCGGTGGGCGCGGCAAGGGCGGGGGCGTCAAGGTCGTCAAGGACGCCAATGCGGCGGAAGACACGGCGCGGCAGATGATCGGCATGACGCTCGTCACCCACCAGACGGGGCCCGAAGGTCGCACGGTCGAGCGGTTGCTCGTCGAGGAAGGCGTCAAGATCGCCAGGGAACTGTACCTGGGGCTCCTCGTCGATCGCGCCGCCGGTTGCCCCGTGCTGATGGCGAGCAGCGAAGGCGGCATGGACATCGAAGAGGTCGCCGAGCGAAACCCGGAGGCGATCAAGAAGGTCGCCATCAGCCCGGTGACCGGCCTCACGCAGTTCCAGGCTCGTCAGCTCGCGTTCGGCATCGGCCTTGCCCCCGAGCACGTCAACAAGGCCGTCAAGGTGATGCTGCAGATCTACGAGGCGTTTGTCGCCACTGACGCATCGCTCATCGAGATCAACCCGCTGATCGTCACCGAGGGCGGCGACGTGATGGCGCTCGACGCCAAGGTGACCTTCGACGACAACGCGCTCTACCGGCACCAGGATTTCCGCGACCTGCGCGATCTCGCCGAAGAAGACCCGCTCGAGATCGAGGCGAGCAAGTACTCGCTCAACTACATCCGGCTCGACGGCACGATTGGCTGCATGGTCAATGGCGCGGGTCTCGCGATGGCGACGATGGACATCATCAAGCTGTCGGGCGGCATGCCGGCCAACTTTCTCGATGTCGGCGGCGGCGCCAACGCCGAACAGATCAAGAACGCGTTCCGCATCCTGATGTCGGACAAGAACGTGAAGGCCGTCCTCATCAACATCTTCGGCGGCATCCTGCGTTGCGACGTGCTGGCCGAAGGCGTGATTGCGGCGGTGAAGGACCTGGGCGTCCCCGTGCCGATCGTCATCCGCATGGAGGGCACCAACGTGGAGCAGGGCAAGGCCATGCTGCGCGACAGCGGACTCAACTTCACTACGGCCGACACGATGGGCGAAGCGGCCGACACGGTCGTTGCCCTCGCACGCTAGGGAGCCCGGACACTCATGGCTGTACTGATCGACAAGTCGACCCGCCTCATCGTCCAGGGCCTCACCGGCCGTGAAGGCACCTTCCACGCCAAGGCCGCCGCGGCCTACGGCACCAACGTCGTCGGCGGCGTGACTCCCGGAAAGGGCGGCACCACGCACGAAGGGTTCCCGGTCTTCAACACCGTCGCCGAGGCGGTGGAGCAGACGGGCGCCAACGCGTCGGTGATCTTCGTCCCGCCGCCGTTCGCGGCCGACGCCATCATGGAAGGCGCCGACGCCGGCCTCGACCTCATCGTGTGCATCACGGAAGGCATTCCGGTGCTCGACACGATGAGGGCCCTCGCGTTCATGAAGGGCACGAAGGCCCGCCTCATCGGCCCCAACTGCCCCGGACTCATCACGGCCGGACAGGCAAAGGCCGGCATCATTCCGGGCCACATCTGCACCGAGGGGCGCGTCGGCATCGTGTCCAAGAGCGGCACCCTGACCTACGAGGCCATCCACCAGCTCACCAAACTCGGCCTCGGCCAGACCACCTGCATCGGCATCGGCGGCGATCCGCTCATCGGCACCAGCTTCATCGATGCCCTGGACCTCTTCGGCAAGGACGACCAGACCGAAGCCGTGGTGATGATCGGCGAGATCGGCGGGTCCGCCGAGCAGGAAGCGGCCGAGTGGATCCAGGCCAACTTCAAGAAGCCCGTGGTTGGATTCATCGCCGGCCAGACGGCGCCGCCCGGACGTCGCATGGGGCACGCGGGCGCCATCATCTCGGGCGGCAAGGGCACGGCCGACGAGAAGATGGCCGCACTCGAGGCCGCCGGCGTGACGGTGGTCAAGAGCCCGGCCGACATCGGGCAGGCGATCGCCGGCCGCCTGCACGTCAGGTAGGGACCGTCTGCCGCGGAAACGCACTTGGCAGCCGCCGCGGACGGGTGAGGGACGGCAGATGGGCGAGGACAGCGGCAGTCGGACGGCTCGGCGGGAGGCGGTCGCACGGCTCGGCGGGAGGCAGTCGGACGGCTCGGCGGGAGGCAGTCGGACGGCTCGGAGAGCCGTCCCTACCTAACATGTGGGGAAGGGGAGAAGGCGCGCCACCATCTCTTGTGGCGGGCCGACCACCAGGCGCCAGCCCGCATGCTATGATTGCCCGGATGGGCACCTGCCACGCTGGTCGCGTGGCAGCGTCCGCGCCCTCTCGAGGCAGATCTCCATGGCTTCCTCCGACCTGCTGGCGACGCCGGCAGCCGTCTCGTCGCAGACCCGCGTCAACGACTTCTCCGTCCAGGTGGCCACCGTCAACGGATCGGGCAGCCAGACGGCCAACCTGGTCCTGCTGCGCTCCATCTTCCAGATGGGCGTGCCGGTGTCGGGCAAGAACCTGTTCCCGTCCAACATCGCCGGCCTGCCGACCTGGTACACAATCCGGGCGAACAAGCACGGCTACATCGCGCGCAAGAAGGAGATCGACCTCCTCGTCGCGATGAACCCCGAGACCGCACGCGACGACGCGATGGCGCTCGAGCCTGGTGGCGCGGTCGTGTACGACGAGCCGCTCAAGCTCGACCAACTGCGCACCGACCTCGTGTTCTATCCGGTGCCGTTCGACAAGATCGTCGCCGAGACCTGCCCCGACGCCCGCCTGCGCCGCCTCGTGCGCAACATGATCTACGACGGCATCCTGTCGCGGCTGCTCGGGATCGACCTCGCCGAGATGGAAAAGGCGCTCACCCGCCAGTTGAAGAAGAAGGCGCGGGCGCTCGAACTGAATCTGGCCGCCTTGCGCGCCGGCTTCGACTACGCCAACACGCACTTTGCCGACCGTCCCCTGCCGCACACCGTGGAGCGGATGTCGGAAACGCAGGATCTGATCCTCATCGACGGCAATGCGGCAGCGGCGCTCGGCTGCCTCATGGCTGGGGTCACCGTGGTCGCCTGGTACCCCATCACGCCGTCCTCCTCGCTCTGCGAGACGTTGATCGAGTACCTGCGCGCGTACCGCATGGACCCGGAAACGGGAAAGGCCACCTTCGCCGTGGTCCAGGCCGAGGACGAGATCGCGGCGCTCGGCATGGTCGTCGGCGCGTCGTGGGCCGGTGCCCGGTCGATGACGTCCACCTCAGGCCCTGGCATCTCGCTCATGGCCGAGTTCACCGGGCTCGCCTACTACGCCGAGTTGCCGGCGGTGATCTTCGACGTGCAGCGGGTGGGCCCATCGACAGGGCTGCCGACCCGCACCGCCCAGGGCGACATCGCCTTTGCCGCGACCCTGTCGCACGGCGACACCCGCCACATCCTGCTGCTGCCAGCCTCCGTGGCCGAGTGCTACTCGATGGCCACCGCCGCGTTCGACCTGACCGAGCGCTTCCAGACGCCCGTGTTCGTCATGACCGATCTCGACCTCGGCATGAACACGTGGATGGCCGAGCCGTTCGCGTATCCCGAGGCGCCGCTCGATCGAGGCAAGGTGCTGACGCCCGACCAACTGCAGCGCATCGGCGACTGGGGCCGCTACAAGGACGTGGACGGCGATGGCATCCCGTTCCGCACACTGCCGGGGCAGTTCGGGCCCGCATACTTCACGCGTGGCTCGGGCCACAACGCGAAGGCGCAGTACAGCGAGCGCCCGGACGACTACGTCAACAACATCGATCGACTGGCGCGCAAGTTCGAGACGGCGCGGGCGCACGTGCCGCAGC
>JAEZCY010000282.1 GCA_023429845.1 Acidobacteriota bacterium
CCCTGGGAGTGGTTCATGCCCTCGATGTCCTCGGGCGAAGTCTCAAGCCGGACGAGCAGCACCTTCTGGCCGTTCTTGGAGGCGGTCACGGCTTCGTCGGCGGTAAAGTAGATCTGGCCGCAGGCGGCGCCGGGCGAGGCGTCCGGCTCGGGCGTGGCGTTCACGCGTGACCCGGCGACGGGCGAGAAGGTGTTCTACGGCGAGTTCCTGCTGAACGCGCAGGGGGAGGACGTGGTGGCCGGCGTTCGCACGCCGGTACCGGTCGCCCAGCTCGCGCAGGAGATGCCGAAGGCCTACAAGGAGCTCGATCGCATCCGCAAGGGCCTCGAGACGCACTTCAAGGACATGCAGGACTTCGAGTTCACCATCCAGGACGGCACCGTCTTCATGCTGCAGACGCGCAACGGCAAGCGCACGGGCGTGGCCGCGGTGCGCATCGCGACGGAGATGGTGAAGGAAGGCCTCATCGACTGGCAGACGGCAGTGACGCGCGTGCCGGCCGATCAGCTCGACCAGGTGCTGGCGCCGATCTTCGACCGTGTCGCGATCAAGAAGGCGCCGGTGATCGCCAAGGGCCTGCCCGCCGGGCCTGGCGCGGCTTCGGGCGAGGTGTACTTCAACGCGGAGCGTGCGGTGGAAGCCGCGGCGAAGGGCAAGAAGGTGCTGCTCGTCCGCGTCGAGACGTCACCCGAGGACCTGCGCGGCATGATCGCGGCCGAGGGCATCCTCACGGCGCGGGGCGGTGTGTCGTCTCACGCGGCGCTGGTGGCCCGCCAGATGGGCAAGGTCTGCGTGTGCGGCGCCGCGGCGCTGCAGATCGACTACGACAAGCGCACGCTCACCGTGGGCGGCACGACGTACAAGGAGGGCGACTGGCTGTCGATCGACGGCACGGCGGGTGAGGTGTACGCCGGCCACGTCGAGACCGGGGCCTCGGAGGTGATCGCCGGCCTCGTGCACAACGACGCGGAGGCGCGGAAGGGCCGCACCTACAAGAACTTCACGCAGCTGATGAAGTGGTGCGCCCAGGCGACGCGCATGACCGTGCGCACCAACGCCGACACGCCCGAACAGGTGCGCAACGCCCTCGCCTTCGGCGCGGTGGGCATCGGCCTGACCCGCACCGAGCACATGTTCTTCGAGGGCGACCGCATCGACGCGATGCGCGAGATGATCCTCGCCGAGTCGCTCGAGGCCCGGGAAGCCGCGCTGGCCAGGCTGCTGCCGTTCCAGCGCGACGACTTCTTCGGCATCTTCAGGGAGCTGAAGGGGTACCCGGCAACGATCCGCTTCCTCGATCCGCCGCTGCACGAGTTCCTGCCGCACACCGAGGACCAGCAGAAGGATCTCGCCAAGAAGCTCCGCATCCCGGTGGAGCGCATCCAGCAGCGGGTGCACGAACTCCACGAGTTCAACCCGATGCTCGGCTTCCGCGGCTGCCGGCTCGGCATCCGGTATCCCGAGATCACGGCGATGCAGGCCCGCGCCGTGTTCGAGGCTGCCGCGGATGCCAACAAGAAGGGCTACAAGGCCCACCCGGAAATCATGATCCCGCTTGTCGGCTTCAAGAAGGAGCTCGACCTGCAGGTGGCGATCGTCCACGACGTCGCCGCCAAGGTGCAGAAGGAACGCAAGACCACCATCAAGTACAGCGTGGGCACCATGATCGAGGTGCCGCGCGGTGCGGTGACCGCCGACGAGATCGCGGAGACGGCGGAGTTCTTCTCCTTCGGCACCAACGACCTCACGCAGACGACGCTCGGCATGTCGCGCGACGACTCGGGATCCTTCCTGCCGCACTACGAGGAGGAGGAGATCGTCAAGAGCAACCCGTTTGCGACGATCGACCAGACCGGCGTGGGCGTGCTGATGCGCATCGCGGTGGAGAAGGGGCGGCAGACCCGGCCGAACATCAAGCTCGGGATCTGTGGCGAGCACGGAGGCGAGCCCGATTCGGTGAAGTTCTGCGACGCCCTCGGCCTCGACTACGTCAGCTGCTCCCCCTTCCGCGTCCCCGTGGCGCGGCTGGCAGCAGCGCAGGCCGCGCTCGCAGCGGCCCGCCGCAAGTAAGGTAGGGACGGCTGCCTGCCCTGCCGTAGCCGTAAGGCGAAGGCGGGTCCCAGCCGTCCGTCTGCGCGACCGTCAGCCGTAGCCGTGAGGCGAAGGCGGGTCCCCTTCAGGAGCCATCAGGCCACGCGCCGGGTGGCTCCTGATTTTATTGTTGCCTGCGATCCCCGGGCCTGTTCTGCTGGGACACGAGACATGGACGCCACTCAGCCCTCCGTCACGTCGGGCAGTTCCCAGCCCCTGCCGGTGGTCCCGGTGACGGCGCCTGCCTACGCGCTGACCATCTTCGTCCACGAGGACGGAGTGACCCGTCGCGCGCTGGCCATCGATCCGGCGTGGCTGGCGCCGGACTCGGGCGTGATGCTGTGGGCCGATCTCGGTCATGTGGACCCGGCCGCGGCGCGGAAACTGCTCACCGAGGTCTTCCGCTTCCACGAGCTGTCGGTCGAGGACGCGGTAAGTGAATCGCATCATCCGAAGGTCGAGCCGTACGACGGGTACCTTTACCTGATCCTGCACGGCATCGACTTCAACGCCACGCAGCAGGGCGGATTCTCGACGCACGACACCGACTTCTTCATCGGGCCCAATTACCTGGTGACGGTGCACGACGGCACGTCGCGCTCCATCGCCGCGGTGCAGGGCGTCTGCGTCCGCAACAACTTCGTCATCGGATCGGGACCGCTGGCGCTCGTCCACCGGATCGTCGACACGATGGTGGACAACTACCGCCCGGAGGTGGATCAGCTCGAGGACCGCCTGGACCAGGTCGAGGAGGCGGTGTTCGGCGCCAACAACGAGGCCATCGTGCGGCAGATCCTGGCGCTCAAGCGCGATGTCGGCTCGCTGCGTCGCGTGGTGATGCCCCAGCGTGACGTAATCGCCAGGCTCGCGCGCCGTGAGTTCCCGGCGGTGGACGAGGCCCTCAGCTACCGGTTCCGCGACGTGCACGACCATCTCGTCCGGCTGGCCGATGAGGCCAACACCTTCCACGACCGCGTCACCGGCGTGCTCGACGCGCACCTGTCGTTCGTGTCCAACCGCATGAACGAAGTGATGAAGGTGTTGACGCTGATCGCGACGATCTTCATGCCGCTGACCGTGCTCACCAGCCTCTACGGCATGAACGTGCCGCTGCCGTCGATGCCGGGGGGCGATCGGGCGCAGTTCTGGGAGGTGGTGCTGCTGATGCTGGCGATCAGCGGCGGCATGATCTGGCTGTTCCGCCGCCGGGGCTGGGTCTGACGTGAAGATTGCCATCCTGCCGCCCGCGCTCGCCAACCAGATTGCCGCGGGCGAGGTCGTCGAACGTCCCGCGTCGGTCGTCAAGGAGCTCGTCGAGAACGCACTCGATGCAGGCGCCCGCCGCATCGCCATCGCCACCGAGCAGGGCGGTCGTGCACTGGTGCGTGTCGAGGACGATGGCGAGGGCATGTCGCCCGAGGACGCGAAGCTCGCGGTGCAGCGGCACGCGACCAGCAAGATCCGCATCGCCACGGACCTCGACGGCATTCGCACGCTCGGCTTTCGCGGTGAGGCGTTGCCGAGCATCGCCTCGGTGTCGCGCTTCACGTTGCGGACGCGCGCCCGCGGCGCGCTGACCGGCGTCGAGGTGCGGGTGGAAGGCGGCCAGTTGGCCTCCGTGCACGACATCGGCGCGCCGGAGGGCACCAGCATCGAGGTGCGTGACCTGTTCTACAACCTGCCGGCGCGACGGAAGTTCCTGAAGGCGGACTCGGCGGAGTCGGCGCAGGTCTCGAAGCTGGTCACGCAACTGGCGCTCGGCGCGCCAACCGTCGGCATGCAGTTGACGAGCAATGGGCGCAAGCTTCTCGACTGCCCGCCGGCGAGCGACGTCGCGGAGCGCTTCTATCAGATTCACCAGGCCCGTCCCGACCTGGTGGAAGTGCGTCGCGAGGGGGGCGGCGTCCGGGTGCACGGCTACATCGCGCCGCTGGCCGAGCAGGGTCCGCGACGCGGACCGCAGAACATCTTCGTCAACGGCCGCATCGTCCGCGACAAGACGATCGCGCACGCCATCCAGGCCGCCTATGCGATTGCGACGGTCAGGGAGCGCAGCCCCGAGGTGCACCTGTTCATCGAGATCGCGCCGGAACGCGTCGACGTCAACGTGCACCCCACGAAGGCCGAAGTGCGGTTCCTCGAGCAGGGACTCGTGCATGAAGTGCTGCGTCGCGCCCTGGGAGACGCGCTCGGCTCGGGTCCGTCCCCGGAACTGCGGCTGCAGACGCCCATCGCCCCGATGGCCCTGCCGGCGATGCCGATGCTCCCCGGCGTGCTCCGGCCCGACCCGACGTTCACGCAGGATGCGTGGCGGGTCGTCGCGCCGGGGCCGGCAGCCACACCCGACGGAGCCGGTCATCTCGACGCCGTCGGCGAGGTGCAGGGAGATGGACGCCTCGGCGAGGCGTCCCTATCAGCTCCAGGGGTAGGGAGCAGCGAGATCGCGCCGATGAAGCCGCTCGGCCAGTTCCGCCACACGTACATCATCGCGGTGGATCAGGACGGCATGGCGATCGTGGATCAGCACGTCGCGCACGAGCGCGTGCTCTACGAGCGCATCTACGAGCGGTTGACGCGCGACCGGCTCCAGAGCCAGCGTCTGCTGACACCGATGGTGTTCGAACTGGACCCGGCGCAGGTGGCCGCCATCGAGGCGCATGCTGCCGACCTCGAGCGGCTCGGGTTCGAGGTCGAGCCGTTCGGTGGCAAGTCCGTTCGCGTCTGTGCGATGCCTGCGCTCATCTCGCTGCAGGACGTCGAGCCGACGCTCCGGGCGCTCGGCCAGGACCTCGAAGGGTTCGATCGCATGGGCCGCGTGGACGACGTGCTGAAGCACATCGCGGCGACGATGGCCTGTCACGCGGCCGTCAAGGCCAACGACCCGCTGACGCTCGAGAAGATGCAGTTCATCCTCGACGAGTTGTACGCGACGGCGTACTCGACGGTGTGCCCGCACGGCCGCCCCGTGATGCTGCGCCTGACGCGGCGCGAGATCGAGAAGAACTTCCTGCGAATCTGAGAGCGGCCTTCGTTGACCGCCAGACTTCGCAGGCGTCGGGCCTTGCCCGACGCGCGCACCCCGGGTGCCGTTGCCGCCTCACCGGGACGTGAACGGCCCGTGCACCGCGGTGACGCGCATCGACTCGTCGGTGTCGTCCACGATGATCGCGCGGTAGGTGGCGCCGCCCTTGTCCACGCGAACGACGATGTGGCCGCGGGCGCTCAGGAGTCGATCGAGCATCGGGCCGATCACGAGGCGGTTCGCCTGCGACATGCTGGTGGCCAGCACATCGCGGTCGCCGGGGTAGAGCTCGCGCGACAACATGCGGTCGAGCACGTCGTGTGCCGGATGGTCCGACGACCACACCTGGAGCAGCCAGAGGCGCGGCTGCAGCGCCGAGACGAAGAACGCGTTGGTCGAATCGCGGTTGCCATGGTGGTTCGCCGCGGCCACCTCCACCGGGCCTGCGGCCTGCGCGACGGCGGTTTCCACGTCGTGCCATGCGGGTGAGCCGGGGCGCGGGTGCCCTGGGATATCGCCGCCGGTGTAGAAGTCGAACGCGCCATAGCTGACACGGATCCCCAGGCTCGACTGGTTTTCGGTCGGTCGGTGCTGCGCCGGCAGCGCCGTCCAGTTCTCGGGGAAGCGGCTGCGGGTGGCCTGCCCCGCGCCCGTCCACACGTGTCCGTTCACGGCGAGGTTCCGGACAATGAAATCGGGGTAGTCGGCCGGCGCCCGGAGCAGTCTGATCTGGTCGGCCCGGCCCGACTCGAAGCGTTCCATGCGAGCGGGCGTGGCGCGGGCGAACGCGAGGTAGTCGTCGATACCGGCGGGCGCCGGCCCGTCGCCCGACGCGTACTCGGGCCAGCCGCGATCGAGCAGCTTGCCGATGGGCACGTGCCTGCCCAGGTCGGCGATGGCGCCCATGTGGTCGTCGTGCATGTGCGACACGAGCGCGTAGTCGATCTCGGGCGTGCGGAAGGGCGTGAGCACCCGCGACACGTAGCGGGCGATCCACTCACCAGGCCGGCGCGTCGTGTCGGGAACGTTCGCGACGCCGCGCGGCGAACCGGCCGGGAAGCCGCCGTCGCCGGCGTCGAATTGCAGCGTCGTGCCGTCGGGCAGCACCAGGAGCGCCGCGTCGCCACGTCCTGTGTTGATGATGTGGATGTCGAGGGTGCCGGCGGTCCAGGCCGGCAGCGGCGCCCCGACGGCCTGCGCCCGTGTCGCCGTTGCCGTGGCGAGCAGCAGCAGCGCTGTGCACACGAGCACGTGTGCACGTGAATGGCCAGGCCGCCGTGTGGAAACGTGACGCGTCATGGCGCGCATTCTACGCTGGCCGGCCGGCTGGACGAGCGGGCTGCGGGCGAGCTGGCACAGCGCGCAGACGGACCGGGATGATGGCGCAGAGGGACCGGGATCATCGCGCAGAGGGACCGGGATCATCGCGCAAACGGACGGGGATCATCGCGCAGACGGACGGGGGTCATTGCGCAGACGGACGGCTGGGACAGCCGTCCCTACCTG
>JAEZCY010000295.1 GCA_023429845.1 Acidobacteriota bacterium
GCCACAAGAGGCGCGGGTGCGGGCCTGGCGGGCGTTTCGGGGCCGACGGGCGACTCGTTCTCGGCCGCGAGCGCCTGCAGACGCCCCTGCAGCCGGGCCACGTCGCCGTGGGACGGATCCATCCTGATGACCGCGTCCACCGCGCGTCGCGCCGCCGCCGTGTCTTCCTGGTCGAGCGCGCGGCTGGCCTGTGCGACAAGTCGCGCGATTCGCTGCGCACGCGACCGTTCGGCGAGCACCCGCTGCAGTGCGTGGGCATCCGCTGCGTTCGGGGCAAGCGCGAGTGCCTCCGCCACGAGCGCTTCGGCGTCATCGAGCTTGCCCTGTTGAAGCGCCAGGCGCGCCCGGGCCGTCAGGCCGGCGAGCTGCCGGGAGTCGATGCGCGTCTGCAGGGCCTGGCGCAGCCGTTGCAGTTCCGGGTGACTGGGGGCGATCTCGGCGAGAGTGGCTACGGCGATCTCGGCGTCGTCGATGGCTGCGGTGCCCACCGCATCGTCGGCACGCGCGAAGGCGTCGTGCACGCGCACCTCGATGCGGCGTGCCTGCAGCTTCTGGCGCAGATGCAACACGTCGCCCGGCGCGGCCGAGGACTCCAGCTTCTGCAACAGCCCGGAGGCGCTCGTCAGGTCGCCCTGTTCGATGGCGGCTTCGGCTTCCCGCAGCAACTCGCGTCGCGACGTCGTCGCATCCCGGGGGGCCGTCACGACCGTCGGCTCGGCCGCCTGCACGATCAGCGTGTGCTCCGGGTCGAGGCGTCGGGCGAGCGTCAGGAACTCGCGCGCGAGGATCGCCGCGTCGGCCGGCCGGGCGGCGGCATCCTTCTCCAGGCACTTCGTGATGGTCCGGATCAGCGCCGACGGCGCATCGGGCACGAAGCTGTCGATGGCACGTGGCTGCTCGCCCACGATCTGGCGCGAGACGTGATACAGGTTGTCGCCACCGAACGCCTGCCGGCCGGTGAGCAGTTCATACGCGACGGCGCCAACGGAGAAGATGTCGCTGCGCGCGTCCACCGGCTGGCCCTGAATCTGCTCCGGCGACATGTACTGCGGCGTGCCGACGATCATGCCGGCCATCGTCATGCCGGAGGCCTCGTTGCCGTAGGCGATGCCGAAATCGACGAGGCGCAGCGCACCCGTGCCCTGGGCGATGAGCAGGTTCGACGGCTTCACGTCGCGATGGACGATGCCGCTTCGGTGCGCGTGAGCCAGACCCGCACACAGTTCGGCGAGCCAGTGCACCTTGCGCGCGAGCGGCACCGGGTCGCTGCTCCGGATGATCTGCGCCAGGGTCCGGCCCGCGATGAACTCCATCGCCAGGTACGGATTGCCTTCGTGCTCACCTACCGCGTAGATGCTGACGATATTGGGGTGGTGGACGCGGGCGGCGAGCCGGGCCTCGCGGAGGAAACGGCGCTGCGTCTCCTCGTCGGGCACCCGGAGAACCTTGATGGCGACGGGGCGGTCGAGCAGCGGGTCGAAGCCGAGATACACGACGCCCATACCGCCCTGACCGAGGCGGTCGCGCACGTCATAGGGGCCTATGCGTCCTGGAAGCTCTTCCACTCGTCCGTCGCCGTACTGTAATCGATCGGCACGGGGCGGCCGACACCTGAATGGCTGTTCTTCGAGACAGTCACGGAGCGTTACTTCAGCAAACGACCATGAGCGACCTCCCCGCACAGATCGGTCGGTACCAGGTCCAGCGTCTGCTCGGCGAGGGCGGCATGGGCGTGCTGTACCTGGCCCTCGACCCCGTCCTCGACCGCCACGTCGCGCTCAAGCTGCTACGCGTGGACAGTGCGGACCTGCGTCGCCGGTTCGTCCGCGAAGCGCAATCGGCGGCCCGGATTCAGCACCCGAACATCGTCACGGTGTACGACGTGGGCGACCACGACGGACAGCTGCACATAGCGATGGAGTACATCGACGGCGACACGCTGGCCACTCTGATCCGCGACCAGGCGCCCTTCTCGGCCATCCGCCGGCTGGACATCATCGACGATATCGCCGACGGTCTCGGCTTCGCCCACCAGCGCGGCATCATCCATCGCGACATCAAGCCGGCCAACCTCATGATCACGAGGTCGGGGCTGGTGAAGGTGCTGGACTTCGGCATCGCCCGTGTCGCCCACAGGCACACCGGCGAGATCGAGGGCCCGACGCTCGTCGGCACGCCCGCCTACATGGCGCCCGAACAACTCGAAGGCGCGGAAGCCGACGCTCGCACCGACATCTACGCCGTCGGGTTGGTGACCTACGAGCTGTTCTCCGGTCGCCGCGCTTTCGCTGGCGCGACGACGGCCGACGTGCTCGAACTCGTGCTCGCGGCACGGCCGACGCCGATCGAACAGCTGGTGCCCCACATCGATCCCGCGCTTGGTCGCGTCGTGAGCAAGGCGATGGCTCGCCGGCCGGAAGAGCGCTATCAGGACCTCCAGGCGTTCAGGAAGGACCTCGCCCGCGTTCGGCGCAGTGCACTGGCCGCGTCGGCCGACGAGGCGACGATCGTGGTGGGCGTGCCGATTCCCGGCCTTGCCGCTCCGCCACCTTTACCGGTTGCCCATCCGACCGTCCCTGCCGAGAACGCCACCGCGCGGCCGCGCCCCTCGTCGTCGGAGGTGCTCCCGCCGACCGTGCAGGCAGGCAGTCCCGACGAAACCGTGTACGCGCCGGTCGCGGGTCGCGCTGCCACACCGCAGCTTCCGATGGACGAGGGCCCGCTCCCCATCCCGCTGCCGCCGGTTCCCGCGGGGCTTCCCCGTGGTGGGGCCGAGCGATCGGCCGGTCGGGCCACGGTGGACGCCGATGTCCTGGCCGTCGCTCGTGGTGTTGTGTCGGATCCGCACACGCGGTCATCGACAACGGCCGCCGACCCGCCCGGCACCGCGTCGTCCATCCCGCAGATGCCGGCACCAGGGCAGACCGCGCCGTTGGTCGCGCGTCGAGGTGTGCCGGCCGTCGCCACCGTGGCCGGGCTCGTCGTGCTGCTCGGGCTCGCGCTGGTGCTGGCGTTCGCCGTCGTTCGGTTCGTGGGTCGCGCGTCGGGCACGTCGCTCACCGCCAGCGTCGGCGAGTGGCTGTCGCCGTCTGCGCCTGCCGCTGACCCGACGTTCGTTGCACACGGCCCGGCGCCGCTCGACCCGGGTACTCATCACCAGGGACCGCCGCCCGATCCGACGGATGCAGCGAACGCGCCCGTGCAGGAGCGAACCGGCGACGTCATGTCGCAGACACCAGCCGACCCTCCCGTTCCGCATCCGGAGGCCGTCGCCGCTGCAGCGCCCGCTCCGCTGCACGGCCCCGGAC
>JAEZCY010000316.1 GCA_023429845.1 Acidobacteriota bacterium
GGCGGTTGCTGTGCGAGGCGCATGAACTGCTGGTAGTCCGGGTCGCCATGGAAGTCGAATCCGGTGACCGTGGACAATCCGTACATCGCCCACAGATGTCCTTCCGCGAGGTCGGCGAACGGATCGACGAGCGCGAGCCGCGTTTCGGACGCCTGCTCGCGGAGCCAATCGAGGCTTGCGGTGATGGGGTAGTAGCGGTCGCGCGGCACGGTGGGGTTGAAGCCGCGGTGCGCCTGCACGAGATCGGCGGCAGCGAGCGCCACAAGCAGCAGGCCGGCCGCGGCGCGCGCACGGGCGTCGCGCAGCCACGACGCCACGAGCAACACGAGGCCGGTGGCGCCCGCCAGGACGACGAAGCGCAGCACCTGCGCGCGCTCGAAGCCCTGCAGGTTCCTGGCGCGCAGGTCGGGCATGTAGGCCAGGAGTGCGGCGACCGCGACGCCGGCCAGTGCGGCGGCAACAAGCGCGGGTGCCGCGAGGCTCAGGAGCCTGCGCCGCCGGTCGGGAGCCTCAAGCCACGCGTGCACGCCCAAGCCGGCGAGCACGGCGAGACCGCACCCGGCCAGGGCGTACCAGCGGAACGGGTTCGACTGGGCCTGGCCGGGCAGGACGAGCAGCCAGCGGCCGGGCGCGCCGCCGTACGCGCGGGTCAGTGCAATCACTGTCAGCGCCACGAAGGTCCAGCGCACCGCCGACACGCCGCGGGGCAGCCTCGCGGCGAGTGCCAACCCCGCGAGCAGCACCACGACGATGCCGAAGTAGGCGATGTGCTCGGGGTAGTTGGCCGTCGGATCCGGGTGCCACCAGTTCTGGTGAATTGGCGAACCCCAGAAGTCCGGCAGCGCGAGCGTGGCGAGATTGGCCCACGACGCGCCTTCGGGCGAGACCACGCGCGTGCCGGCCGGCGAGTCGCTGAGCGACGCGACCATGGGCACCAGCGCCGCCGCGCCGACGCACAGCCCGAGCACGCCTCCGCCGGCAAGCCCCAGAACACGACGTGCAGCGCCCGCCCCCACGGACGTAGCCGTCGGACCCTCCGCCTTCGCCGAGGCTACGGCGGGCAGGTGCCCGACGGACTGCCGCCGTTCGCGCGTCCACGTCCAGAACTCCACGAGCGCGTACACGCCGACGCCGAAGAGGCAGACGAGCGTGGTCGCCATGTAGGAGCCGAGGAACAACCCTCCGAGCGCGAGGCCCAGCCCGGCGACGTCGATCCAGCGTCCGCGACGAACGCACACTCGCACCTGTCGCAGGACGAGCGGCAGCCACGCCGCGACGGTGGGCATCGGCGCGCTGAGCCAGGTGAGGAAATGCCCGTTCAGGCCGTAGGCGACGCCGCCGGCGGCGGCGCCCACCGCGTTGATGCCGAGTTCCCGCAGGAACAGCCACATGCACAGCGCGGCGACGAGCAGGCGCAGCGGACCGTACCAGTTCACGGCGTCTTCCGGGGGCAGCAGGTAGTACGGCAGACTGAACGGCGACAGCGCACGCCCGACATCGAGTCCCTGGAACCACGCCGGCACGCCCGACAGGCGTGTGTCGTCGTAGTCGGGCCACTCACCGTCGCGCAGTCGCGAGAAATGCGAGGCCATCAGCGGCTGGTGATAGAACGCCTCGTCGGACCGGGTGCGGTTGGCCGCCTGCGTCCGCGGCAGGTCGTGCGCCCAGGGAAAGAACTCCAGGGCGAGATCGGCCGGCGAGAACACCTCCCCGTGTCGCCATTCACGCTCGAACAGCACGAGGAGCGAGGCCAGCATCACCACCAGCAGCGGCACCACCGCGTTGCGGAGCATTCGGCGCTCGTCCATCGGTGCACTCATCTCCGCGCGGTCAGGGCGAACTGCGACGCGGCCCGCCGCAGGAACGGCACGGCCAGCCACAGGCGGTCGAAGCCGAACACGGCTCGCCAGAACAGGCGCGACTCGGTGCGCACGAGCCACGGCAGCGGTCCGCCGATCACGTCCACGTAGTCGAGATGGGCCTGCGCGAAGCCGGCTTGCGCGGCCTCGTCGCGAATCAGGTACGGGTCCAGCGAGGCTTCCTGCTCCGCGTGCACGTCGCTGCGTCCCCGGAACCATCCCTCGAGCATGCGTCGCAGCAGCCCGCGTGCGTTCGGGTCGCGCACGTAGAGCCACCCTCCGGGGGCGAGCCAGTCGTGCACGCGTGCGAGCAGCCGCCGACGCTGCTCGGGCAGGAAGTGATGGAACACGCCCATCGCGTACACCAGATCGAACTGCTGCGAATCGAAGGACTGGACGTCGATCGGCCCCGTGAGCACGTCCACGTTCGTCACGGCCGCGGCGCGAAGCCTCGCACGGGCCGCATCGGCCGCCGTCTCCGACAACTCCACGGCGACGATGTGTTTCACGAAGGGTGCGAGCGCAAGCTCGTAGTCGCCGAGTCCCGCACCGATCGACAGCACCCGCATGTCGCGCCGCAGGGGAACCTGGCGGCGGATGGCTTCGACGTTCCACGCCACGAGGCGACGAAAACCTTCCCGCTCGAAGAACCGCTCGCGCAGCGCACGTGTGTACCACGCGTTCTCGTGGGCGCGTTCCTGCTCGACGATGTCCACGTCACGGTCGGGCGCGGTCGAAGCAGCCGGCGGCCCATACGTAGCCGCCGGGCCCCGGCCGACGGGCAGCTTCGACTCGGCGACCGGGCCCCGCCCGGCGGACGGCGCAGGCC
>JAEZCY010000366.1 GCA_023429845.1 Acidobacteriota bacterium
CGTGACGGCCAGTTGCTGGCCGTCACGGACTCGCCCGCCCGAAGGACGGCCGACGATGGAGCCCGTGCGCGCGGCGTCATCCACACGGTCACCCCGGGCGAGACATCGACTGCCGGCGACGGACGCGACAAGACCATGTCCAAGTGGGCGCACGAACTGCGCGGTCCGCTCAACGCGATCCTGGGGTGGTCCGATCTGCTGAGTGCCGGCGATTCGGCCAGCGACGTCGTCCAGCGCGGGCTCAAGGCCATCGCCAACAACGCCCGTCAGCAGGCGCAGATCATCAAGCGCATGACCGAGTGAACGGCATCGCGATTGCTCTGGTGAGTGGCCATGAACACTATTGCCACGCATCCGGGCGAACGCGAGCCGGCCCTCCAGCGGGTGGTGGGTGAATATCTCGAAATGCCGGGTCTCTCGTTGACCGTGGCTCAGGCACGGCGACTGTGGGGCCTCGACGCGCGCACCTGCGAGCGATTACTCGAAGAACTCGTGGGTGAACACTTCCTCGAGCGCACCTCGCGTGGACTGTACGTACGGCTGACGCACGCCTGAACAACGCGACCCGAGCTCGCTCGTCGCCTGCGCCGCGATTCCGGTGCGCTTCGGCGCGCAGGGACTGTGCTGTCCACACTTCGAACAGCTTGTTGGCCAGCGCTACAACATCGTCGAACCCGTCACATGCCGTAACACGTAGACGGGTCCGACGCCTCACGTATTCACGTCAGGCGCTGCGGTCGGCGCCGGCGGAACCGTCCCAGCCCGGCTCACCGCCAGACCGATCGATCTCGTCGAGCCGGCGTTCGACGTCTGCGCGCTGCATGCCATAGCGCTCCTGGATGTGCCCGACGAACTGATCGCGCTGTCCCTGGAAGCGATCGAGATCATCGTCGGACAGATCGCCCCACGTTTCCTTGATCCGACTGCGCAGCGCCTTCCACTTCACTTCCTCGGTGTTGCGATCCATCGTCACCTCCCGGTCGGCCGGACCGTCATGCCGTCGATGACGCGCGTGACACCTTCGGTCTCGCGCGCGATGCGCAGCACGCGATCCCGCAACGCCGTGGATGGCACATCCCCGGTGATCGTCACCACGTTCTTGTTCACCTTGACGTCCACGTCCACATGCTCGAGCGCGTCGTCTGCGTTGATCTTCCCGGCGATCTTGCTGGTGATCCAGGTCTCGTCAATCTTCTCCGGCGTGCTGGACACGGCGTCGGCCGTGGCCTTCGCTCCCGACACGACGGCGTCCTTGGTCGCGCCGGCGGCACGCGCGACCGCGCTACCGGTCGTGGCCGCGACGTCCTTGACGTCTCCGGCCACCACCGACCCCTTCGTCCCCTCGCGGTCACTGGCGCCAGCCGGGGCAGCCACTCGCACGGCAATCTGGTTGTCGACCCGTGCCACGCCCTTCACGCGCGAGGCGACGCGCTCGGCTGCCTGCCGCTGTGCGGCGGTGCTGACCTCGCCCTCCAGAATCACCTGAGTGCCCTCGACGCGCGCGTCGATGTCGGCATCGGCGAGGGCCTTGTTGGCCTTCAATGCATGCTCGACACGATCGGCCAGGTCATCACCGGCCTTCGTCTGGGTTTCCTGGATGACGGCTTCGGTCACGCTGCTGTAAGCCGGCGCTGGCGTGCCGGCGACGATGGCGGCGGCGAGCGCAACACCAAGGCATGGAATGAAGTTCCGACTCATCAGCTTCTCCTCTCCTGCCGGCGTGATCGCCGGCGTCTCTTGAGCTGAATGGAGGCAAGGACCGGACCACCCTGTCCGCTCTCGCCTACCACGCCGAAATTCCGCGCAGGACGCGTGATTCCCAGGGATTTCACCAGATGGCGTGTGACGAGCGCCTGCAATGTGACTGCGCCGTTCGTCCGATCGTGCCTCGAATCACTACAACTATTGACGTATGCGCGTGTGTGTCGCGACCGCCCTTATTGGGAGACGCACGTCATGTATCCGACCGCGAGCGCGCGTGGTGAATAATGATTCGATGTGCACAGGCGCGGAGTTCCGCTATCGCCTCGCCGCCATCGACCTCGACGACACCCTCCTCGGGCCCAACAAGCAGGTCAGTCCCGAGAATCTCGACGCCATCGGTCGCCTCCGTGCGGCCGGGTGTCGTGTGATCCTTGCCTCAGGCCGCGAGCATCACAGCATGCAGACTCACCAGCAGCGCCTGGGGCTCGACGACTTCCTCGTCTCGAGCCAGGGCGCGCTCGTCGTGCATCCACCCAGCGGCCGCCAGCTTCGTCGGCGCCCCGTCGCCCCCGCGCTGGCAGCCACGCTGCTCGCTCGAGGGCGTGCCGAGGGCTTCGACGTGCTGCTGTGCACGGACGTGGGGTTCGTGGCAACCGAAACGAGCCCGTGGGTCGTCCACGACTACGCGCAGCGCGACGGCACGATGCGCGTGCAGGTCGGCGATCTCGATGCGCTCGTCAGCGAGGCCCCGTTGAAGGTGCTGTGGTATGGCAAGACCGAGAACGTCCACGCATTCAGCCGCGTGATGACGGAGGAACTCGGCAGCGCGGCCCAGGTCGTCATCACGACGCCGCACCTGCTGGAGTTCAACGCGCCCGATGCGACAAAGGCGACTGGCGTTGCCGCGGTGGCGCAGCACTACGGCATCGATCGCCGCGACGTCGTCACCTTCGGCGACAGCCACAACGACGTGCCGATGCTGGAATGGGCCGGCCTTGGCATCGCCATGCCGCACGCCGTCGTCGAAGCGCACGCGGCTGCCGATGTCATCGGGCCGGAGTCGGACCCGAATTGTTCGCTCGCGGTGGCCGTCGAGGGCCTGCTCTCCGGGACGCTGGGCGAGCGGCCGGTTCCAGCCCGCGGGTGAGGTCGGTCCGTCCAACCGCACCGCGGGTCCGGCGCGCGGCGTCACGCGCTCAGTGCGCGGCGTCGCCCGTGTGGCTCTCGGCCGGTGCAGGGCGCGGAGGCAGGCCCTCGGTCGAGGCATCGACCTGCAGGGCTCGTCCATCCCACCGGTACACCGTTCGCTCGCCTTCGCCGGAGGCGGGATCGACGACCACGCGGAGCGACACCGTCGAACTCGAGTAGTTCTGCCGCACGATCTGTCGGGCTATCTGTTCAGCATGTTCGGGCTGACTCGCGGCAACGTGGACGATCAGCGAACCGTCAGCACCCTGCGCCCGTCCCAGTGCCAGGTAGGGTCCGACGTCGCGTGAGTTGAACGCACGGTGGATGTCACGTTCGGCGCCGCTACACGCGGACGCGAGGCACGCGGTGACCAGACACGCGGCGATTCGTGGCTTCACCACGGCTGGTGCTCCGCTGCCGCGGTGACGTCCTGCTGCTGCCCGCCGGCCGGCCGTGCGTCGTCTCGCTGCTCGAGCAGCGTCTTGAGCCGGTCGAGGTCCTCGCGAACCTGGGCGTTCGGGTCCTGTCCCATCAGCGCCGCGACGCGCCGACCGAGCGCGCCTCCCGGCGGCGCGTACTGGAAGTGCACGGCAACCTGGGTGTGATCACCGAGCGGCCGGAAGACCACGCTACCCGCGCTCACCACGTCTGCCTTGCCCACGCTCTTCCACGAGATCAGCTCGTTGACATCGTCGCTGATGATCTCGGCGTCCCATTCGAAGCGCACCTGGCCGGGCCCACGCACCACCCAGTGCGAACGACCTGCCCCGAGGTCGTCCACCCGTTCGACGTGCTGCAGGAAGCGCGCGAGGTTGTCGAAGTCACGCCAGAACCGGTACACCTCGTCCACGGGACGAGCGACGATGACGCTCTCGCGCACATGGATGCCAGCGGGGCCTCCGAGTGCACGTTGCGTTTCCGTGCGGCTGTCGCCATCTCCCACGAGGGCCCGCTTCACCGCACAGCTCCCCGTGACGCCGCGCGCCAGCACCCCGGCAGCCATCAACTGGCTGCCGCGGCCGCCTCGCCTGCGCCGCGATGCGAGATAGAGCAGACCTGCGCCGGCCGCCACCGAACCGATCCGTTCCCATCGTCCAAGATTCGTACGCACGTGAATCCTCCCCAAGAAGAGGGAGCCGCCTGACGGCCGCTCACCTGAAGTTCGCGACCGGAATCCCCCGCGAACTGGTGGCGCCAGTCCGCGTGGTTCCCGTGTCGGACAACGTGCCTGCAAGAACCGCCGCGATCGCTCCGGTTTCGTCAGCCGCGAGCCGCCGCCCGATTCTGGCCTCGCCCTTGCACCAGTCGGACAGCAGGAGGTGACCCATGCTTTGGACGATTGCGTTGATTCTCTTCGTGCTGTGGCTGCTCGGCACCGTGAGTGCCTACACGATGGGCGGCCTCATTCATGGCCTGCTCGTGCTCGCGTTGATTCTCGTCGTGGTGAACCTGTTCACCGGGACACGGCGCACCGCGCTCTAGCTCCGCCCGGGAGCCTTCAGCTCGCGTAGCGTCGCACCATGGACGCGCAGAAATCCGCGAATGCCGAGGGCTCCCGTGGCGGGCTCGTGTGATGAGGCTGCAGACCTTCGCACTCAGGCGTGAAACAGAACGTCACCGTCACCTCGAAGGCTTCCAGCGCCCGCATCTGCCTGTCGAACCAGGTCAGAGCGTCGGGTCTGTAGCTGTCGGCCCAGCTCAGTCCGGTACGCACATGCGTCACGCCCCACTCACGCATCAGGCGCACAGCCGTGTCGAGGCGATGATCCTCGAAATGGAACCACTGACAGAGCCCGAAGACCGGCGCCATGTCGGCGAAGTCGTGCGCGGCGGGCTTGAGCGTGCCGTCCTCCCGCACGAGCCCCATGTGGAAGTGCCGGTAATAGGATGACCCTTCCGCCTCGCGATGCCGCGTGGTCGCGGGCCATGTCTTCGGCAGGTCGAAGAGGCTGTACCAGTGCACGCGTGGCACGCGTCCCGCGAGCAGTGCGACGCTTCTCTTCAATCCGAATGCCTGCACTTCATCCGCACCGAAGCTGGACGCACCCACCTCCGAAACCCAAATCGGCTTGTTCGTGACGGCACCAATCTCGGCGAGCCGTTCCGGCCAGGCATCGATCGGCCAGTGGTTCCAGTCCAGCGGAAAGCCATGGACGGCCACCACGTCCACGGCGTCGAGCACACCTTGTCGCGCCAGCGTGTTGACGAACTCGGGATCTATCGGCGACATGCCGCCGAGCACGCGCGTCAGCTGTGGCCGCTCAGCCGTGACTGACGCCGAGGCCAGCCGGATCATCTCGGAGAAGCGGACCCAGCCCGGGTCGCACTGGAAGTCCCAGTGCGACAGGTTGTTCGGCTCGTTCCAGAACATGACGGCTTCGATCATCGGGACTGAGCCTCCAGACGGTTACGGGCACGGGAGCGAGCCGTTCACCGTCGTGCAAGCGGAACGCCACCCGCTCGCGCGGCACAGCTGCGACGCCGTCGGTGCGACACGGCGACCGTCGCTCGAGCATCGCGGCCACCATAGCCGGGGTGTTCGCGAATCCACCATCTGCCACGTCCAGCTACAGCCAGGGCTCTGGATCCACACGCGCAATCGGTCCAGTTCGGCGACTACCCCGTGTGTACGGCGAGGCACGGCGCTTGCCGTCGAGTCGGTCATGGCCGCTGTCACATCCCGCAAGCCCTCGTCGCCCATTGCCAACAGGCGCTTCCCCATCGGCGCTGAACCCACGGCCGATGGGCAGGTGCTCCTCCGCGTGTGGGCGTCCGGCCACACGCGGGTGTCGGTCGTCATGGACGGGCGAGTCTCGGAGCTGGCGGCGGAGCCGAGCGGTTACTTTTCGGGCGCCGTCGCGGGGCGGCCTGGCAGCCGATACGGGTTCCTGCTCGGCGATGACCCGAAGCCATACCCGGATCCCGCGTCGCGCTTTCAGCCCGATGGGCCCCACGGCCTGTCGGAAGTCGTCGCCCCGGAGACCTACACGTGGCATGACGCCGACTGGCGCGGGGTGGACCCCGATGACACCGTGCTCTACGAGATGCACCTCGGTACGTTCTCGTCGCGAGGCGACGCCGCCGGCGCCGCAGCGCACCTCGAGGAGCTGAGAGCACTTGGCGTCACCGTGCTCCAGGTCATGCCTGTGGCCGAGTTCGCGGGCCGTTTCGGCTGGGGATACGATGGCGTAGGTCTTTTTGCGCCGTCCCACCTCTACGGGCGCCCAGACGACCTCCGCACGTTCGTCGATCGGGCGCACGCGCTCGGTCTGGCCGTGATCCTCGACGTCGTCTACAACCACATCGGTCCAGACGGCAACTACCTGCGAACGTTCTCGGCGGACTACTTCACGGACCGGTACGACAACGAGTGGGGCGACGCGCTCAACTTCGATGGCCCATCCTCCGGCCCGGTGCGTGAGTGGGTGCTTACCAACGTTGCGTACTGGATCCGCGAGTTCCATGTGGATGGGTTCCGCCTCGACGCGACGCAGCAGATCTTCGACGCGTCGCCGGAGCACCTGGTGGCGGCAATCGCCCGCACGGCGCGCGAGACCGCGGGGGCACGCCGCGTGCTGGTGACCGCGGAGAACGAGCCGCAGGACGCCCGACTCGTGGAACCGACGGCGCGGGGCGGCCACGGCGTCGATGCCCTCTACAACGAGGACTTCCACCACAGCATGCGCATGGCGTTGGTCGGCACCCACGAGGCGTATTTCAGCGACTATCGCGGCACGGCGAGCGAGTGGCTCGCCGCCATCCGGTTCGGCGCGCTCTTCCAGGGGCAGCATTACGCCTGGCAGAAGCAGCCGCGCGGCACGCCGGGCCTGCGCCTGCCGGCCGGAGCTTTCGTGACGTTCATCGAGAACCACGATCAGGTCGCCAACAGCGACCGCGGGCGCCGGCTCGTGGATCTCGCCCGCCCCGCGAGCCTGCGCGCGATGACCGCGCTGCTCCTTCTGCTGCCCTCGCGGCCGATGCTGTTCCAGGGGCAGGAGTTCGGCTCTCGGGCGCCGTTCCTCTATTTCGCAGATCACCAGCCGCCGCTGTGCGACGCCGTCGTGCAGGGCCGGCGCGAGTTCCTCGCACAGTTCCGTCGGCTGCGCGACCCGGACGTCTTCGCGGACCAGTCGCTGCCCCACGACGAAACGACGTGGAGACGGTGCGTGCTCCAGCGCGACCCGGCCGATGCGCAGCAGGTCGCGTGGCGCGCGCTGGTGCACGACGTCCTGCGGCTCCGCCGGGAGCGCCCGCGTGTGGACGGCACGCGCGTTCTGGACGGCAGCGCCCCGGATGCCTCGCTGCTGGTCCTCCGCTACTTCGGCGAGGAGGACGGCGATTGGCTGCTCTTACTCAACGCGGGCCCGGATCGCGACATCGCCGCGATGTCCGACCCGTTGATCGCCCCGCCGTCGCGCCAGGAGTGGCGCCTCCGCTGGTGCAGCGAGACGCCGCGGTACGGCGGCCAGGGCACGATGCGCTGGACCCAGGGCTCCTGGCCGCTTCCCGGGCACTCGCTGCTCGTCATGGAGGCGATTGACGCCACGGACCACCCCATCGACGAGGACACTGACGCATGAGTGATGAGGCGACCCCGACGCCAGGCAGCCCCGGTGCCGCGTTCCTATCGGAACTCGACACGCTCGTCCGACGCGTGCCGCGCGCCGGCCACGAGCCCACGACCCTGGAAGAGCACGGCAGTCGTGAGTGGCTGCTGACCAATGGCCTCGGCGGCTACGCGTCGGGCACGGTCGACGGTGCGCTCACGCGCCGCTTCCACGGGTTGCTCGTCGGCGCGTTTCCGTCCCCGCTCGGCCGGACCATGCTGCTCACGCACCTCGAGGAACGGGTGACGTTCCGCGACGGCTTCCGTGACTGGCTGGGCCTGCATGGCTCCCGCGGTGCACTGGCGCAGAGCGACGCCGGCCGGCATCTCGACGAGTTCCGCCTCGAGGCGGGCCTGCCCGTGTGGCGGTACGCGATGCACGGCGCCGTCATCGAGAAGCGCCTGCTGATGCCCTACGGCCAGAACACCGTGCACGTCACCTACACGCTGGTGCGGGGCCCGCGACGCGTCCGGCTCTCGCTCCGTCCGGTCGTCGGGTTCCGACCGCACGAAGCGCCCGTCGATCACTCGCCGGTGGACGGTTACACCCTGAGTGCGAGCGAGCGCCGGATCGAGGTGCGCGCCAGCGACTCGCTACCCCCGCTGCGCCTGGTGCTGCATGCCGACACTGGCCGGTTCATCTTCGACGACCAGGCCATACGCGACGTGCGGTACCTGGTCGAGGAACGACGCGGATACGACCACGCCGGTCCCTTGTGGAGCCCCGGGCGCTTCCGCGTCGAGCTGACACGTGGTGTGCCGGTCTCGGTGCTCGCCTCCGCCGAATCGTGGGAGACGATTGCCGCCACGAATCCCGACGAGGCCCTGACGATGGAACGCACACGTCGCGCGCGCCTGCTCGCGATGGCCGGCGCGGGTGCGCGTGACGGCGTGGGCGGTGAACTCGTGCTGGCGGCCGACCAGTTCCTCATTCAGCCGATCTCGCGCACCCATGACCAGGTCCGCGTGCAGGCGAGCGGCGGCCAGGCCCGCTCCGTGATCGCCGGCTATCACTGGTTCACCGACTGGGGCCGCGACACGATGATCTCGCTCGAAGGCCTCGCGCTGTGCACCGGACGGCACAGCGAGGCGCGAGACATCCTCCGGACGTTCGCCTACCACGTGCGGGACGGCCTGATCCCGAACATGTTCCCCGAGGGCGGCAACGAGGGCCTGTATCACACGGCTGATGCGACCCTCTGGTTCTTTCACGCCATCGACCGCTACCGGCAGTACACGGGCGACGACCTGCTGCTGCGCGAACTCCTCCCCATCCTGCGTCGCGTCGTCGAATGCCATCGCACCGGCACCCGCTTCGGCATCGCCGTGGATCCCGCAGACGGACTGCTGCGGCAGGGCGAGGAGGGCTACCAGCTCACGTGGATGGACGCGAAAGTGGATGGCTGGGTCGTGACGCCGCGGCGCGGGAAAGCGGTCGAAATCAACGCGCTCTGGTACAACGCCGTCTGCCTGCTCTCCGGGTGGCTGGGCGACGCCGGCGACGGCGCGGCACGCGACGAGCTGGACACATACGCCTCGTCCCTGCGGGCTTCGTTCAACGCACGCTTCTGGAACCCCGACACACAGCACCTGTTCGACGTCGTCGACGGAGAAGATGGCGACGATGCGGCGTGCCGGCCGAATCAGCTGTTCGCGATCTCGCTGCCCCACCCCGTGCTGGACCGGTCGCGCTGGACCTCCGTGGTGGACGTCGTGCGCAAGGAGTTGCTGACTCCCGTCGGTCTCCGCTCACTGTCGCCACGGCATCCCGACTACAAACGGCAGTACTTCGGCGACTTGCGCACACGGGATGCGGCCTACCACCAGGGGACGGTATGGGGGTGGTTGATCGGGCCGTACGTGGACGCCTGGCTCGCCGCGCATCCGGACGACAGCGACGGCGCGCGACGGGCGCTCGAGTCCATGCTGCCCCACCTGGATCAGGCCTGCATCGGCTCGGTCAGCGAGATCTTCGACGCGGAGCCGCCCTATGCGCCGCGCGGATGCGTGGCGCAGGCGTGGAGCGTCGCGGAGTTGCTGCGCGCCTGGGCGCGCACCGCCGCTACTCCTCCTCGCTCATTTCCGTGACCGGATCGGCGCGCCACAAGCCGTACTTCCGGAGCTTGTTGTAAAGGGTCGGCCTGTGAATGCCGAGCATTGCGGCGGCGGCCCGCTTGTTCCCGCGCGTGCGTTCGAGCGTCTGGACGATCGCCAGGCGCTCGATCTCCTCGAGCGACTGCCCGATGGGCATCGACGACGTGCGGGGCGTGGCGCCCGGGTACCGCACGGCCTCGGGCAGATCCTCGAGCCGGATATCGGAGCCCGTGCACAGGATCACCGCACGCTCGATCACGTGTTCCAGCTCTCGAACGTTGCCGGGCCAGGGGTGGCGCTCGAGTGCACGAAGCGCGGCGGGCTCGATGCCGCTCACGGGTCGCCGATGACGCTCGGAGAACTGCACGATGAAGCGCACGACCAGCAGCGGGATGTCGCCCTCGCGCTCGCGCAGTGCCGGCAGGCTCAGGACGATGGTGTTGAGCCGGAAGAACAGGTCCTCGCGCAGTTGACCGCGGCGCACGGCTTCGTCCGGATCGAGATTGGTCGCACAGAGCACGCGCACGTCCGCGCGCAGGCTGGCGGTGCCGCCGACCGGTCGAAACTCCCGCTCCTGCAGCACGCGCAGCAGCTTCACTTGCAGCGACAGCGGCATCTCCGCGATCTCGTCGAACAGCACCGACCCGCCCTGTGCCACTTCGAGCAGGCCCTTCTTGTCGGCCAGCGCCCCGGTGAAGGCGCCACGCCGATGCCCGAACAGTTCCGACTCGAGGAGTTCGCCTGGGATGGCCGCGCAGTTCAGGCGGATGAACGGGCCCGCGGCGCGCAGGCTGTGTTCGTGCAGCGCCGACGCCATCAACTCCTTGCCGGTGCCGTTCTCGCCGACGACGAGGACGTTGGCATCGGTGGGCGCGGCGGCCCGCGCCAGGCGGAACGCATCACGCATGGCGTCGGACCGCGACGCAAGCTTGCCGAAGGTCTCCACCCCAGGCTCGATCTCGCTCCGGGCCGACTCGCCGAGTGACGCGGCGCGGCGCGCCAGCGCGCGCTGCATCTGCGCGATCAACTCCGGGAGCGCGACGGGCTTCTCCATCAGGGTGAACGCGCCTTCGCCGAGCACGCTGACCGTCAGCGGCACGGTGGCATGCCGCGTCACGACGATGACGGGCGCGACCCCGAGCGTGGAGCGGCACCGGCGCAACCACTCCACGCCGGACTCGTCGGGGAGCACGAGTTCCAGGAGCACGATGTGCGGCCGCCACAGGCGGATCTGGACTTCTGCGCTCGCCCCCTCGCGCACGAAACGCACCGCATACCCCTGCGCCTCGAGCCCGGCGACGATCGGGTCGTCGTCTGGCAACTCCGGGTCCACCAGCAGCGCACGGGTGAGCGGTCGCGTCATGGAGTCCTCCGGAGGCGCGCGTCAGGCGGTGAACGCGACGGGCAGGTCAGGCAGTTCGGCATCCGGGTCCGGTTCGCACAGGTACACCTCGGTATCGGGATGAGCCAGGACGCGGAAGCCTGCGCTGCGCAACATCGCTTCGGTACAGGCGACGTTGGGCACCCACCAGTTCGTCGGGTCAGATGCGTAGCGATGCTCGACGAAGTGAAGCCTGGGGTAGCCATCCGACGAGAACACGGCACGCTCGGTGAACGGATAATCCCGCGCGACTGCAGCCACACGCTCCTCCCCCCGCATCATCGTCTGGAAGAGCAGCCGTCTGCCGACGACCTGTTGTCGCAACAGGTCCAGCGCCAGCAGCGGATAGCGCAGATGGTAGAGCACCCCGGTGAACAGCACGAGATCGAACTTCCGGCCGAGCTTCCCGACGTCGAACACGGACAACTGCGCGAACTCGACGGGCGCCTCGAGCACGCCGGCCGCATAACGCGCCTGCGCAACGTACCGCTTGTCGGCATCGACGCCGAGCACGGACGCCGCGCCGCGACGCCACATCTCGAAGGCGAAGAACCCGGCGTTGCAGCCGATGTCGAGCACGTGCCATCCCCTCAAGTCGGCCGGCAGCACATGCGCGAACATCTTGAAGAACCCGCGCGGGTAGTCGCCGAGGAAGTGGTCGGGCGCCGTTTGCACGCCATCGAGCTCGAGGTTGTGAAACCACGGCCCCAGTCGGGCGATCTCCTGCGCACGGCCGGCAGCGCCTCCGTGGCCTGCAATGCCGTCCCCGACGCTGTCGCTTGGCACGCACGTAGCCCTGCAATCGATGTACCGACTCGGGCCGCATCAGGGTGCTACGGCCCGGCTGTTGCGCGGAGGAACAAACGATGCAGATCGCGACGACTGATGCATTGCCACTCACGTGCACCGCGCCCGGTTGGCCGCGGACCCGCTGAGTCGCGCAGCGCGGCCCGCTCGCGCGTGGTCGCGATCATGGCGTCAGGCTTCCAACCGCGCACAGTTCTCACGCGATTGCGTCGCTTCGACAATGCGGCGGCCCGAAAGTCCGTGCCGGAACGTACGTTGCACATGCGCCGCGTGGCGCTGGTCCCGGCCGCGATCCCACGTGGTCGGGGCGACTGCTCGACAGGAGACGCCATGCGCGTGCTGATCACCGGGGGAGCCGGGTTCGTCGGTTCTCACCTTGCTGACGAGCTGCTCGAACGGGGGCACGACGTCCGGGTGCTCGACGACCTCATCGAGCAGGTGCACGAGGATCGACAGTGGCCCGCCTACCTGCACAAGGATGCGGAACGCGTGCGTGGCGACGTCCGTGACCCTGCCGTCGTGCGGCGAGCGCTGCTCGGCGTCGAGGCGGTGTATCACTTCGCCGCACGAGTGGGCGTCGGCCAGAGCATGTATCAGATCGCCGAGTACACGTCGGCCAACGGCCTGGGCACCGCCGCGCTGCTTGCCGAAGTGATCGAACGCCCGGTCGCGCGCTTCGTGGTCGCGTCGAGCATGAGCCTGTACGGCGAAGGCCTGTACGTGGATGACTGCGGCGACGCAGTGGCCGACGCCGCCCGGTCACCCGAACAGCTGCGCAGCAGCCGCTGGGATCCGGTGGACGGGGACGGTCGGCCGCTCCACCCGGTGCCGACGCCCGAGACGAAGCCGCCACAACTGGCAAGCGTGTATGCCCTGTCGAAGTTCGATCAGGAGCGGCTCGCTTTGCTCGTCGGGGCCGCCTACAACATTCCGACGGTCGCGTTGCGGTTCTTCAACATCTACGGCACCCGGCAGGCACTCTCCAATCCGTACACCGGCGTGCTCGCGATCTTCGCCTCGCGTCTGCTGAACGGTCGCGCACCGCTTCTGTTCGAGGACGGCCAGCAGCGCCGCGACTTCGTCAGCGTGCACGACATCGTGCGGGCCTCCTGCCTGGCGCTCGACCGGCCTGCAGCACTTGTCGCTGGGCAGGCGTTCAATGTGGGCAGCGGCGAATCACACACGGTGGTCGACGTCGCTCAACTGCTCGCGCGCACGCTCGGCGTGAATGTCGAGCCCGAGATCACGGGCAGGAGCCGCGTGGGCGACATCCGTCACTGCTTTGCCGATCTCACCCGGGCGCGGACCGGACTCGGGTACGCGCCGCAGGTGCGCCTCGAGGACGGACTCAGGGAGTTGGCGACGTGGCTGGCCAGCCAGCAGGCCGACGACCGGGCACAGGTCGCGCATCGCGAACTCGAACGACGCGGGCTGACGGCCTGACATGGCCGCACCGTCTTCACGGCCGCTGCGGGTGCTCATCACGGCTGACGCGATGGGTGGCGTGTGGACGCACGTCGAGAGCCTCGTCCGCGCATTCAAGAACGGCCGCAGTGGTCCGGCCGCCACCGCATCCGGCACGGACCGTTTCCCAATCGACTGCGCTGTGGCGGTGCTCGGCCCGGCGGCGCCCCCGTCCGACGCCGCGTCCAGCGCTACGTACCACCTGCCCTGCCGACTGGAGTGGATGCAAGACCCATGGGCCGACGTGCGACGGTCGGGCGCCTGGCTCCGGGACCTGGCGCACCAGTTCAAGGCAGACGTCGTGCACGTCAACGGGTTTGCGCACGCGGCCTGCGGTTTCGACGTCCCGGTGGTCGTGGGCGCGCACTCGTGCGTGTGCTCATGGTGGCGTGCCGTGCACGGCACCGCGGCGCCGCCTCAGTGGGACCCGTATCGTCTCGCGGTGAAGCGCGGTCTCGGCGCCGCGTCCGCTGTGGTGGCGCCCAGCAAAGCGATGCTGATGATGCTCGAGACCGAGCATGGTGCGCTGCCGAACGGGGAAGTCATCCACAACGGCGCGCGGTCACACCCCCTCCGCGCCGACACCGAACCGCTCGTCGTCTCGGTCGGCCGCTTCTGGGATGACGCGAAGAACCTGCGCGTGCTCGATGCCGCCGCGTCCGACGTGCGGTGGCCGATCGTGGTGCTCGGGCCGACCACGGGTCCCGATGGCCGCACCCACCGGCCCAGGCACGTGCGTGCCGTCGGACCCCAGCCTCCCCGCAACGTGCGGCGCTGGCTCGCACGAGCACGCATCTACGCGCATCCCGCCAGGTACGAGCCGTTCGGCCTTGCGGTGCTCGAAGCGGCGCAGGCCGGCTGTGCCCTCGTGCTCTCCGACCTTCCCTCGTTGCGCGAGATCTGGGGGCCGGCGGCGGTGTACGTGCCCTCGGCGGACGCCCGCGCCTGGGCAGAGGCGCTGGGAACGCTGATCGACGATGAGGCACGGCGAACGGTGCTCGCCAACGCCGCGCGCCGCGTGGCGCGCCGCTACTCGGTCAGCGCGATGGCCCGGCGCTACGCCCGCGTCTACACCGGCCTGGCGAGACGGCGCGACCTGTGTGTCGTCACCAAGCCGGCGGTGTGGAGCCTGACCTCTGGAGCCGTGTCGTGACCATCGTCTTCTTCTGTCACTCACTGCGCTCCGACTGGAACAACGGGCACGTGCACTTCCTGCGCGGCATCGCCAGCGAACTGCAACGACGCGGCCACGTGGTGCGCGTCTACGAACGCTCGGATGCCTGGAGCGCCACATGCCTCGCCGACGAGGCCGGCCCGCAAGCCCTGGACTCCTATCGGGCGGCGTATCCGGCGCTGGCGCCGACCGTGTACGAGCCAGACGCGCTCGATCTCGACGACGCACTCGACGCTGCAGACCTCGTCATCGTCCACGAATGGAACGATCCAGCGCTGGTGCATGGCGTCGGGCGCCTGCGCGCACGCGGTGGCAGCTTCACCCTGCTGTTCCACGACATGCACCACCGGAGTGCCAGCGACGCGGCGGGCATCGGTGCGCTCGACCTGAGCGGCTACGACGGCGTGCTGGCGTTCGGTGAGACCGTGCGCGAGCGGTTCGTGGCGCACGGCTGGGCGCGGCGCGCCTGGACGTGGCACGAGGCAGCCGACACGCACGTGTTCGACCCGCACGACGTGCCCGACGCTGGCCGCGAGGACCTCGTGTGGATTGGCAACTGGGGCGACGACGAGCGGACGTCGGAACTCCACGAATACCTGCTCCGGCCGGCTGCAGCGCTCGGGCTGCACGGGCACGTGCACGGCGTGCGCTACCCCGACGCCGGTCGGCGGGCGATCGCGGCGGCCGGCCTCTCGTTCGCGGGGCGCGTTCCGAACCACGCGGTACCGGCGGCCTACGCGCGCCACCGCGTGACGGTCCACGTGCCGCGGGCGCCGTATGTGGCGGCGCTGCCCGGCATACCGACCATTCGAGTCTTCGAGGCGCTCGCGTGCGGCATCCCGCTCGTGTGTGCGCCGTGGGACGACACGGAAGGCCTCTTCTCGGCCGGCGACGACTACCTCCTTGCGCGCGATGGGCGTGAAATGACCCGCCACCTCGAAGCCGTGATCCACGACGCTGACCTCGCGCATCACCTCCGGGCCCATGGCCTGGCCACGATCGCCGATCGTCACACCTGCCGGCACCGCGTGGACGAACTGCTCTGCATCGTCGAGCACATACGAACCCCTGCGGCGGTGTCGGCATGACGCCGAGGTCCACCGAAGGAAGCCGGTACATGACACGACCGAACGTCGCGTTCTTCGGGTCGAGCCTTCTGTCGTCGTACTGGAACGGAGCGGCGACGTACTACCGCGGCATCATCCGTGCCCTGCACGCGCGCGGCTGGTCGGTGACCTTCTACGAACCGGACGCCTACGACAGGCAGTCGCACCTGGACATCAGCCCGCCGGCGTGGGCTCGCGTCGTCGTGTATGACCCGGCGCGTGCCGACGACGTCCTGGCGCTCGTCGCCGACGCGGCGCGCGATGCCGACGTCCTCGTGAAGGCGAGCGGCATCGGCGTACACGACGAGGTGCTCGAGGCTGCGATGCCCCAGTTGTCCCGGCCCGGTGCTCTCTGCATCTACTGGGATGTTGACGCGCCGGCAACGCTCGAGCGCATGCAGGACGACGAGCACGATCCGCTGCGCCTTGCCCTGCCCGGCTACGACCTCGTTCTCACATATGGTGGCGGCCGACCGGTGGTGGAGGCATATCGTGCGCTCGGCGCGCGCGATTGCGTCCCGGTCTACAACGGGCTGGACCCCGAGACCCACCATCCCGAGACTCCCGACCCACGTCTTGCCGCACACCTTGCCTTTCTCGCCAACCGCCTGCCCGACCGTGAAGCACGGGTGGACGAGTTCTTCCTGCACCCCGCAGCGCTACTTCCCGCGCACACGTTCCTGCTCGGAGGCAGCGGCTGGCACGACCGTGACATCCCTGCGAACGTGCGAAGGCTCGGCCACGTGCGCACACAGGACCACAACGTGTTCAACTGCTCGGCGACTGCCGTTCTGAACGTGAATCGGTCGAGCATGGCGCGGTTCGGCCACTCGCCGGCCACTCGTGTGTTCGAGGCGGCGGGTGCAGGCGCCTGCCTGATTACCGATGCGTTCGAAGGCGTGGAGGCCTTCCTGGAACCGGATCGCGAGGTGCTCGTGACGGCCAGCGGCGACGATGTCGCGGCGTGTGTCGCAAGCCTGACGCCCGAGCGCGCTCGCGCCATCGGCGCCGCAGCACGGGCGCGGGTCCTCGCGGAGCACACCTACGAGCACCGCGCCGACCTCGTCGAACAGGCGGTCGGCATCGCCTCGCCCGGGCGCGGAGTCCGGTCATGCTGACCCCCTGGCGCGTCGTCGTCCTCGGCCTGTCGATCAGTTCCTCGTGGGGTAACGGCCACGCCACCACCTACCGCGGCCTCCTGGGCGCGTTGGCGCGTCGCGGGCACGACGTCCTCTTCCTCGAACGCGACGTCCCGTGGTACGCGGCCCACAGGGACCTGCGCGACGCGGACGCCGTGCGCGTGGGGTTCTACACCTCTCTCGACGATCTGGCCAGGCAATACCGCTCGGCGATCCAGGCGGCCGACGTGGTGATCGTCGGCTCCTACGTGCCAGAGGGACGGGACGTCCTCCACTTCGCGCGGCGCGCCGCGCTCGGTGCCCTGCTGTTCTACGACATCGACACGCCGATCACGCTGGCGCGACTCGAAGCCGGCGAGCCGTGCGACTACCTCCATCCCGGGCAGTTGCGGGAGGTCGACGCGGTGCTCTCGTTCACCGCGGGCCCCGCACTGACACGGCTCGAGGCGCTTGGAGCGCGGCGCGCCCACCCGCTGTGCTGTTCGGTCGATCCGGCGATTCACCTGCCTGTCACGGCGGACGCGCGGTGGGATCTCGGATATCTCGGCACGTATGCCGCCGACCGCCAGGCCGGTCTGGAATGCCTGCTGCTCGACGTGGCACGAGCCCGTCCGCGGCGGCGATTCGCCGTGGCCGGGCCGATGTATCCGGCCGACATCGCGTGGCCGGCCAACGTCGATCGCGTCGAGCACCTGCCGCCGCCGGCGCATAGCGCCTTCTACTGTGGCCAGCGCTTCACGCTGAACCTGACGCGCGCGGACATGCGGCGCCTCGGCCACTCACCCAGCGTGCGCCTGTTCGAGGCCGCGGCGTGCGGCGCGGCGATCATCACCGACAGGTGGGATGGGCTCGAGGACTTCTTCGAACCGTACGTCGAGATCCTGCCGGCCGCCAATGCTCGTGACATCGAGGAGTACCTGGACCTCCCCGACCCGGAACGCCGCGCCATCGGGCGTCGCGCGCGTGAACGCGTGCTGTCGTCGCATACATCCGATCACCGGGCACTCCAGCTCGAGGCGTACATCGCCGAGACGCTCGGGATGCACCAGCCTGCGCGGCTTCGCGTGGAGGCGCGCCCCGATTGATGCGCGCCGCCCTCTTCGAAGGCGCCGGGCGCGCGCGCCTCGTCGACTGCGCTCTGCCGTCCCCTGCGCCCGATCAGGTGCGCATCCGCTTACGGGGATCGGGCGTCTGCGGCTCGAACCTGCCGGTCTGGGAGGGTCGGCCCTGGTTCACATACCCGCTGCCACCGGGCCAGCCGGGACATGAGGGCTGGGGCGTGGTGGACGCCGTCGGCGCCGACGTCACCACCGTCGCCATCGGCCAACCGATCGCATGTCTGTCGCAGGCGGCGTTCGCTGACTACGATCTGGCCGGCGCCGACGAGGTGGTGGCGCTGCCCTCCGCCGTCGCGCAGCATCCGTGCCCCGGAGAGCCGCTTGCGTGCGCCATGAACATCATGAGGCGCAGCCGGGTCTCGGCAGGGACGCCCGTCGTCGTGGTCGGCGTCGGGTTCCTCGGCGGGCTGCTCATCCAGCTGGCCTCGGGTCGGGGGGCGCACGTCATTGCCGTATCGCGTCGCCCGTACGCCCTCGACGTGGCTCGCGCATGCGGCGCGGCGCACGTCCTCCCGTTCACGGACGTGGTGGCGACACGTGATGCCGTCTGCAGGGTGTTGGGCTCCGAGGGCGCGCCGTGCGTAATCGAGTCGGTCGGCGAGCAGCAGGCGCTGGATCTGGCGGCGAGCCTCGTGGCGACGCGAGGGCAGCTGGTGATCGCGGGCTACCACCAGGACGGGCCGCGCACCGTGGACATGCAGCAATGGAACTGGCGGGGCCTTGACGTCACGAACGCGCATGAGCGGGACCCGCTGATGTACAGCCAGGGTCTCCGCCTTGCCGTGGACGCACTGGCGAGCGGCATCCTCAGACTCGGCCCGCTGATCACCACCCAGGTGCCGCTGGCGCAACTCGACGACGCTTTCCGGCTGATGCAGACACGCCCGGACGGCTTCCTGAAGGCGCTGGTGCTCTGTGACTGACGCACCCGCCCCCCTCCGCCGGCGCCCGCGTGTCGGCGCGCTCGGTGTCGGCTGGATCGGCCGCCACCGACTCGAAGTGCTCGCCGCCGCCGACCTCGTGCAGATCGTGGCGCTTGCCGATGCCTCCCACGACTCGGTTCGGCAGGCTGCGGCCATTGCGCCGCATGCAGCGGTGTGCGATTCACTGGAGCAACTGCTGGCCACCGATCTCGACGGGCTCGTCATCGCCACGCCGACCGCTCAGCACGCCTCGCAGGCTCGTGCGGCGCTGCAGGCGGGCGTCGCCGTCTGCTGCCAGAAGCCGCTGGGTCGGACGCTGCACGAGACACGGACCGTCATCGACGCGGCGCGCGCCGCCGATCGACTGCTGACGGTCGACTTCTCGTACAGGTACATGGCGGCGACTGAAGCCGTGCGGCGAGCCGTCTCCACGGCCGCCATCGGCAATCTGGTGGCCGCCGAGCTCGTGTTCCACAACGCGTACGGGCCCGATAAGCCGTGGTACCGCACACCCGCGCTCTCCGGCGGCGGCTGCGTCATCGATCTCGGTGTGCATCTGATCGATCTCCTCACGTGGCTCACGGGTGAACGGGTGGCGGGCGTCGGCAGTGCCGCCCTGTTCGCGGAGGGACGGCCGTGGACTGGCGGTGACGCCGTGGAAGATCTCGCGCAATGCCACCTGAGGCTGGCCAGCGGCGCGAGTGCGTCCTTGACGTGCTCGTGGTGGCTGCCGGCGGGATGCGACGCGGTGATCGGCGTCACGTTGTACGGCGCGAACGGTGGCGTGCGCCTGCGAAACGTGGGTGGGTCCTTCTACGACTTTCTGGCAGAGAGGCTCGACGCGACGCGGACATACGTACTGGTGGAACCGCCCGACGCGTGGGGCGGCCGCGCGGTCGTGGAATGGGCGCGCCGACTCGTCGACGGCGGCCGCTACGACGCCGCCTGCGAGTCGCACCTGGCGGTCAGCGCTGTCCTGGACGCGATCTACGACGCCGCGGGCATGCGGACCACCGAAGCGGTGAACTGCCCTGCGGCAGGCACCGCCCCGGTCCCGGTCACGCCAGCCTAGACTTCGATCTCCCCTTCTTCGTCCTCGTCCTCGTCCTCGTCCTCGTCGAGGTCGTCCTCGTCGTCGAGGTCGTCCTCGTCGTCATCCTCGTCCTCGTCTTCGTCGTCGTCATCTTCGAGGTCGTCCTCGTCATCGTCGTCGACGACATCGTCGTCCTCGATCTCCTCGTCCTCGTCCTCGTCTGCCAGTTGTACGGAGACGGCGGCACTGCCGAATGCACGCGCGGGTTCCGCGAGCGGGTCCGCGTAGCCGAGGAAGTCCAACGGGATCAGGGGCAGGTCGGTCGGGTTCGTCATGTTCTCTCCTGGTGTGGATGATGAGTATTCAGGAACGCTCGGGGGCGTCGGCGCCGCCCTCGGCAGGGCCAGCCACCCGCAGGCGGTTGTTCACGTCGCGTACGCCGCTGACGTTGTCGGCGATGTCTTCGGCGCGGCGCTTGTCGCCGCGCCGATCGAC
>JAEZCY010000383.1 GCA_023429845.1 Acidobacteriota bacterium
GGCCGCCAGTGCTGCTGTGGCAATCCGGGCCGCGCTGTGGCCACCGTTGATCAGTGCAGCGTCGATGGCGTCCAAGTAGGTGTCGCGGGCCAGCGCAGCATTCAGTGGGGTGAGCGTCCTGGCCGCATCGAGCAGGAGCCTCGGCACGTCGCTCCCGCGGGTGGTATGGAACGCGATCTGGGCGCGCAACAGCTCGAGGCGGGCACATTGCAGCGCATCCAGGGGCCCTGCCTCCGCGACTGCCAGCAGCGTGGTGGCGGCGTCGGGCGCACCGGCGTCGTACTTGGCGTGCGCGGCTTCGAGTGCGCGGGTCGCACGGCGTGTGGGTTCAGGCGTCAGCAGTGCCGCCTGCTCCATGAACGCGGCCGCAGCGGACAGTCCCCCGCGACCGCGTGCGCGCCCGGCTGTGCGCTGCAACTCCGCGGCGGTTTCCTCGTCGGTCCCCAGCACCGCCTGCGCCAGGTGCCAGGCACGCCGGTCGGGATCGAGCTGGGGGTCGGTGACGGCGGCCAGTACGCTATGCGCGCGGCGCTGGTCGGGGGGCGACGCGGCTGCGTAGACCGCCGACCGAACGAGCGGATGGCGAAACCGTACCTGGCTGCCGATCTCCACCAACTCGGCGGTCTCCGCGGGCGCGATGGTCTCGCGAGCAATCCCCAGGTGCGCGGCGGCCTGCCAGAGCAACGACACGTCACCGGTCGGGTCGGCCGCAGCAACCAACAGCAGCAATTGCGTGTCGGCAGGCAAACTGGCCGAGCGCTGCTGGAACGTTTCCTCGACGCGGCGCGGTACGCTCAGCACGGCGGGTGACTCGAAGCCGCCAGCCAGTTGCGCCGGGAGTGCGCTGCGCGGCAGCTCCAGCAGGGCCAAGGGGTTGCCGCGTGCCTCGGCGACGATCCGATTGCGCACCGTGTCGTCGAGCGGTGCGTGCACCGCAGCGGCGAGCAGGGCGCGTGCATCGGTTTGTCCGAGCCCGTCCAGCCTGAGTTCAGGCAACCCGGCGAAGGAACGAACGTCACGATCGGTCGGGTCGCGCAGCGCGAACACCAGCGCGATGCGCTCGGCCGCCAGTCGCCGCGCCACGAATGCAAGGACCTGCGCGGACGCCAGGTCCAGCCACTGCGCATCCTCCACAAGGCACAGCAGCGGCCCTGCCTCGGCGACCTCGGCCAGCAGGTGCAGGGTCGCCAACCCGACCAGGAACCGGTCTGGCGCAGTACCGCCCTGCATGCCGAACGCCACGCCCAAGGCGGTCTGCTGTGGTTCGGGCAGCGCACCTGTCCGGTCCAGCAGCGGCGCGCACAACTGGTGCAGGCCCGCGAACGCGAACTGCGTCTCGGACTCCACACCGGCTACGTGCTCCGCACGGAACCCCGATGCCGATGCGGTGTCGCGGGCATACTCGAGCAGCGCCGTCTTTCCGATCCCTGCTTCCCCGCGCATCACGAGCACACCGCTCTGCCCGGTCTGTGCTCGGTCCAGCAACTGCTCAAGCGTTGCGCGCTCCGCGAGCCGACCCAAGAGGGACGACCGGTGCGCTCCAGCGCGAGGTTGCATTGAAATCCTCCGTTCCGAACCTACGTTGTGGCCTGCCGATTCTAAGCGATGCGAACTCAACCACAGGTAGCGCAACGCGGTGCGGTGGACGATCCTGCGTTCTGGCGAGTGAAGCGCTGCGGGATCGCCGGAGACCCAGTTTGTTGAATCAGGCCACAGCGGCCTGGGCATGGTACTGCGCTCGAACATCGGCGGGATGTCGCCGATCGGCCCCAGCAGCCGCCGGGTGTTGAACCAATCCACCCACGCGAGCGTCGCTAATTCCACGGCCTCGAGCGACCACCACATACACGAAGCCATTCCAGGTCGCGACGTATGTGAACGCCGACACCCAGAGTCGATTCGGTCGCGACGTCACGAACTGGCGATCGACGAGATCCGCAGGACGGCCGCCGTCACCGGCCTGCGGGCGCTGCGGGTCGTGACGGCTTCGGCATGATGAGGTCTCGCTCCGATCCATCGTCCCACGGCACTTCACGACGTCATACCACTGCGCGACGATTGGCGGTACTCTCGCGGCGGAGGTGCGCATGCGTGTTCTGGTGACCGGTGGTACGGGTACGGTCGGCTCGCAGGTGGTCAAGGCTCTCCTTGCCCGAGGCGTAGATGTGAGCGTCCTCACGCGACAACCCGCGAAGGCGCGCGTGCCGGACGGCGTCACCGTCATCGGCGGCGACCTCACCGACATCCAGACGATCAAGACGGCCTTCCGTGACGTCGACGGCGTCTTCCTGCTCAACATGGTCGGCCCGACCGAGTCGCACGAGGCGCTGCTCTCGCTCACCGCGATGCGTGGCAGCGGCACGCACGTCGTCTATCTTTCCGTGCACCAGGCGGATCGTGCCGCGTTCCTGCCGCACTTCGGCGCCAAGGTGGGCGTAGAGGCGGGCCTGAAGGCCTCGGGCTTGAAGTACACGGTGCTGCGTCCCGACAACTTCTTCCAGAACGACTACTGGTTCAAGGACGCGCTGCTCCAGTACGGCGTGTATCCGCAGCCGCTCGGGCACGTCGGGACCTCCCGGGTCGACGTCCGCGACATCGCCGAGGCCGCGGCCATCACCTTCACCACGGACGGCCATGACGGCCGGTCCTACGACCTCGTGGGACCGGAGGTCATCACCGGGCCAGGAGCGGCAGTTGTCTGGAGCGAGGTGCTGAAGCGGCCCATCGCCTATGGCGGCGACGACATGGACGCCTGGGAGGCGCAGGCGACGTCCATGCTGCCCGATTACATGGCATACGACTTCCGACACATGTACGAGCACTTCCAGACGCACGGCCTCGAGGCCTCTCCGGAGGCGGTTGCACGGTTGACGACGCTGCTCGGGCGCGCGCCGCGGTCGTTCCGCTCGTTTGCCGAGGAGACGGCTGCCGCATGGGACGCGCCCGCACGCGAGCGCGAGTCCCTCTAGGCTCGGAATCAGCGGGGCGCCTCGTCACGGCAAGGGCACCTGCTGGGACGTCGAATCGCAGGCGCGTCGACAGGTAGCCGATGCGTCTCCGAAGCGCTGACGTGCCAGGTCAGAGCAGTAGGGAGGCGATGATGTTGCGCTGAATCTCGCTCGTGCCGGAATAGATCCGGCTGCCCATGGCGTCGCGGAACTCTCTCTCGATTTCGTAGTCGGTCATGTATCCGTAGCCGCCGTGAATCTGCAGTGCATCCTCGCAACTCCGTGTCCAGCACTCACTGATGTGCAGCTTGGTCATCGAGGCTTCGAGCAACGCCGATCGACCGGCCTTCTTCTGATACGCGGTGTGATACAGCATGTGGCGGGCAGATTCGAGGCGGATCTTCATGTCGACGAGCTTGCTCGCCACCTGCTGGAACTGACCGATGGATTGGCCGAACTGCTTGCGCTCGCGCGCGTAGTTGCGACACCGTTCGAACAGGCGCCGCATCGCTCCGACCGCGCTGGCGAGAATGCACCCGCGCTCCCAGCCCATCGAATAGGTGAACAGACTCGCGCCTGCGCCTTCGCGTCCGAGCCTGTTCTCCTCCGGTACGACACAACCGTCGAAGAACAGCTCGGCCATGGGGCTCGTGCGAAGGCCCATCTTCTCGAGTCTACGACCGACATTCATGCCGGGGCACTGCTTGTCGACAATGAAAGCGGTGATCCCGGCCGGTCCCTTCGAGCCGTCGACGGTCGCGAACACCACGACGACGTCTGCCTCCGAGCCGTTGGTCACGAAGACCTTACTGCCGTTGAGGATGTAGTGATCGCCATTGCGTGTGGCGGTCGTGCGGAGGCTGTAGGCGTCGGAGCCCGATCCGGGCTCGCTCATCGCATTGCCCCCAATCAACGTGCCGTCGCACAGCCCGGGGAGGTATCGGGACTTCTGGTCGCTCGTGCCGAATGCCACGATCGGCATCGAGGCGGTCCACATATGAGCGTTGAGCGAGAACACGAGGCCATTGTCACGGCAGCCGTACCCGAGGTGCTCCAGTGCGCCTACCGCCGTCAGAGCGTCCTGGCCGAGGCCCCCGTACTCGGTCGGGACCACCAGCCCCTGAATGCCCATTTCCCCGCACTTCTTCCAGCCCTCGCGATTGAAGGTGCCGTGGCGGTCGTTGTCGATCAAGTTGTCATTGAGCTCTCGTGCGGCGAAACGCTCGATGGCGTTGAACAGTTCAATCTGCTCGGGCGACCAAGACAACTCCATCACAGGCTCCGGAAGCGGGACATCAGCGCAGGTCTTTCAGTGAGACGTAATCGATCTTGTCGGTGGACGTCTTAGGCAGCGACTGGTGGAAAGTGAAGCGATCCGGCACCATGTAGACCGGAAGACTCTTCGAGCAGAACGTCTTCAGTTCGATGATCGAGGGCTTGCGGCTGCTGCGCATGCTGAGGTGCGCGTCGAGCTTGAGACCTGCCTCTGCATCGGGCACCGCAACGACTGCCGCCTCGCGCACGTCGGCATGGCGGTAGAGGCATGCCTCGATCTCTCCTAGCTCCACGCGATAGCCGCGCTTCTTCACCATCCGATCGCGACGGCCGACATAGCGGTACACGCCGTCCGTCTCCTCCACGACGATGTCGCCCGTCTTGTACCATCGGCGATGGCCGCCATCCTCGCGGATGAAGGCGTTGCCCGTCTGCTCGGGCAGATCCCAGTATCCCTGCATCACGTTCGGGCCGGCGATGCACAGCTCGCCTTCCTGGCCGGTCGCGACGGGCGTACCGTCCTGATCCACAACCAGCGCCTCGAGGTGCGAGCAGACCCTGCCGATGGGATATGGAACGTCCCGCTCATCCGGGACATGGGAGGGGACCTCGAAGTATGTGCAGACGTTGGTCTCGGTGGGACCGTAGAGGTTGAAGTATCGCGGCGTGGGCACGGCGCGCGTCAGCGACCGCAGATGTGTGATCGGAAACACCTCGCCGGCGAAGAGGACGATCCGCAGCCTGGAATAGTCGTGCTCTGCGATCTGCCCGAACTGCGCCAGGAGGCTCAGAATCGACGGCGCCGAGTACCAGACGGTGATAGCGAACGACTCGATGACCTGTGACAGCGCCACCGGCTCCTTGGTCATCCGCTCCGGAATCAGGACGCAGGTGGCGCCATGTGCCAGGGGCACGTAGATGTCGAGGATCGACAGGTCGAAGTGGAACGGTGCGTGTGACGAGAACACATCGGAGGACGTCGGCTCGAACTCGCGGGTGCACCAGTCGACGAACGCCCGCGCGTTGTGATGCGAGAGCATCACGCCCTTGGGAGTGCCGGTGGAGCCCGACGTGTACAGGATGTACGCGAGATCATCGGGAGCGCTGCGCCAGGTCTCGACCGGAGGTGCGGCTGTCTCGGCATCGAGGCGATCGAGCGCCGAACGCAATCCCTCGCCGCCAGCCGCGCCGTCAATCACGATGCGCGCCGGTACCGTTCCGAGCCGCGAGAGGGCCTCGACATACTCACCCTCGAATCGACGGTCCACCACCACCACCTTCACACCACAGTTGTCGTGGATGAACGCGTTCCTGGTCGGCGGCGCGGTCGGGTCGACCGGCACGTAGGCGGCGCCGGCCTGGAGGACGCCGAAGATGGACGCGATACCGTCGATGCTCTTGCGGAGATAGAGGCCGACGCGATCGCCGGGCCGCACCCCGAGCGCCACGAGACGATCCCGCATGCGGTCAGCGAGGCGTCCCAGCGATGTGTAGTCGATGGACGTTCCGCCGGCTTCTGCGACCGCCGCCCGGTCGGGGAACGACGCCACGGAACGAGCGAGCAGCGCGTGCAGGTGCATACGACCCTCTGGGACTATTGCTGATTCCCCTTTGACGTAACCAGCCGGACGATGCGCGCGAGGCTTTCCAGGTTCTCGGAGTCTGTCTCGTGCGCGGCCAGCGCAATGGAGAACTCCTGCTCCAGGAACGCGACGAGCCTGAGCGTCGCGAGCGAGTCGAGGATCCCAGAGCTCACGAGGGGAGTGTCGGAGGTCAGGTAAGAAGGGTCCTCGCCGGGGAGGAACTCGCGCAGGATGTACTCCTTGATCGTTCCTTCGATGGCGTTGGGCTGCGGCATGGTCATTGTTCCGATGTGACGGTCGTCGCTGCGTCTCGCCCCTGCGAGACCGTGCGCCTGACCTGGTTGACGAGATCGACCCTCGGGTCGGCGATGAGGTGTTCGTACAGCGCGTCGGCCACGAGGGCGTGCGCGGTGACGTTACTGTGGTGCCAGCCTTCCGGCAGCATGAGGCTCTCCGGATCGTGGTCATCGAACACGTGGGAGAAGTCGATGACGGTGAAACCCGCCGCCTCCGCCGACTCGATCAGTGCCTCCGACTCGGCCGCGGGAATCGGCAGGTCGCTCGGCAGCGGCACGTGCAGCGCCAGGGGGACGGCGCCCAGTGCGCGGATCCGCTCGGCGACGCGCTCGTAGCTCCAGCGGAGGATGCGTCCCTCGAACGGCTTCATCCGTTCCTGCGCAATCAGCTCGTGCGTCCGGGCCGACACGCGGGCCTGTCGCAGGATCGCGTCGAGGAACGGCTCCCGGGGGATGCCCAGCCGCAAGCTGCGAGGGACATCGCGCCCCAGGAAGTACGTGTCGACGGTGTGGGTGACGAGCAGCACGATGTCGGGATCGAACCGGGCGACGGTCTTCTCGAGCGCTGGCACCTGGCCGAGGGGACTCAAGCCGTTCATCGAGAAGTTGAGGATCTCGAGCCGCGCCCCGTCAGCGACGCGTGAGGCCCAGGCATTGAGGCGCTCCTCGACGACCGCCTCGAACGTCTGGTGCTTGGCGACACCCCAGCCCATCGTGTGCGACGACCCGAGCAGCGCGATGCGCAACGTGCCCCTCGGCTTGGCGGGACTGTAGTCTTCGTCCCGCATGCCCCAGCGGTTGACGTCGATGTGCGTGTCGTAGGCCTCGATGCTGGTGTTCGGAATCAGCTCACGGAACCGGAAGTCTCGGACGCGGCGGACGGGGTCCTGCCCGGCGTACTGATAGGGCATGGGGCGACGATTGATCATCTCCCAGACGCGGGCGTTCGCCTGGTCGGCATCCATCAGGTTCTCGTAGTACCCGCCGTTGCGGACGACGAGATCGTCGAGCATCGAATCGCCGGTGTTGATGGCATCGACCCACGGCGTCAGCGCCGGACTGTCGGCAAAGGCCTGCACGCGCGGATTGGTGAGGGCCGCCGCGACCAGCAGCAGGCCGAGACTGGCTGCCGCCGAGCGGCCGATCCCTCCCCGCGAGGTGACCTCGCGCGCGCCGGCACGCACGGAAGGCAGCACCTCGAACCACACGGTGGCTGCCATCACCACGCCGAGGGCCACCAGGCCCCAGGCGAGGGTGGTCGCATCCGCGAAGCGCCAGAGACCGAGCCACAGCGACACCGTCGGACTGCTCCAGAGCGACCACAGCAGGCTGACGCAGGCGAAGGTCGCCGCAGTGCGCAGCACCAGGCCAACGGCGCTCCTCATCGAGTATGTGCCGGTCCCCAGCTTGCGCAGCCGCCCCCGCCTCATCTCCCAGAGCGAGTTCAGCAGCACGAGGAGCGCCAGCGTCGACCAGAAGATGATGTCGGGCCACGTGATGCTGACGGCGCCCTTCAACCAGAACGTCTGATAGAGGTGCAGCACCCAGGTCACCGCAAAGGCCCACAGCGTGGCCAGCACCAGCGCCCAGGTGCCCCCCAGCGAACGCAGCCGGAAGTAGGCCGGATAGTAGAAGACCGAGAGGATGAATTCCTTCCAGTAGATGTTCACGCGGCGCCAGTAGTCGGTGAAGCTGGACGCGAGGAAGTAACGGTTGTTGGCGTCCGGCAGGTCGAAGCCGAACAACGCGAGCGTGCCGATGAACAGGTGGAACTGTCCGGAGACCTTCAGATAGAGCAGGGCGTTGACGAGGACGAACTGGATCAGGTCGCTGCCGCTGGCGACGTCCTCCGGACGCAGGCCGAACAGCTGCTGCGTCACTCGATACAGCAGCAGGTGAATCAGCCCCCTGACGATCAGGCGTGCCCCGCGCTGGTAGATCACCAGCGGCTCCCGCGGGTAGTGCGACCGCTGGAGTGCCTTGAAACCAATCACCGGGAAGAGCCCCGAGCAGATGTTCGGGAGGAGCAGGAAGTAGGCGAACGTGCCCGGCAGCGCCGGGCGCGACTTCATCGTCGACGTTTCGTACAGGTAGACGATCAGGCGGAACATGAACAGTCCCGCAAGGATCGGCCAGACGACGATAAGGGACTCGACGCCGAAGCGGTTCGTGCGGAGCAGCGCCGTCGCGCCGCCCACGCTGGCGAGCAGTGCGGCCCGTACCCAGAAACCGACTCGGAGGTGGCAGATGCCCACCAGCAGGGCGCCGACGGCGACGAGGACGCCAGCCCTCATCAAGCCGAGTCCCAGGCTCCACGGGGAGCTGGATCCTCCGAAGACGAGCACCAATGCCGAGACGCAGAGCGCAGCGAACGCCTTCATCCGGTGGCTCACCGGGACCGCGTGATGGACAACGAAGCCAACCGCGGCGAGCGCGAGCACGCGACGGAACTGCGGCGCCAACAAGTCGGCCTGTCGGGCGACCACGCAGGCGAGGACGACCTGCGCGAACACCGCAAGGACGCCGAGGTGCTCGATGAAGAAGCCCCGAGAAAGGTGCCAGCGCCAACCGACGACCCCTTGGATCGCCTGCGAACCTTGGGTGAGCGCCGAGGTCTGATTTCTGGAGTGCATAGTGCGAGCCGCGCGGGCCACGCTCGTCCTCAGCAAGACTTCTGCCGTGGAATAATGTCGGACTTTCGCGATTTCCAACCCGAAAGGGCGCCTCGCGGGCGACTTTGTGGCGGATTCCCGCGGACTTTGCCTTCCTCGAGCCGTCTTGTTCTGGTCAAGTGGTACTTACTGCCCGTCATCAGAGGGGTCCCGCAACGCTCTGACCGACGCGCACTTCGAGCTGTAGACCCGCCACCAGTCGAGGGTTCGCCGCCAGACACTCGCTTCGCTATGCCCTGCTCGTGGGCCGTTGGCCGCAGGGCGGCGACGTCACGGCCGCAACGCGAGCACGGTGACCGACCTCGGACCGAGCGTCAGCGTCAGTCGGTCGCCCTGTACCGTCGCCGAGGCGGGCCTCGGGGTGACGGTCGTCGGCGCGTCGAACGTGTTGACGCTGTCGATCGCCGGTGCGGTCAGCGTCTCGCCCGACACCGAGCCGACGTTCGTGCCGATCAGCCTCGTCGCGATGTCGACGGACCGGGACGGATCGAGATTGGTGAGCGAGAGCCAGATGGTGCCCGCCGCATCTCTGGCGGCGATGGCATCGACGCGCGGCAGGGTGATGGCGCCGTGTGTATAACTGCCGGCATCGTACGCGACCGGAATGAAGGTCGCGTCCTGAAACGGCACGTACATCCGGAAGACGTGGTAGGTCGGCGTCAGGAGCATCTTCGGACCATCGGTCAGGATCATCGCCTGCAGCACGTTGATCATCTGCGCGATGTTGGCCATCCGGACCCGGTCGGCGTGGCGCGCGAAGATGTTGATGTTGAGCGCGGCGATCAACCCGTCGCGGATGCTGTTCTGCTGCGCCAGGAAGCCCGGCGTGGTTCCCGGCAACTGCGCGTACCAGGCGCCCCATTCGTCGACGACGAGCGCGACCCGCTTCTCCGGATCGTAGGCATCCATGATCGCGCCGTGATGGCTGATCAGTCCCTCCATCTTCAGCGTCTCGGACAGCAGCAGCGCGTAGTCGGCCTCGTCGAAGCCCACTGACTTGTAGGACGCCGGGAACCGGACGACCGTGTAGTTGTGGAGCGAGAGTCCGTGCATGTCCCAGCTCCACTGCCGGTTCTTGTAGGCCCGCATGACCGTCTCGGTCCAATCGGTCCAGCGCGGTCCGTCACCACCGGGGCCGACGGCGATCTTCAGCATCTGCGCCCCGTCCTTCTGCTGCGCCGGATTGAAGTTGCGGACGAAGCGGCTGTGCATCTTCATCTGTTGCAGGTAGTACTCGGCCGTCATGTTGCCGCCGCAATCCCAGTTCTCGTTGCCGATGCCGAGATAGGCGATCCTGTACGGCGCCGCATGTCCGTTGGCCGCCCGCTCCCTCGCCAGCGCGGTCGGCTGCGCCGACGTGAGGTACTCCAGCCACTCGGCCGCCTCCTGCAGCGTGCCCGACCCCACGTTGATCGACAGATAGGCCTCGCTGCCGATCTGCTCGATGAAATCCATGAACTCGTGGGTGCCGAACGTGTTCGGCTCGATCACGTCGCCCCAGTTCGGGTTGAGCGTTGCCGGCCGTGACGCGGCCGGGCCGATGCCCTTGCGCCAGTGGTACTCGTCCGCAAAGCATCCGCCGGGCCAGCGAACGTTGGGCACCTTCAACGCCTTGAGCGCCGCGACGACGTCGTTGCGGATGCCGCGGGTGTGGGGAATGGGCGAGTCTGGTCCCACCCAGATGCCTTCGTAGATGCCCTTGCCGAGATGTTCGGCGAACTGGCCGAAGAGATTGCGGTCGATCTTCGCGCCGGCGCGCGTCGTGTCCACGGTCACGACGACCGCGTCCTCACGCGGTGGCTGCGCGGAGGTCACGAGTGCCAGGCTCGCCAGCATGACGACGACCGCCGTCACCCTGACGCGAAAGTGCAGTTGAGGGAGAGTCATCGCGCACACGCTCCAGCGCGCGCGGCGGCCCAGGCGAGGGCAGCGCACGCAAGTCAGTCGGCATTCGTCGCGTTCGCTGGCGAGCGTATGCGCTTTCATCGAGCCGGTCAATCGGCGCGGATCGGATCGAGCGGGAAAGGCAGAAGTGGAGAGGAAGCGCTGACAATCGACGGTTCCTCACCGAGGCACCGGGCCCGTCGAATCGCGGACGACGAGTTCCGGCTCGATCACGAACTCCCGCTCACGGGCGACGTCGTGATGGAGCAGGCAGTCGCAGATGGTGCGGCCGATCTGCTCGCGCGGGATGTGGACCGTCGTCAGTGCCGGGACCGCGTACTGCGAGAGGGTCACGTTGTCGAAGCCGGTGACCGACACCTGCGCCGGGACCTCGAGACCGCGCGTCCGCAACTCTCGCAGCGCGCCGACGGCCATCAGGTCGTTGACGCACACCAGGGCGGTCGGTGGCGCGACGTCGTCCATCAGCGTGCGGGCCGCGTCGCGCCCGCCTTCGAGCGAATCGGTTGCCGTGGCAGTCGTCACCGCGAGTCCGGGATGGCGGTCCGACGCGTCGCGCAGCGCCTGGGCTCGTTCATGGATGGGACCGAGCGTGGCGTGGTGTCCGACGTAGCCGAGGCGTCGATGCCCCAGGCTGTACAGGTAGGCCGCGACCTTGGCCATGCCGCTGCGGTAGTCGACGCGGATGTTGGTGATGTTCCGGCGGGGCGTGCCGACGTCGTAGAAGACCACCGGAATCGGCTGCCGGCTCAACTCGTCGATCAGCGTCGCATCCATCTCCGACACGATCACGGCGAGACCAGCCAACCGTCGCCCCAGCATCAGCCGGATGCTCGTGACGAGCCGCGCCGGGCTGTAGCCGGTGTTGGCCATGATCACGTCGAAACCTCCGGCCTGTGCCCCGTCCTCGACGACCCGATGGATGTCGAGGAAGAACGGGTTCTCGATGTTCGAGACGATGACGCCGAGGCTGCGGCTGCGGCCGCCCGCCAGGCTCTGCGCGTGCAGATTCGGGCTGTAGTTGACCTCCTGGATCACTCTGAGGACGCGGGCCCGCGTCGCGGGCTTCACCGGTCCCGTGTCGTTCAGCACCCGCGAGACGGTGGCGGTCGATACCCGCGCCCGTCGCGCCACGTCCTCGAGCGTCATGCCGACATCCTCTCATCGCCTGCGCGCCGTCGCGACCGTGGCACCCGGCGCCGGCCCTGGTGCGGCGCTCGGCATGGCCGGCATATCAGGTCAGTAGAAGCTTACGAGACTCGGCCTCCGGGTCATCGACCATGCCACAGTCGCGGTCGAAGACCATCGTCGCGCAGCGCCCCGGATCGAATGCGGGCCACGGCAGGCCGGGTTGGCTCGGGTCGCCCGTGCGTGCAAAGTTCGCCCACGCCGTCGCCATCGTCGCGGCCAGTGCCTGCGCCTCCGGACCGTTGCCCGTGCCCTGTGCGCAGCGCGCGGTGTTGTCGAAGCAGAAGGCGAGCTCGGCGGTGTGCCAGGCGCCAGCGTCCTCGAGCATCGGCGACTGCCACCTGAAGTACCAGGTGAAGACCGGCGCACCCTGCTGACCGTGCTTCAGCGTCGCCATGCGCGTGACGTTGTTGCGGATGGCGAGTCCGTTCAGGCCGGGGCCACTGCACATGTAGGAGAGCGTGCGGACGCTCTTGTTCGGATAGGCACGCTTCAGGGACGCGACGAGCGCCGCAGCCTTGACCGCACCGTAGCTCCGCGTCAGCGTCGCCATCCATTCGGCCTCGGTGGGGCGCGACGACATGCGGTTGCCCTCCTCGCTGACCGACCCGATCAACATGGGCACGTCGCGGGAGATGGCCGGCGCCTCTTCGTGAAACGACCGCATCGTCACGACCCGGCCGTCTACCGTGGGGCCCCATCCCACACGCGGCACGGAGCCGGGCGGCGGCATCGGCCCGGCGC
>JAEZCY010000020.1 GCA_023429845.1 Acidobacteriota bacterium
CCGGCGCCGCCCCGGCGAGGGGGGTGCGCCCGCGCTGACCGGCGGGAAAGGCCCGACGGCTACGTACAAGGGCTGACGGCTACGTACAAGGCCCGACGGCTACACGGTGGGCGTACGTCAGCTGGGCTAAATGTGCGCGGAGGATGAGGGATTGACGAGTCGTGACACGAAGCTCCCCACTTCGTGTCCGACGGCGTCCGTCCACGCGTGACCGCTCGGCACCTCGTAGGGTTCTACTGCGACGAAGCGCCCCGCCAGCATGTCGAGGTCGGCCCGGAACTGCGCTGCCGTGTACTGCGTGTCGTCGCGGCCGCGGCCGAGGAGGACGGGCGGGCACTGCGTGAGCGGACGCACGCCGAGTTCCGGTGGCACGTCGCCGCCGAACACCGCGAGGCCGTCAACGCGGCGCGTGCCCAGGATGGCGGCGCGCCAGGCCATGGCCACACCCTGCGAGTAGCCGACGTACACCAGTGCCTGAGGCTCACCGTTCTGGTGAATCGCTTCGGTCACGACGCTGCGGACGTACCGGAGGTTGTCCTCGATGGCGTCCTCGCGCCCTTGCGACGTCATCCACGACGCCACGACCTCGCGGCCCCGGCCGTAGAACCGGTGCAGCGCCTGGATGCTGAGGAGTGTCCATCGGGCCAGTTCCGGAATCGCGTCGAGCCGTTCGAGGTGCGCGTCGGCCGACTCGCCGTAGCCGTGAAAACCGACGGCCAGCGGCGCGTTGCGGATCGGCCCATGCGCGGCCGACTCCGGAATGCGCAGCAGGTAGCGGCCATGCACCGGTGTGACGATGGAGTACTCGGTGTGCGACGACGACATCAGTGACCCGCCGCTACAATACAAGACCCATGCCGATCACTGTCGGGCTCATTTCCGATACGCACGGACTCGTGCGTGCATCCGCGCTGCATGCCCTGGAGGACGTCGCGCTCATTTTGCACGCCGGCGACGTCGGCAGCCGCGATGTGTTGATCGAGTTGGCGGCGATGGCGCCAGTGCAGGCGGTATACGGCAACGTGGACGACATCCACATGCCCGAGCTCGAGGCGCATCGCTGGCTTCAACTCGAAGGCTGGCACATTCACGTGAGTCACGGCCATGAGGTGGCCCCCCCCTCTCCGGACGTGCTGATTGCCCGCTACCCCGATGCCGACATCCTCGTGTTCGGGCACACCCATCGTGCGCTCGTGCATCGCGCCGGGACCAGGCTCGTGGTCAACCCCGGCGCTGCGGGACCTCGTCGTTTCGACATCACGCCAAGCGTGGCGCGGCTCCACCTGTCGCCCGGACGGGCGGATGTCGAGATCGTACCGATCGAGTAGTTCTCACACGCCGACACGGACTCTACCCGCCGAAGAGCGCCGCACGGTCCACGTACCACGCCACGTCGCCGGGCACATCGTGGAGGAGCGTTGCGGGCGCGTCGGCGAGATCGGGCTCGTCACCGAGCACCCGGCGAAGCGCCGACTGCTTGTCGCCACCGCTCACGAGCACGAGCGTGGCACGCGCCGCAGCGATGCATGCCGGTGTGATGGTGAGACGCCACGCATCCAGCGACGGAACGTGAACCGCCGCGGCGAACGCAGGTGCGTCGCCCTGTCGCGCCTCCGGCGCCAGCAGCGGCGAACCGGGAAACAGCGACGCCGTGTGCGCGTCGGCGCCCATGCCGAGCAACAGCACGTCGAACGTCGGCGCCGCCCGCTGCTGATCGCCCGCAAGATCCCGCAGCGCGGCGTCGTAGCGGGCGGCCGCCTCGCGCGGCTCGAGTTCACCGGCCATGCGGTGCACATGGGCCTCGGCGATCGGCACCGCCGACAGCAGCGTCTCACGAGCCATCCGGTAGTTGCTGTCGCCGTGATCGGGGGGGACGGTACGCTCGTCCCCGAACCACACGTGCACGTGGGACCACCCGTCGAACGGTGCCTCGGCGAGCCTGCGGTACATGGCGGCCGGTGTCCGTCCGCCCGCAAGGGCCAGATGCGCCTCACCTCGCCACGCCAACGCCGCCTCGAGCAGCGCGAGGACCTCCGCAGCTGCTGCCGCCGCCAGTGCGCCGGCTGACGGGGTCAGGCGCAACAGGGCACCACGCCGCATGCCGACCGCCGTCATGGCCGCCGCCAGGCGCGGCCGTCGCGCTCGAGCAGTTCGTGCGCGTCGTCGGGTCCCCAGGAGCCGGCCGCGTACCTGGCGGGCGGGGTGGCCGATGTCTGCCAGGCCTCGAGAATGGGCATCACCGCCCGCCAGCCCACTTCGGTGCTGTCGGCGCGATGGAAGAGCGTCTGATCGCCGGTAAGTGCGTCGTGCAACAGCGTTTCGTACCCGGTCGATGGCTGCTGCCTGAATGCCTGGTCGTACCGGAAATCCATCGACACGGTCTTGATGTCGAGCGTCTGTCCCGGGATCTTCGCGTCGATGTGCAGCGTGATGCCCTCCTCGGGCTGCACGCGGATGACGAGCACGTTCGAGTTCAGGCACGGCACGCATGTGCCGCGGAACATCATGAAGGGCGGTTGCCGGAACACCACCGCAATCTCCGAGACACGCCGGGCGAGCCGCTTGCCGGTGCGCAGGTAGAACGGAACGCCGGCCCACCGCCAGTTCTCGACCTGCAGCCGCATGGCCACGAACGTCTCGGTCGCCGACCCGCTCGCCACCTTGTCCTCGTCGAGGTAGTCGCGGACCGGCGCATCGCCGACCGTGCCCCCCAGGTACTGCGCGCGAACGACGTCGCGTTCCACCGTTCGTGCCGTGAATGGCGCGATCGCCTGCAACACCTTGAGGCGCTCGTCACGCACGTCGTCGGCATCGAACGAGATCGGGGGCTCCATGGCCGTCAGGGCGAGCAGCATGAACAGATGGTTCTGCACCATGTCGCGCAGCGCGCCGGCCTGGTCGTAGTAGCCGCCGCGAGAGCCGATGCCCTCGGCCTCGGCCACCGTGATCTGCACATGATCGACGTAGCGCCGGTTCCAGATCGGCTCGAAGATGCTGTTGGCGAACCTGAAGATCATCAGGTTCTGGACCGTTTCCTTGCCGAGGTAATGATCGATGCGGTAGACCTGCCGCTCGTGCATCACCTCGGCGAGTGCGCGATTGAGCGTCTGCGCCGACTGCAGGTCGTGACCGAACGGCTTCTCGATGACCACCCGGCGCCAGCCGCCCGCGTCCTGTTCGTCGAGGAGCCCGGCGCGCCCGAGGTGGGCCGCGATTGGGCCGAACAACTGCGGCGGCGTGGCGCAGTAGAAGAGCACGTTGCCCCTGGTGCCATGCGCCTCCGTGAGGGCCTTCACCTGCGAGGCGATGTCGGCATACAGGTCCGGCTGTTCGAGATCGCCGCCGGCCACGGCGATCCGCTCGGTGAACCACGCACGTTCGTCGCCGGAGAGCGGCGTGTCGAGGTACTCGTCGGTAGCGGTGAGGAGTTCCTCCGTGAACCCGCCGGCCTGGTCTGGCGATCGGGTCACCGCCAGGAATGCGAACTGGTCCGTCAGCGCGCCCGAACGCCGGAGGTTCACGAGCGCGGGCAGCAGCTTGCGCCGCGTCAGGTCGCCCGTCGCGCCGAACCCGACGAACACCGCCGGATCGGCAGCGATGACGGGCGTCCGCGGGAACTCGGCCGCAGCAGCGGGCGCGGTCACCGGTACGCGCCTTCCACCGCCGCGCGCAGGGCGTCGAGGCCGCTCGCGACGTCCGCGCCGAGATGCACACGCAAGGCACGACGCCCACGCTCCTCGAGCACGCCGAAATCGCCGCGCGCCTGCGCGGCCTTCACCACGCCGAACGTGAAGGCGCGCCCCGGCACGGGCACGTCCCGCGCGTCGTCGCAGGTGATCTGCAGGAACACGCCCGTGTCGGGGCCGCCCTTGTAGGCCTGCCCCGTCGAGTGCAGGAACCGCGGGCCGAAGCCGAGACACGTGGCCACCCGCGATTGCCGGTGCACCTCGCCGCGCACCGCCTGCAACGCGGCGACGTTGGCGTCGGTCATGTCGAGGTACGCGAGCAGCGCGACGTAGTCGCCGGGCGCGATGCGCCGCAGGTGCGCCCTGATGGCATCGGCAGGCGTCGCCACGCTGCCGAGCGCGCGAGCGTTCGCGGCATCGGTGTAGATCGCCATGGATCGGTCCGCGACGACCGGTTCCTCGGTCGGGAGAGCACCCTCGCGCTCGAAGGCATCGGTCAGCGCGCGCGTCTTCAGCTTGCTGGCCTCCACGTCGGGCTGGTCGAAGGGATTGATGCCCAGCACGGAGCCGGCGACGGCCGTGGCGATCTCCCAGCGGAAGAACTCCTGGCCAAGCGCGTACGCGTCGCGCACGTCGATCTGCACGACGGGCTGCCCGGCGAGGTTGAGTTGCTCGACGAACGCGTCCTGCTCCCGCTCGACCGCACTGGCCAGTCGTACGTAGACGAACAACCGGTCCTTGCCGTACGTGGACGGGTCGCTCCGCGGCTCCAGGTCGACTGGAATGACCGCGGTGCCGTTCTTGCCCGTTGACTCTGCCACGAGCTGTTCGAGCCAGGCTCCGAGAGGCGCCATGCCGGGCGACGCGACGATGGTGAGCTTGTCTCGCCCGGCACGCGCCGCCTCGCCGATCACCACACCAAGCGCCACGCCGGGGTTGGACGCGGCGTCCTCCCGCCGGCATTCTTCCGCCATCCTCGTGGCCTCGGCCAGCAGACGCTCGACGTCGATGCCGATGAGAGCGGCAGGCACGGTGCCGAACGCAGACAGCACCGAGAAACGGCCGCCGACCGTCGGCTCGCCGAACGCGATCGCACGGAAGCCGTCGCGTTCGGCCACCTTCTGCATCTGCGAACCCGGGTCGGTAATCGCCACCACGTGCCGCCCGGCCTCGGCCTGCCCCACTTCCTGCTGCAGGCGGTCGAAGAAGTAGGCGAGGAACACGTTCGGCTCGAGCGTGCTGCCGGACTTGCTCGCCACGAGCACCAGCGTCGTGCGCAGATCCACCGCCTCGTCGAACCTGGTCACCTGCGCCGGGTCGGTCGAGTCGAGCACGTGCAGTCGCGGTGCGCCCGGGCCGCTGCCGATGACGCGCGCGAGCACTTCGGGGCCAAGGCTGGAGCCGCCCATGCCGAGCAGCAGCACATCCGTGACCCCTTCGTTACGGATGGTGTCGGCAAGCGCGGTCCGCGCCGCGAGTTCCGCCCGCTGAGCCCCGATGACGTCCAGCCAGCCGAGCCACTTCTCCTCGCCGCTGTCGGTCCACAGGGTCGCGTCCTTGCTCCACAGCCGCTGCACGCGCCGCTCGTCGGTCCACTGCTGCAGCGTGCGTGCGATCGCCTCGCCGAGCGAGGCCGGGTGTACGGAATGAAGTGAGGGAGTCACGGCACAAGTGTAGCCTGTAGGTCTCACGCAGCCGTCTGCGCGGCGCCCGGCACGCGGCTCGACCGTCGGCAGGGCCCGACGGCAACGTACACACGACGGAGACACGACACGTGGCACTCGAGGAATACCGTCGCAAGCGGGACTTCACCAAGACCCCGGAACCGGCCGGAGACACGAAGGCGAAGGCGCGCAAGGCGCCGACACGCTTCTTCTGTGTCCAGAAACACCTGGCGACCAGCCTGCACTATGACTTCCGCATCGAGCACGACGGCGTGTTGCTCTCGTGGGCCGTGCCCAAGGGCCCGTCGCTGGACCCCGGCACCAAACGGCTCGCGATGCACGTCGAGGATCACCCGATCGAGTACGGCGAGTTCGAGGGCGTCATCCCCGAAGGCTACGGCGCCGGCGTCGTCATGCTGTGGGACGTCGGCACGTGGGAGCCGGAGGTGGACGACGTCGAGGCGGCGCTCGCCAAGGGCGATCTGAAGATGCGACTGGACGGCTACAAGCTCAAAGGCTCGTGGGTGCTCGTGCGGACCCGGGGTTGGGGAGGACGTTCCGGCGACAAGGATGACGGCCGGTCGTGGTTGCTGATCAAGCACAAGGACGAATGGGCCGGCGACGTGGACATCACCGCGTTCGCGCCGAACAGCGTCAAGACCAAGGGCACGTTCCGGGACATCCTCGCGCAGGACACCCCTGACGTCTGGTTGAGCCACAAGGGGCACACGGGCGAGCCGTCGCTCGAGACGCTGTCGGAGGTGCTCCGCAAACTCGACAAGATCGAGCCGTTGCCGAAGACCCCGTCGTCGGCCCGCACCGCGAAGAAGCGCACTGCCAGGAAGAAGCCGCGCGCCTGAAGTCCTCCAGCCGCGGCGCGGCGAGGCGGCTCCTGTATGCTCCCCGCGTGACACGACACGGGCGGCGACGAGCACGGGCCGCAGCCGTACTGCTG
>JAEZCY010000120.1 GCA_023429845.1 Acidobacteriota bacterium
GGCGAGCACCGCCTGCGTCCGCGACAGCGCCTGGATCGCCTGTGCGACGTCCACGTCGTCTGCAAGCCTCTCGCGCGCGGTGGCAAGCGCGCGTCCCCCTGTGTCCACGAGCGTCGAGCACTCGGCCGTGGCCGCGGAAAGCACGTGCGTCAAGGCTTCCATCCGCCGGAGGAAGCGGGCGCGTCGCGTCTGCAGCCGCTGCTCGCTGACGTCGATCAGGAACCACGTCACCGTTGCGGGGAGGCCGCCCTGGGGACTCGCGAGCCCCACGATCCAGTGCAGTGGCTCATCCACGCCGCGTTGCAGGCACAGCTCGAACCGCGACGGACGCTGGGCGAAGGCGCCGGCGGCAGCGAGCAGGGGCGCCGGCATCACCGCCGGTTGCTCCGCCGTGTTCGCGGAGAAGTGGCGGAGCAGCCGTGACGCGATGTCGTTGGCCGCCAGCACGTCCCCTTCGACACTCGTCGAGACGTGCCCGACCGATGCCACCTCGTAGAGCAGCCAGCGCGTCTCCGCGTCGAGTGCGTCACTCACATCGGCGCGCCCGAGCTGATCGAGTTCCGCCCGGGCTTCGGCGAGCGCCGCATCGGTGATGCGCGGTTCGAGGGGCGGCGACGGCTGCGCCGTGTCTTCCTCGTGGACGGACGCGCCTGAGTGCGAAGAGACGTCGCCAGGATCAGGCGCGTGTCGGCCGTATGCCGAAGCCCCGGCCGGCGCGGGGACTGTTTCGCCCGCCGCCACCATCATGGTCGGGACTCTGCTGCCGCGCTCGCGGAGGCGGGCCACGGCGTCATCTGCGTCAGGCTGCGGCAGGTTCACGATGATGAGGTCTGGCGTGAAGACGTCGAGCCGAGCCAGCGCCAGGGTGATCGTTGGACACACGTCCACTGCGGATGGCGAGAATCCCGTCAGGAGGAGGCGGTCGATGTCCGCAGCCCCGAGAGGGAGCGTCGAAAGCAGGAGCACCTTCATGCGGTGTCCGCTTCAGGCGACGACTAGCACGGCGCGTCGCCCCCGGCACGCAGGGGAGCGCCCGAGCGGCCGTCCATCACGATCATCGTGAAGTCAGGTGGGTCACTCGGATGGGACGAACCACAGGAGAGTCCAGCGGCGCGCCCGGCGTCCTCGAACTCATCGCTGCACAGCGTGAGCTCTTCCGTGAACGCCAGCGCCGTATCGTACGCCACCTCGCCGGAGGACAGGCGCATCAGCGGGACCGACCGCATGACGTCGCCCGTCACGGTGACGCTTTCCTCACCCAGGACGAAGCGCAGCACCACACGTGAGCCCGGACCCATGTGCAGCGGGCTCTCGATGCGGACGCCACGCTTGGAGAGATCGATGAGGCGCGCCTGCGGACCGCCAGCAATGTGCGCAGTGAGGTGGGGCACCGAGGAGGCCCGGATGCGTGGGAGTGCCCTCCGCTCCTGGCCATCACTGGCGCCCCCGAATCCGGCCGTGCTCGTCATCGATGGGTGGCTCCTGCGGACGCGCCGTGCCCATGCGCGGAGATGCGTCCGTCCATCGCGGTAATCGGTGCGCGACGTTCTATGCTTGAGCGCGCATGCCGACCGCCCCGCACTCTCCGGACCCGACCCTGCCCGTTCTCGGCGTGCTGATTTCGGGTCGCGGCAGCAACCTTCAGGCGATCATCCGCGCCATCGAGGCCGAGCGGCTGGCGGCGCGTATCGGCGTGGTCATCTCCAATCGCCCTGACGCCGGCGGGCTGGAGCATGCCCGCGCTGCGGGTGTCCCGGCCGAGGTGATTGACCACAAGGCCTACGGGTCGCGCGCCGCATTCGAGGAGGCGCTCGCGGCTCGCCTGCACGGCGCGAGCGTGCAGGTGGTCTGCCTTGCCGGCTTCATGCGCATCCTCAGTCCGGTGTTCCTCGAGCGTGCGCCCGGTCCCGTCCTGAACGTGCATCCGTCGCTGCTGCCGGCGTTTCCCGGTGTCGATGCGCAGCGGCAGGCGTGGACGCACGGCGTGAAGCTGGCCGGCGCGACCGTGCACCTCGTCACGCCGGAACTCGATGCCGGCCCCATCGTGCTGCAGGCCGTGGTCCCCGTGCTCGACGACGACACGGCCGAGAGTCTTGCCGCCCGCATCCTCGTCGAGGAGCATCGCATCTACCCGGAGGCAATCGATCGGGTGGCCAATGCACGCTGGCACGTGCAGGGGCGGCGCTTCGTCTGCGAGGACCCCGGATTACGCGACCGACCCGGTTCCGGCGTGTGAGTGCCGCCGCAGCGTGAGCAGTGCCACTTCCGGCGGGCAGTCGATACGGCACGGCACCAGCACCGTCCCCACCCCCCGGCTCACGAAGAGCGTGGTGTCGTCCACGATGCGCGTCCCGTCGGCCACCGGGAACTTCTGCGCAGCCACCGGGCCGAGAAGCGGCAGCGACACCTGCCCGCCATGCGTGTGCCCCGAGAGGACGAGCGGGATGCGAAGCGCCGCGGCCTCCCAGAGCCGACGCGGGTCGTGCGCCAGCAGGATGCTGAACGCCGCCCGGCCGCGGGCGACCCTCGTGATCGCGGCGGTCTTTTGCGTCCAGTAGCGCAGCCCGATCAGGTCGACCGTTTCACCCCGGATGCGCAGGCGCGTGCGCTCGTCGCGGAGCACCGTGACGCCGTGGCGGCGCAGCGCTCGCGGCACCTCGCTCTCATCGTCGTGATTGCCGAGCACCCCGAAGACGCCCTCAGGCGCCTGCAACGCGCTGAACGGCGTTGCCGATTCGGGCATGTACGCGCGGTTCCGGAGTGTCACGTAGTCGCCGCCGAGCACCACGAGATCCGGCGCCTCACGTTGGAGGAGCCCGACCGCCTGTTCGATCAACGGCAGCCCGGTGAACGAACTGTAGTGGGTGTCGGTGATGAGGCCGACGCGCAGCCCGTCCAGCGCGTCCGGCAGGCCATGACAGGGAAGCTCGGCGCGTGTCACCGACAGGTGATGCCGCTCGTAGAACGTGCCGTAGGCGACCTCGCCGACGGCAAGACCGACGGCAACACCGCTCGCGAGGCGGAGGAGCGAACGACGCGAGATGCCGCGCGGAGAACGAGCAGGGCGCATGCCGTCCGTCTATCGTACGTCGCGTTCGCTCGCGGCGACCGACGTGCGCCCGCTCCGGCCGCTCAGGCCGCCTGGGTCATCACGAATGCTCGAGCGAGACGCAGCGTCAACTGTGCCTCGAAGGCGTCAACGTGCGTCGCGGCCACGCTGGCTCCCATCGACGCGGCGGCGTCGCGCAGCGTTCCTGTGAGTTCAGGGGCGACGAGTCCGTAGCCCTGCAGCGAGAGTGTCAGAGCCACCTCGGGCCGCCGAACGACTGCTGCGCCATCGCCCGATCCAGCCGGCGCCAGCGTCAGCGTCAACTGCCCGCCCATCGGCAGCGCGTCCCGTCCGATCGTGACCATGGACGTCACGCAGCGCTCGAACTCCGGCGCGTTGATGCACCCATGGAGCGCCGTATCTGGCAACTGCAATTGCCACGCGAGTTCCTCGGTCGCGAGCCGTTCGAGCAGCGGCCGCAGCGTGGCAAGGTGCGCAACCAGATCGTGCGCGGCGGCGTCCGTCCGCTTTCGTCCGAACGTCGATACCTGCGTCAGCATGGCCTGGGCGCGTGCCAGCGCGCGCGTGCCCATGGCCGGCGCGGCGCTGCCC
>JAEZCY010000146.1 GCA_023429845.1 Acidobacteriota bacterium
CCGCGCGCACGGAGGGACGACGACGCCACCTGCCGCGCAGGGCCCGGCAGCTACATCTGACTTCAGGCAGCTACACGCTCACGTTCGGCTTCAGCGGCTTGCAGAACGCGCGCAGCGGGCACTGCGCGTTGCCGACGGACCGGCCCCAGCCGCACGCGCCCATCATGCTCATGTGGCACAGCGAGAAGTCGTAACGCACGGGATCCTCCGGGTCGATCTGGCGGAGCGAAGCCGTGATGTCGGCCGCCATGCGCCATCCGGGCGTGGTGTAGCGGGTGAGCCGCAGGCAGCGCCCGACGCGAATCGTGTGCGTGTCGAGCGGGATGACCAGCCGCGAGCGCGGCACGTGAGTCCAGCCGCCGGGATCGACCGCATCCTGCCGCACCATCCACCGTGTGAACAGGTTCAGCCGCTTGCACGCGCTTCCGCGTGAAGGTCGCGGGAAGAAGTAGTGCACGCCGAGCCGGCCCGGGCGCACACCGCCGTACGCCTCGCGCACGTCGACGCCGCACGCCGCCGCGCTGAAGGATTCGAGCCCGGGCGACACGTCTTCCGACGCCGGGTCGTCGCCCGCCAGGAACGCCCCCTCGAGCGAACCGTGCCGGGCGCGCAGGTCGCGCAGCACCACGAGCAGCGCGACGAGGTCGTCGCCGCGCGTCCAGCGGTGCACCACCGACGCGAGCGCCTCACGCGCCTCTGCGACGTCGAACCTGTCGAGGAACGCCGCAGGGCGCGGACCGATGAGTGCCAGCACGCGTTCGATGCTGGCGAGCACGCTGGCCACGCGGCCAAACGCCAGCCCCGACGCGATGGCCGCCACGACCTCGCGGTCCGCAGGGTCGTCGTAGCGCCAGACGAACTGCACGGGATCGGCCGCCGAATCCGGCACGTTGTAAGCGTCGTGCAGGCGATCGAGTTCGGCGCGGAACCGCGCGAGCCGCGGGCGTGAGCGGCAAGCCATGAGTCGGGACGAGGACCTCCCGCCCGGTCGTCAGAAGGTCGTCAGCGGCACGCCCGCCTTGCACTGCGGGCAGGTCGTGGACGTGTAGATGTCGCGGGCGCTGTACTCGAGCAGCGCGTGGTTGGGCACGTCGAGCGTGACCACGCTTGCCATGCGGTCATACAGCTGCGTCGTCGCGATGACCTCGCCGCCCGCCTTGCGCACCAGCTCGGCACAGTGGCTCAGCGTCTTGCCGGTGTTGCGCACGTCGTCGGCAATCAGCACCTTCTTGCCAGCGAGTACGTCCCGATACGTGGACCGGAGCCGCAGCCCCTGTTCGGCGTCGGGATCGATCGGCGCGAACAGGCACGGTGCGTGATCGAGACTGCGACGCCCGTCGAGCAGTCCGGCCAGCGTGTGTGCCAGCAGCGCCCCACCGGTCGCCGGCCCGACGACTGCCTGCACGCCGGCCGTCACGTCGTAGGGCAGCAGGTCGAGCAGGTCCTGCGCGAGCTGCCAGATCGTCGACGGACGGGCAAACAGCATGTGCGGGTTGAGATACGTCCGCCCGTGGTAGCCGTTGCGGAAGTCGAAGTGGCCTTCGAGGAGAACGTTCGCGTCCTGCATGCTGCGCTGCGCGCGCTTGCGGACATCCTCGATTCGTTGCGTCATGAGTGCAGGTTCCTCGGTGCGGCGGCTACTGGACCGGCGCCGTCGGCCAGTGGGCGAGGGCGTCCACCGCCGTATTTCGGTATACGAGCCGGCCCCCGACGATGGTGGCCGCCACGCCGCCACGCAAGGTCCAGCCCTCGAACGGCATGTTCTTCGACAGTGACTGCTGATCAGCCGCGTGCACGGTCACGGCGAGGTCCGGCGCCAGCACCGTGATGTCGGCCGGCGCACCCTCGTTCAGGGCGCCGCCGGGCACCTGGAGGATGCGTGCCGGGTTCACCGACAGCAGTTCGACCATCCGTCCCAGGCCGATGCGCCCCGTGTGCACGAGCCGGTCGAAGGTGAGCGACACCGCAGTCTCCAGGCCCGTGATGCCGAACGGCGCCTGGTCGTACGACAGCGCCTTCTCGTCGGCATGATGCGGCGCGTGGTCTGTGGCGATCACGTCCACGCTGCCGTCGGCAAGACCTTCGATCAGCGCGTCCACGTCCGACTGCGGTCGAAGGGGCGGGTTCATCTTCGTGTTGGTGTCGTACCCGCGCAGCGCCTCGTCGGTCAGCACGAAATGGTGCGGCGTCACCTCGCAGGTGACGGCAATGCCGCGCTCCCTGCCAGCCCGCACGGCCCGCAGCGAGCCGGCCGTGCTCAGGTGCGCGATGTGCACGCGCGTACCTGCGAGCCCTGCCAGCGTGATGTCGCGCTCGATCCAGAGTTCCTCGGCCTCGCCCGGAATGCCACGCAGCCCGAGCTCGGAGGCCACGGCGCCTTCGTGGACGACGCCGTCGCCCTTGAGCGTGGGGTCCTCGCAGTGGTCGATCACGAGCACGTCGAGCATGCCGGCGTACTCGAGCGCCCGCCGCATCAGCAATGCCGTCCGGATCGGGTGGCCGTCATCGGAGATGGCGACGCAGCCAGCCGCCTTGAGCTCGCCAATCTCGGCGAGCTGCTCGCCGCGCGACCCGACCGATGCCGCACCGATCGGGTACACCCGCGCCAGGCCTGCGGCCTCCGCCTTGCCGAGGATGTACCGGGTCACCGCCGCGCTGTCGTTGATCGGCGACGTGTTGGGCATGCAGGCGACGGCCGTGAAGCCGCCGGCGACCGCCGCGGCGACACCGCTGGCAACCGTCTCCTTGTGCTCCTGCCCCGGCTCGCGCAGGTGCACGTGCATGTCAATCAGCCCGGGCGTCACGATGCACCCCGGCGGCACGTCGAGCACCGTGGCGCCCTCGGACACCGGGAGGTTCGCACCGATACGGGCAATAACGCCGTCGCGCACTTCCACGTCGAACGTGCCGTCGCGCCCGTTGGCCGGGTCCACCACGCGGCCGTTCTTCAGAATCGTCGTCATCGCTGCGTCATTCCTCGCTGCCGCCGCCCAGCAGGTAAAGCACCGCCATGCGCACCGCCACCCCGTTGGCCACCTGCTCCAGAATCACCGCACGGGAACCGTCGGCCACCTCGGATGCAATCTCCACTCCACGGTTCATCGGACCGGGATGCATCACGATCGCGTCGGGCGCCGCGAGCGCGAGACGCTCGGACGTCAGGCCGAACAGCGTGAAATACTCGCGCAGCGACGGAAAGAAGTTGTTCTGCATGCGCTCCAGCTGGATGCGCAGCATCATCACCACGTCCGCCCCGTCCAGTGCCTCCTCGATCGTCCGGCACGGCGTGGCGCCCATGGCCTCGATGCCGACCGGCACGAGCGGCCGCGGCGCGGCGACCCGCACCGTCGCTCCCATCTTGCGCAACAGGATCAGGTTCGACCGCAACACACGGCTGTGCAGCAGGTCGCCGACGATCGCCACCTGCAACCCCTGCAGGCGCCCCTTGTGCTGCCGCATCGTGTAGGCGTCGAGCAGCGCCTGCGTCGGATGCTCGTGCAGGCCGTCGCCGGCGTTGACGATGCGGGCGCGACAGTGCCGCGCCAGCTGGTGACAGGCGCCCGAGGACGCATGCCGCACGACGAGCATGTCGGGCTGCATCGCCTCGATGTTGCTGACGGTGTCGAGCAGCGTCTCGCCCTTCACCACGCTCGACGTCGAGACGGCCAGGCTGAGCGTGTCGGCGCTGAGCCGCTTCTCGGCGATCTCGAACGAGGTGCGCGTGCGCGTGCTGGGCTCGAAGAACAGGTTCACGATCGAGCGGCCGCGCAGGGCCGGCACCTTCTTGATCTGCCGCTGTCCCACCTCGCGCATCGCGCCCGCGGTGTCGAGGATGAGCGTGATCTCCTCGGGCGAGAGCTCGCCGATGCCGAGCAGATGACGCCCACGCAAGCCGGTGACCACGGGCGCTGCGTTCATGCCCCGTCCTCCAGCTGCACTTCGTCCAAGCCGTCGATCTCGGTCAGCCGCACCTGCACGCTCTGCGAGGGCGAGGTCGGCAGGTTCTTGCCGACATGGTCGGCCTTGATCGGCAGCTCGCGATGCCCGCGATCGACGAGCACGATCAGCTGGATGCTGCGGGGACGCCCATAGTCGATGATCGCGTCGAGCGCGGCGCGGATCGTGCGCCCCGTGTAGAGCACGTCGTCCACGAGCAGGATGCGGCGCCCCTCCACGGAGAACCGGATGTCGGTGCTCCGCACCAGCGGCTGCGGCCCCACCGGGTGGCGCATGTAGTCGTCGCGGTACAGCGTGATGTCCAGCGACCCGACGGGCAGCACCACCCCGGCGACCTGCTCGATGACTTTCGCCAGCCGTTCGGCGATCACCACGCCACGGGTGCGGATGCCCACCAGCGCCACGTCGGAGAGATCGCGGTTGCGCTCGAGGATCTCGTGCGCAATCCGCGCCAGGCTGCGTTCGATGCGCGAGCCGTCCATCACTGCGGGCATGGCGACCTCCGGAAGGCACGGGGCGACGACGCCGGATGGTCGGCGCACGGAACCGGCAAGCTGGTTGGATGGCCCGCGCGCAGGCGCGTGCCGGACGAGAGAGACATTGCATCGACCTCTTTGCGGCCTCACGGGACCGCGATTAAAGAGCCGAACGAGTGTAGCACGCAGGGCTACTGGTAGCTCGGGATGAAGATGACCGGCCGGCCCGTCGTCAGCGACGCGACGAACAGGTCGGTCCGGGCAAAGCCGTCCATGTCGCGGGCCACGGGCAAGCCGAGGTAGTAGAGCACCGTCGGGAACACGTCGACGATGGCGCCCACCGACTTGCGACCGGGCGAGACGTGCCGACCGTACGCGAGGAGGAAGCCATCCGACCGACTGGCCTCCGCCGCCAGTCCCGCATCGTCGGCGAGCCGGTTGCGCAGCCGCACGAGCGGACTGGCCGGCTCGAGCCGGTATCCCGACATCACGAGCAGCAGGTCATCGGCAGCGAGCCGCTCGATGACGCGGCCGACCTCCGCGTCGAGGAAGTCGTACACCGCGTCCACTTCCCTGCGGTGCGCCGCGTCATTGCGCAGCCCGAGACCCTTGCCCCCGAAGGCCGACAGCGCGCCGTAGCGCAGGGCGGCCACGCCCGGCTGCTGGTGGGCCACGGCACCTTCGAAGCGATCGCGCATGGTGCGATCCGCAGCAACCGGATCGGCCGCGTCCGCCCGCTCGTCGGCCTCGAGCACCTGCCCGGCGCGCAGCGTAGTCGCACGCGCGAGCGGCCAGCCCGCCGTCATCGAAGGCACGCCGGCGCCGTCGAGGACGCGCCAGATGGGGGCGCCTCGGAGATCGTCGGGCAGGATCGGCACCCGCTGAAGCAGGCCGGAGTACACCAGCAGATCGGCGAAGACGTACCGTGGCAGCAGGTCGAGGTCCACCCAGCCGCCGCGGAAGCGTGTATCCGACGCGATGCCGGTGCCCGGCGGGTAGCGCCCCGTCGCCACGGATGCCCAGACCGGCGTCGGGCCTCCGGATTCGACCGAGAACAGCGTCAGCGACGCCCCGCCATCGAGCAGGCGACCGAAATGCGGCAAGCGCCCCTGCGCCGCCGCGGGTGACACGTAGTCAAGCGACGCGCCGTCGAGCAGCACGATCCACACGCGACCGGTCATCGGTTCGCGCAGCGAGTCGTGCACCGGCCGCACGGCCGCGTGCGCGGCTGGACGCGGCTCCCCGGCGCCGCGCGCCACGAGCGGCAATGTCACGACGGCCACGACGGCAATCGCGACCAGCGCGCCGCCCACCCGGCTGCCACGACGGCCGAATCCATAGTGCACGAGCGAAATCAGCAGCAGGACGCCGGCAGTCACGAGCAGGGCGGCCACCGCGATGGCGAAGCGGCGTGCCGCGGCCTCCGACAACGACGCCTCGAACGCCGACAGGTTCAGCCAGGCGAGAAGCGCACCGAGGGTCACGACGAGGGTGGTCATCCAGGCGAGCAGCCGCAGGCTCAGCCATCCAGGCCCGCGGCGCGTGGAGAGATAGCGCGCCAGGCTGGCGATGAAGAACGCGGTCGTCAGCATCGCGCCGGCCGTCACGATCAACCGCCATCCGAGCGAGAACAGCACGCCCGCACGCAACGGCATCGCGGGATTGAGGAGCAGAACCAGGTGGCCCAGGACGATCGCCCCGAGCACGCCGGCCAGCAGCGCGTTGGTGAGCAGACGCAGGTACGGCATGACCGGATGCGCTATGCTGCCTCGGATGATCGTGGACGATCTTGCCGAGGTGCTGGAGAATCGTACGCTCTCGGCAGAGTACAACGTCGTCACGCTGGCCGCCGGGCGCGTGGCCGCGGCCGCACGACCGGGCCAGTTCGTGATGATCAAGACGGCGCCCGGGCTCGACCCGCTGCTCCGCCGTCCGTTCTCGATCTTCGAGATCGCGCGCGACGGCGATGGCCGGCCGCGCGGCATCAGCATCCTGAACAAGCGCATCGGCGTGGGCACCGGACAGCTGTTCGACGTCCGCCCAGGCGATCGCCTGGCGTGTCTCGGACCACTCGGGCAGCCGTGGCCGCTCGTCGAGCCGCCCAACGAGGCCTGGATGGTGGCGGGCGGGGTTGGCCTCGCGCCGTTCGCGACGCTGACCGAAGCACTGCGCGCACGCGGCGTACACCTCCGCCTGTTCTACGGCGCACGACGCGGCGACGACCTGTTCCATGTGGACTGGTTCACCGAACGCGGCGTCGAGGTCGCACTCGCGACCGAGGACGGCAGCGTCGGCACGCACGGACGGGTGACCGTGCCGCTCGGAGCGGCGCTTGCCGAGGCAGGCCAGGCCGCGCGCCTCGCGATCTACTGCTGCGGACCGACGCCGATGATGCACGCGGTCGCGACCCAGGCGCTGGCTGCCGGACACGACGCGTGGGTATCGCTCGAGCAGGTGATGGGCTGCGGGATGGGCGGCTGCTACAGCTGCGTCGTGCCCGTGAAGATGGCCGACGGCTCCACGCATCTCGTGCGCTCCTGCACGTCGGGGCCGGTGTTTGCGGCCAGCACCCTGCACTGGGAAGGGCTGGCGCACCATGGTTGATTTCTCGACGCCGATCGGCGGCCTGACGTTGCGCAACCCGCTGATGGCCGCCAGCGGCTGCTTCGGGTACGGTGTCGAGTACGCCGGCGCCCTCGACCTCTCGACGCTCGGCGCCGTTGTCGTCAAGGGCCTGTTCCTTGCGGAGCGTGAAGGCCACGCACCGCCGCGCATCGTCGAGACGCCCGGCGGGATGCTGAACGCCATCGGGCTCCAGGGCATCGGCGTGCACCGCTTCGTCCTGGAACGACTGCCCGAACTCCGTGCGCTCGGCGCCGTCACCATCGTCAACGTCTGCGGCGTCACGCTCGACGAGTACGTCGAGGTGTGCCGCGTGCTGTCGGACCACGAAGGCGTCGCCGGCATCGAGCTGAACATCTCGTGCCCGAACATCAAGGAAGGCGGCATCCAGTTCGGCTGCAGCCTTCCCGGTACGCACGACGTCGTGGCCGCCGTACGCAAGGCGACCACTCTGCCCATCATGCCCAAGCTCACGCCGAACGTGACCGACGTCGCGTCGTTCGCGCGCGTGGCCGAGGACGCGGGCGCCGACGCCATCTCGCTCGTCAACACCTTCCTGGCAATGGCCATCGACGTCGAGACGCGCACGCCGAAGTTGACCAACGTGATGGGCGGCCTCAGCGGTCCGGCGATCCGCCCCATTGCGGTGCGGATGGTCTACGAGTGCCGCCAGGCGGTGAAGATTCCCATCGTCGGCATGGGCGGCATCGCCTCGGCCGACGATGTCGTCGAGTTCATGCTGGCGGGCGCCAACGCCGTGCAGATCGGCACGGCCAACTTCGCGGACCCCTTCATCTGGTCGCGCGTGATGACGGATCTCGAGGCCTACTGCGCGCGACACGGCGTCGAGCGCCTCGCCGATCTCGTCGGCGGCGTCGTGATTCCCGCGAAGCGCGCATCGGCGGAGCCCGCATGTCGTCCATCCTGATCGCGCTCGACGTCGACCGCATCGACCAGGCGACGACGCTCATCGACCAGTTGTCGCCGCATGTCGGCGGTTTCAAGCTCGGAAAGCAGCTGTTCGTCAGCGAGGGCCCGGCGGCGGCGGCGCCGATCGTCGAGCGCGGCTTGCGGCTGTTCCTCGACCTGAAGTTCCACGACATCCCGAATACCGTGGCCGGTGCGGTGCGCGCGGGAGCGCGACTCGGCGCGTGGATGATGACGGTGCACGCCAGCGGCGGACACGACATGCTGCGCGCGGCGCGCGACGCGGCTCACGAGGAGGCCGCGAAGATCGGCGGGGTACGACCGCTCGTGGTCGGCGTCACCGTGCTCACGAGCCTGGACGACGCACGGCTCGACGCCGTCGGGGTGCACGGAGGCGTGCGCGATCAGGTCGCGCGTCTGGCGGCGCTGGCGCGGGACGCCGGCATCGACGGCGTCGTCGCTTCACCGCAGGAGATCAGGCTCATTCGGCAGACGTGCGGCGACGACTTCGCCATCGTGACGCCCGGCATCCGCCCGGCGGCTTCGAGCAGCGACGACCAGGCCCGCACGATGACGCCCGGCGACGCGATGCGTGCCGGCGCCTCGTACCTCGTGATTGGCCGACCCATCACCGGGGCCCCCGATCCGGCCGCCGCGGCAACGGCGATCAACGACGAACTCGCGGCGCGATAACGGAGTTCCGGCCATCGACACGAACGGCCCGACGGGAACACCCGCCGGGCCGTTCGCGTTCCGTCTGTGCCGCGACTACTTCGCGGTAATCAGGAAGTGGCCGCGACGATTCTGCGACCAGCAGCTCTCGTTGTCCTCGTTGCAGAACGGCTGCTCCTCGCCCTTGCTGACGATCGTGACGCGATCGGCGGGGAGGCCAAGGCTCACGAGGTAGTCGCGCACGGCCGCGGCCCGCTGTTCGCCAAGGGCGAGGTTGTACTCAGGCGTGCCACGGTTGTCGCAGTGGCCCTCGACGAGCACGCGCGTGCTGGTCCACTTCCGCAGCCACTCCAGGTTCTTCTGCAGCGTTGCCCGACCTTCTTCGCTGATCTCGGAGCGGTCGTAGCCGAAGAAGACGTCACCGAGCGGCTTCTCGGCATTCAGCTCCTCGAGGCTCTTCTTGGCGAAGATCTCCTCGTCGGTCAACGGCCGCGGCGCTTCCGGCGAGGGCGCCGGCGCTGGTGGAGGCGGAGGCGGGGGGGGTGGCGG
>JAEZCY010000160.1 GCA_023429845.1 Acidobacteriota bacterium
TAGGCGGCGGGCCTGGCCGGACGCGGCACCGCCGGGCGCGGGCCGGCGGCTACGGATTGATCGGCCCCCCGCTACGCGAGGCGCTCGCGGAGCCGCGTCCAGCGCCGCCGCGCCTGCGTGCCGCGCACCGCGATCGCCAGCGCCCGATGCTGCCCCACCAGCACGACGAGCGACTTGCCGCGCGTCACACCCGTGTAGAGCAGATGCCGCTGCAGCATCGGATAGTGCTGCGTCGTGACCGGGATCACCACGGCGGGGTACTCCGAACCCTGGGCCTTGTGGACGGTGGTCGCATACGCGAGGACCAGTCGATCGAGGTCGCCGAAGTCGAAGGCCACCAGCCTGCCGTCGAATTCCACGGTCATCGTCTCGTCGTCGGTGGCGATCGCCCGCACCACGCCGAGATCGCCGTTGTAGACCTCCTTGTCGTAGTCGTTCTCGGTCTGCATCACCTTGTCGCCGGCGGCGAACCGCTGGCCATACCGCTCGATTACCGGTGTGCCGTGCGGGTTCAGGAGGCGCTGCAGCGCCTGATTGAGTGCGTGCGCGCCGAGGCCGCCGCGGTTCATCGGGCACAGCACCTGTACATCACGCACCGGGTCCAGACCGAACCGCTGCGGGATGCGCTCGGACACGACCTGCAGCAGTCGTTGCAGCGCCCGGTCGGCGTCTTCCGCTTCGACGAAGAAGCAATCGCCCTGCCCGGCCTGGCTGAACGTCGGCATCTCCCCCGCGTTGATCGCGTGCGCCGCGAGCACGATGCGGCTCTCCGCGGACTGCCGATGGATCTCCGTCAGCCGCGCGACGGGCACGCGCCCCGAGTCGATGATGTCGGCCAGCACCTGACCAGGCCCAACCGAAGGGAGCTGGTCCACGTCGCCGACGAGCAGCAGGCCCATCGTGTTCGGCACCGCGTGCAGCAGGTGCGCCATGAGCACGACGTCCACCATGGACGACTCGTCCACCACGAGCAGGTCACCGTCGAGCGGGTGTCCCGGTCCACGACGAAACTGACCGTTCTTCGGATTGATCTCGAGCAACCGGTGGACCGTCTTCGCTTCGAGCCCGGTCGTCTCTGTCATGCGCTTGGCGGCGCGGCCCGTGGGTGCGGCCAGCAACGGCCGAACGCCCTTGGCCATGAGGATCCCGAGGATCGCGCGCAGCACCGTGGTCTTGCCGACACCGGGACCGCCGGTGAGCACGAGCACCCGTGAGACCAGCGCCCGAGACACGGCGATGCGCTGACTTGGCGACAACTCGAGCCCGAGCCGCGCTTCGGCCCAGGGCAGCGCGCGATCGACGTCGATCTCCGGCCAGGGCCGCGGCGCGCCCGCGAGCTGGCGCAGGCGCGTGGCCACCACGCCCTCGGCCGCATCGAGGCTCGCCAGCGCATGAACCGGCATGTCGTCGATGCTGCCCGCCACGATGGCGCCGTGCTCCACTTCGAGCGCCACGGCCTCGTCGATCAGGTCAGCGGACAGCTCGATGAGGGCGGCGGTGCGCTCGCGCAATTCCGTGGTGGGAAGCGCGCAATGGCCCTGATCGACCGCCTCCGAAAGCACGTGCTGCAGCGCGCCGCGACGTCGTCCCATCGCGTCGAGCGGGACGCCGATGTTGCGGGCAATCCTGTCGGCCGTCAGGAAACCGATGCCGCGGATGTCGCGAGCGAGCCGGTAGGGGTCCTCGGACAGCACCTGCACGGCCGTCGCGCCGTAGGTGCGATAGATGCGCACCGCGCGGCTCGTGCCCACCCCATGCGTGTGCAGGAAGACCATGATTTCGCGCACCGCCCGCTGGCCCTGCCAGTTGTCCACGATGCGATGGGCGCGCACGCGGCCGATGCCGGGGATGTCCATCAGACGATCGGGATCGTGGTCGATCACGTCGAACACGCCCGTGCCGAACGCCTGCACCAGCTGCCGGGCCAGATGCGGACCGATCCCCTTGATCAGCCCAGAGCCGAGGTAACGCTCGATGCCCTCGGGTGAGTCCGGAGGCGAGACCCGGATCCAGTCGGCCTTGAACTGCTGCCCGTGCACGCGGTCGTGCACCCACGCGCCGGTCGCATGCACGTGCTCACCTACTGCAACCTGGGCCACCCGCCCGACGACCGTGGACGGCTCGCGACGAGCGTGCACCGCTACGCGCAACACGCAGAAGCCGCTCTCGACATCGTGATAGGTGATGCGATCCACCTGACCGGCGAGGTACTCGGCGCCGCGCTCGTCGCCGGCGAGCGGCAGGTTCGCGGCAGGCGTGCGGCGATCAGGATTGCGCGTGCTCATGCAGGGGCACCGGGTGCGCGGCCTCGCACCGGGGCACGTCACGGCGGCCGGCGTTCGCGGCGCCGAGGCCCGACCGGGAGGAGCGCGACGGCCGCTGTCGTCGCATGCGGCGCCGCCTCAACTGCGTTCCGGAAGGGAAACGGTCGCGCCGCTGCGAGCTGCGGCGAGGAGTGCCTGGAGCGTCTCCACGTTGTCGAGGCTGTCCTCGAGCGTCACGAGCGGGGGGCGTCCCTGCCGGGCGGCGTCACGGACGTCGTCCACTTCGCCCTGGTAGAGCGGCGGACCTTCGACCGTCACGGTCGTGGTGCCCTCGTCGGTCATCACTTCGATGGTCTCGGTGGTCTCCGGCTTGAACGGGTGCCGGAGCAGCAGCCGGCCCGCGCTGCCGATGATCTCGACTTCGGTCTTGAACGGCGACTCGAAGCTGCTGTGCACCTGTGCGACGACGCCGCCGGGAAAACGCAGCTGGCCGAAGAAGGAGAGGTCGATGCCGGCGGGCGACCAGTTGGCTGCGGCCTGCACCGACGCCGGGCGCTCACCGACGATCGTCCGCGCGAACGACACCGGATAGCACCCGACATCCCACAGGCTGCCGCCGCCGTGCGCCGGCTCGAAGCGCGTGTCGGACGGCCGATCGAGTACGAACGAGAAGGTGCCGCGCACGCCCTGCAGGCGGCCGATGGTGCCGTCGTGGGCGAGTTCGCGCGCCCGCGCCACGATCGGATGGTGCCGGTACATGAAGGCTTCGGTGATGACGACCCCATGGTCGCGCGCAGCCGCCTGCAGCAGGCCGATGCCCGGCGCGTCGAGGGACGCGGGCTTCTCGACGAGCACGTGCTTGCGCGCGGCCGCCGCCTTGACCGCCCATTCGACGTGCATCGAGTGCGGCAGCGGGATGTAGACGGCGTCGATGTCAGGGTCGGCGAGCAGCGCCTCGTAGCTGTCGTACGCGCGCGGGATGCCCTGCGCCTCGGCATAGGTCTGGGCGCGTTCGAGGCTGCGCGAGGCGATCGCGAGCAGTTCGTGGCCGTCCGACGACAGCGGGCCGACGAGGGCGCGGTTGATGCGGGCGACTCCGAGGATCCCCCAGCGGAACGGTGCAGGCGCTTCGGTCATCCGCAGCATCGTACCTCGGCCCTGCGCCATAATCGGGCGAGTCATGAACGTGGCGCCCGAACCGAGCCGCGTCCGCCCGACGCGCGTGCAGCTGCTGGTGACGTGCCTGGTGGACCACTTCTCGCCCTCGACGGCTGAGGCCGTCGTGCGCCTGCTGGAGCGGGAAGGCATCGAGGTGGTCGTGCCGCGGAGCCAGACCTGCTGCGGTCAGCCAGCCTGCAACGCCGGTGCGCGAGACGACGCGATGGCGATGGCCAGGCACACGATCGCGGTGCTCGAGGCCGATCCCGCGCCGATCGTGGTGCCTTCGGGCTCGTGCGCCGACATGCTCGTGCACCAGGCGCCGACCCTGCTGGCGCACGACCCGGCGTGGAGTGCGAGAGCAACGGCCGTCGCGGCACGGACCTACGAGTTCACGCAGTTCCTCGTGGACGTGCTCGGCGTGACGATGTCGGCGACGACGAGCGGCACACTCGCCTACCACGCGTGCTGCCACACGCTGCGCGGCCTGGGGGTGGACGGTCAGCCGAAGCAGCTGCTGGCGCAGGTGCGCGACGCCACGCTGGTGGAGCTGCCGGAGCACGACACCTGCTGCGGCTTCGGCGGGCTGTTCTCGGTGAAGCTGCCCGACATCTCCGGCGCGATGCTCGAGCGCAAGTGTCGGCAGATCACGGCCTGCGGCGCCGACACGATCGTCGTCACCGACCTGAGCTGCGCGATGCACATGCAGGGCGGCCTCGACCGCCAGGGACGGGCCGTGCGCGTCCGGCACATCGCGGACGTGTTGGCGGAGGGCACGACGTGAGCCACGTCTCGCCCCTGCCCTTCCACGTGCGTGCGAGCAAGGCGATCGCCGACGCGAATCTGCAGATGGCGCTCGACCGGGCCACCGGCCGGATGACGGTGGCCCGCCGGCAGGCCATCGCCGCGATCCCCGACGGCGAGGCCGCTCGCGATCACGCCAGGCAACTGCGCGCGCACACCATTGCCAACCTCGGCACGTACCTGGACCAGTTCGTCGCCGCGGCGAGCGCGGCAGGCGTGCACGTGCACTTTGCCGAGGACGCGCCCGCCGCCACGCGATTGGTCGTGGACATCGCTGCGCGAAACGACGTGCGGCGAGTCGTCAAGGGCAAGTCGATGGTGTCCGAAGAGATCGAGCTGAACGGCGCGCTCGAGCAGGCGGGCATGCGCGTCGTGGAAACCGATCTCGGCGAGTACGTGATCCAGCTGGATGGCGACGTGCCGTCCCACATCATCGCGCCGATCATCCACAAGACGAAGGAGCAGGTCGCCGAGACGTTCCGCCGCGAACTGCACGCCACCGATGCCGAGGTCGCCGACATCCCGCAGATGACCGCCCTTGCCCGGCGCATGCTGCGCGCCGAGTTCCTGGCCGCCGACATGGGAATCAGCGGTGTGAATTTCGGCGTGGCCGAGAGCGGCAGCCTGTGCCTGGTCGAGAACGAGGGCAACGGCCGTCTGTCCACGACGACGCCGCGCCTGCACGTGGCGCTCATGGGGCTCGAACGCATCGTCCCGACCGCGGCCGACCTCGCCGTCATGCTGCGGGTGCTCGCGCGCAGTGGCACCGGCCAGCCGCTGACCGTGTACACGAACGTGATCACCGGGCCGCGACGGCCTGACGACCCCGACGGTCCGTCCGAGCTGCACGTCGTGCTCGTGGACAACGGACGCAGCCGGATGCTGCGTACCGAACTCGAGGAGATCCTGTCCTGCATCCGCTGCGGCGCCTGCCTGAATGCCTGCCCGGTGTACCAGGAGATTGGCGGCCACGCCTACGCGAGCGTGTACCCGGGCCCCGTGGGGGCGGTCTACACACCTGGCGCCTTCGGTCTCGGTCCCTGGGCCGACCTGCCCCAGGCGAGCAGTCTCTGCGGTGCGTGCCGCGACGCCTGCCCGGTGCGCATCGACATCCCGCGCATGCTGCTCGCCTTGCGCGCGCAGGCCGAGGCGGACGGCCACTCGCCGCAATGGGTCGGCGGCGGCTTACGCCTCTACCGCGTGCTGGCGACGCACCCGCGCCTGTTCCGCGCGGTCTCGGCGATGGCGCGACGTGTGACCGGCTGGCTCGGACCGCGCGGGTTCGACCGGCTGCCGGGGCCGCTGGCAGGCTGGACGAAGTATCGTCACTTCCCGCCGATGGCTGCCGAGACCTTCACCGCCCGCCATCATCGCAGGAGCGGATCGCCTCAGCCCGGCAAGGCCACTGCGCGAGGACCACACAGTGACTCGTGACTTGTTCCCTGCCGCCTTGCGGCAGCGACTGCAGCCCGTCGGGCCGGAGGTGCCGCATCCCGGACGCTTCGCCACCGCGCCGATGCCGGCGACGCTCGACGAGGCGCTGGCCGTGTTCACCGCAGCCTGCGAAGCGGTCGGCGGGCGCGTCTCGCGCATGACCACCGCCGACGACGTCGCCGACCTCGTGCTCGGCTATCTCGAGGCCCCGGAACTGCAGCAGGAGGGCGATGGAACCGCCCTGGCACCTTTCATGACGTGGGACGCCTCGCAGTTGCCGCTTCCCGATCTGCCAGCGTTGCTCGAGGCTCGCGGCGCGGCGCAGCTCGACGGCTTCGTCCACGAGAGCCGCGAAGATCGCGCCGACGATTGCAGGCGCCTGGATCGCGCACGTGTCGGCATCACCGGGGCGCATGCGGCGCTCGTGGACACGGGCAGTGTCGCCCTCGTCCACGGCGCGGGTCGCCCTCGACTCGCGTCGCTGCTGCCGCCGGTCCACGTGGCGCTCGTGCCGGTAACCAGGCTGCACGCCACGCTCGGGTCACTGCTGCACGACGAGCCGGAATTGTGCCGTGAGGCGACCAACGTCGTGGTGGTCACCGGCCCGAGCCGCACGGCCGACATCGAGATGACGCTGACACGTGGCGTACACGGACCGCGGTTCGTGCACGTGGTGTTCGTGGGATGACGGCCCTGCCGGCTCACACGCGCGACGCGTGGGTTCGGGCGGCGGGGTTGGCCTGCTCGCTTCTGGCGTTCGCGATGGTGCTGTGGCTGTTCGTCCAGCAACCGGCGACGCTCGAGGAGCTCACGGGTGGGGTGGCCGCGTCGGTCGGGGCGTACCGGATAGACGAGGCGGACTTCGCGCAGGGTCTCGAGTTCTTCAATGCCGACAAGTTCGTGGAGGCGCGCGCCGCCCTTGCGCGCGCCGACCCGGCGTCGCGTGATGCGGTCACGCAGTTCTACATCGCGTACAGCTACTACCGGCAGGGCTGGGGCCGTGTGTACAGCGACGACGAACTGTTCACGCAGGGACTGGAGTCGGTGGATCGCGCGATCGCCCTTGCGCCGGGCGGACGCCTCCGCGTCGAGGATCCGGCCCTCGACATGAAGACTGCCGACGAACTGCGGGCCGAGCTCGCACAGGGCCTGACGCGCGATGCGTCCGACTTCAACCCGATGCGCGTGCTGCGCAAGCGGCGATGACACCCTGGTCCAGGCTCGCGACCCGTGAGGCGTTCGTCCTGCCACTGCTCCTGCTGGCGATCGCCGCGGGCGGCGGCTTCCGGGCCGACGTGGCATCGGGCGCATGGCGCTTCCTGCCGCCGACGCCCATGACCCTGGTGCTCGGTGTGCTGCTCCTGGGGGTGCTCGTCCGCACCGGCGTCCTCGCGCCATGGGTGCTGATCGGTCCGCACCGCACCGGCCTCGCCAACGGCAACGGCGCGCTGCTGCTGGCCGCGCTGCTCCTCGCGTCCGCGCAGGTGTTCATGTCGCTGACGCCCGAAGGCGGCCTCCTGCAGGTCCTCGCCGGCCTCTTCTTCCTGCTGCTCCTGGTCAACACGCTCGCCGCCAGGCCGACGCGGGCCCGGGCGATGCAGAGTCTCGGCGTCGTGCTGCTGTCGGCGTTCGTGCTGAAGTACGTGGTGCTCGACTCGCTCTATGCGCCCGAGGGCAGCCTCGCGCGCAAGGTCGTGACGACGCTGCTCGAAGGCGTGTCGCTCGGTGCACTCGGATACGTGCCGCACGGCAGCGCGACGGCGTGCGTCGCGTTCGTGGTGCTGCTCGCGTACCTCTTCGTTCTCGTCCTGCTGCCGGGAGACGATGTCGTCGAACCCGCGGACGGACGGCTGGAGCGCCGGGACGGACGACTCGAGCCTGGAGATGGACGCCGCGGCGAAGCCTCCCTGCCGGCGGCGGGGTCCGGCGCGCCTACGCGAGAGGGTTCGACGCGCTCCAGCGACGAACGACTTGCACGGCGAGATCCGGCCGATCGCTGATCAGCGCGCTCACACCCCAGGCGAGCAGGCGCTCCATGTCGGCAGGCTCATCCACCGTCCACACCTGGACGGGCACGCCGGCACGCCGCGCCGCACGGATGAATCGCGGCGAGACCACACGCGTCACCCCGGACGTCTCGGGCACCTGGAACGCCCGGAACTGCACGTGCCGCGGCGCCAGCCCCACCCAGGAGCGATAGAGGAACCAGCGGATCTCCTCCTTGGCCGCGCTCGTGGTGACGTCGCCGCCCGACGCACGTGCCGCACGCAGCACCCCATCGTCGAACCCGCCGAAACACACGCGCGAACTGGCCCCCGCGGCGCGCACGACCTCGACGGCCCGGCGCGCGACGTCCGGGTCGGCCCCCTTCAACTCGATGATGAGCGGGATGCCGGGATAGCGGGCCAGCACGTCCGACAGGCGCGGGATGCGACAGCCACGCTCGCGATACGACAGGCCGTCCGCATCGCGGAAGCCATGCCCGGCATCGAGCTGCTCGAGCACGGCGGCCGTGTGCGCAGACAGACGGCCGGCACCGTTTGTCGTGCGCTCGAGCGTCTCGTCGTGGTGCACCATGGGCACACCGTCGCTCGACAGGCGCACGTCGAACTCCAGGCCGTCCGCGCCGGTCGCAAGGCCGTGGTCGAAGGCGACAATGGTGTTCTCGGGACGCAGGGCCGAGCCGCCACGATGTGCGAACACGAGCGGCGTCGCAGACGACAGCACGGGATGCCGGCTCATCAAGATCGACCCTGATACTATCGCCCCATGCCTCGACCGACAACGCTTGGCGCACTCGAGCAGGCGATCACGGCGGGGCGCGTCAGGCGTCGGCCCGTGCGCACCGAGATGCGGGAGAACCTGCTGCTTCGGCTCAAGGCCGGTGGCCCGATCTTCCCCGGCGTGATCGGGTACGACGAGACGGTCGTGCCGCAGGTCGTCAACGCGATCCTTGCTCGGCACCACTTCATCCTGCTCGGCCTCCGCGGACAGGCGAAGAGCCGGCTGCTGCGCGCGCTCACGACGCTGCTCGACGAGGAGATCCCGGTCATCGCCGGGTCGGAGATCAACGACGATCCGCTCGCACCGCTCAGCGCCTACGGCCGGCAGCGCGTCGCCGAGGCTGGCGCCGACCTGCCTATCGACTGGCTCCCGCGCGAGCGACGCTATGTGGAGAAGCTCGCGACTCCCGACGTCACCATCGCCGACATGATTGGCGACATCGATCCGATCAAGGCCGCACGCGGCGGTTTCAGCCTCGGTGACGAGCTGACCATGCACTACGGCCTCGTGCCGCGCGCCAACCGCGGCATCTTCGCCATCAACGAGCTGCCCGACCTGGCCGGGCGCATCCAGGTCGGTCTCTTCAACATCCTCCAGGAAGGGGATGTGCAGATAAAGGGCTTTCCCGTCAGGCTTCCCCTCGACCTCCTGATGGTCTTCAGCGCGAATCCCGAGGACTACACCGCGCGCGGCAAGATCATCACGCCGCTCAAGGACCGCATCGGATCGGAGATCCGCACGCACTATCCCGCCACGCGCGACGAAGGCGTGGCGATCACCGAACAGGAGGCCTGGACCTCGCGGCCGTCGGTGGCAGGCGGGTCGATCGAAGTGCCGCGTTACCTTCGTGAAGTCGTCGAGGAAGTCGCGTTCCAGGCGCGCCAGGAACCGAAGGTGGACAAGCGTTCGGGCGTCAGCCAGCGGCTGCCGATCACGCTGCTCGAGAGCGTGGTGTCCAACGCCGAGCGTCGCGCGGTGCTCAACGACGAGTCGCTCGCCGTGCCCCGGGTCTCGGACGTCTACGCCGCCCTGCCCGCGATCACCGGAAAGCTCGAGCTCGAGTACGAAGGCGAGCTGAAGGGCGCCGACAAGGTCGCCGCCGACATCATTCGCACCGCCGTCGGCGAGGTGTTCCAGACGCATCTCGGCACCGCGAACCTGCGGCAGGTGATCGAGTGGTTCGACATGGGCGGCTCGTTGCAGCTCGCCGACACGACGTCGGCACGCGCGCTGCTCGATCAGGCTCGCTCGGTGCAGGGGCTCGTCGACGCGGCAGACGATCTCGGTCTGCCCGAGGACGCACCCGCGCCGCTGCTCGCCGCGGCCATCGACTTCGTGCTCGAGGGGCTGCACGCGCAGAAGCGCATCCGGCGCAGCGAGGGCGGTGCGTATACCGCCGGCGAGGAACCCGTCCGTCGCGGCAGCAAGGCCGACCGTCGCCGCGAGCGGCTGATGCGCGACGACGACGATGACGACGGTGGCGGGAACCGCGGCGGGGGCGGACGGTACTACAACTGACGCTCTCGGCGCCCGGCCGTCGGCCTTGGCCGCATGCGCTGGACAGGGACGGCCGCAGGCCGATAGACGAGGGCCGATGAAGTACAAGTACTCCAAGTTCATCCCGGACGACCTCGAGGGCATCGACCTCGAACAGTTGCTCTCGAAGCTCTCGGACCTCCTGCTCTCGAGCGGGTTCGAGAACCCCTACGAGCCGGACCCGGACGCGCACGGGCACACGCAGCAGGAGCTGCAGGACGCCATCCTCGAGGCGCTGCTCTCCAACGGGCTGCTCTCCCCCGAACAGGTGGAGCGCCTGATGGGCGAGCCCGCGGACGGCGACAGCACGTCGGGGCTGGAACAGTTGCTGGACGCCCTGGTCGACCGGATGCGTCAGCAGGGCTACCTGACGCCGCAACCGCAGCAGGGGCAGCTGAGTGGCAGCGGGCAGGGTCGCGATCTGCCGCCGGTGAAGTTCGAAGTGACCGACAAGGGCGTCGACTTCCTCGGCTATCGCGCCCTGCGCGACCTGCTTGGGTCGGTCGGCCGCAGCAGCGCTGGCCGGCACGACACGCGTGACATGGCCACGGGGATCGACGCGGGTGGCGCAACGAAGCCGTACGAGTTCGGCGACACGCTGAACCTCGATCCCGTGGCAACCCTTCTCAGCTCGGTCGGCCGCAACGGCCTGCCCGGTCCCGGCGAGGTGTTCGACCTGGATTACCAGGACCTGCACGTCACGCAAGGCGAGTACCAGAGCTCGTGCGCGACTGTCGTGATGCTCGACTGCAGCCACAGCATGATCCTGTACGGTGAGGATCGCTTCACGCCGGCCAAGCGGGTGGCGCTCGCACTGGCCAACCTGATCCGCCACCAGTATCCCGGCGACGCGCTCAACGCCGTGCTGTTCCACGACTCCGCCGAGGAGGTGCCCGTGGAGCAACTGGCGAGAGTGCGGGTCGGCCCTTACTACACGAACACCCGCGAAGGCCTGCGACTCGCCCGCCGAATCCTCGAACGCCAGAAGAAGGACATGCGGCAGATCGTGATGATCACCGACGGCAAGCCGTCGGCGCTCACGCGGCCCGACGGACAGATCTACCGCAACGCGTTCGGCCTGGATCCGTACATCGTCTCGGAGACGTTTGCCGAAGTCGCCGCGTGCCGCAAGGCGGGGATCATGATCAACACCTTCATGCTCGCGCGCGACCACGAGTTGATGGCGTTCGTGCGGCGTGTCGCGCAAATCTGCCACGGCAAGGCGTACTTCACCACGCCGATGACGCTCGGGCGCTACGTGCTGATGGACTACCTGGACAAGAAGACCCGCACGGTGCACTAGCGGGGGACCGACCTCGACCCGCGTGGCGCCCGGTCCTGAGCAGGAGCGGCCCCACGCGCATGTGCCGCCGCGCCCTGGAACGCGTCCTCAGCAGTGACTGCGACTCTGGGCGAGCTCGAGGAACTCGGCGCGCGTGCGTGCGTCGCTGCGGAACGTGCCGAGCATGGCACTGGTCACCGTGCACGAGTTCTGCTTCTCGACGCCGCGCATCGCCATGCACAGATGCGTGCCGCGCATGATGACGCCCACGCCCAGCGGGTCGATCTTCTCGCGGATGCACTCGGCGATCTCGTTGGTGAGCCGTTCCTGCACCTGCAGCCTCCGGCTGTAGACGTCCACGAGGCGTGGGATCTTGCTCAGTCCGATCACCTGCGTGCGCGGGATGTAGGCGACGTGGCACTTGCCGAAGAACGGCAGCAGGTGGTGCTCGCAGAGGCTGTAGAAGTCGATGTCCTTGACGATCACCATCTCGCTGTAGTCGACGGTGAAGAGGGCGCCGTTGAGGATGTCGTCGACGTCGGCAGTGTAGCCTCCGGTGAGGAACTTCATCGACCGTTCCACGCGCTCGGGGGTCTTGAGCAACCCCTCCCTGCTAGGATCTTCTCCGAGCTGCTCCAGCAGGGATCGGATGAGAGTCTGCATCAGACCAGTTTACCTTACGGCCCTTCTCGCGCTGTCGGCGGGCGCATCCGGATCGGCACAGGACATCAGCCGCGCTGACGCCCTCCATGCCCGGCGCGCTGATGCCACGGCGGCCCGCCAGGCAGCCGATCTCTACCTGCAGCATCATCGCGCGGCACCCAAGGACTTCGTCGGGGCCTGGAAGCTGGCGCGTGCCGGCTACTTCCTCGGCACGCACGGGCCGGAACCGGAACGGCGGCGATGGCTGGAGACCGGCCTGGCCGCCGCCACCGATGCGGTGGCATTGAACGACGCGCGTCCGGAGGGACACTTCTGGCTGGCCGCGACGATGGGCGCGCTGGCCGAGTCCTATGGCCTGCGCCGGGGTCTGAAGTATCGCTCGCGTATCAAGAGTGAGCTCGAGCGCGTGCTGGCCATCGACCCGTCGTTCATGGAAGGTTCGGCCGATCGCGCGCTTGGCCGTTGGTACCACAAGGTGCCGGGCCTGTTCGGTGGCAGCGTCTCCAAGGCCGAACACCACCTGCGCAAGTCCCTCGAGTACAACCCGCACTCCATCGTCTCGCACGTCTTCCTTGCCGAGTTGTACGAGGATCAAGGGCGACTCGCCGAGGCGCGCCGTTACTACCAGATGGTGCTCGAACTGCGGCCGCACCCGGACTTCGCGGCCGAGGACGCGGCGTTCAAGGCCAGGGCGCGAGAGCGACTGCGGGCTCTCGCGTCCCGGCGATGAACAGCGCGCGTCAGAAGTCGACGCGCAGCGTGAACTGCATGCGGCGCGACGGGCGCGCGCCTGTGTACTGGCCGAACTCGGTGTTGGCCGGGAGCACGCCCGCCGCCGTGAAGTTGGCGTTCGTGTTCACCGTCGAGAACTGCACGGCGTTGAACGCGTTGTACAGCTCGGCGCGGAAGGTCGCGCGGCGTGTCCCGCCGAAGGGGATCACCTTCGCCAGGGAGATGTCCCAGTTCAGGTAACCGGGCCCGATGATCTCGTCGTTGGTCGCCGTGCCGATGCGGTTGCTGGCCGCTGACGGCGGGGCGACGCATTCGGTGGCAAACGCGCGTGTCGGCGAGCGGTCGCCGCGCGACAGGTTCGGGTCGCAGACGATGTCGACGCGCGTGTCCACACCTGCACCGGCGCCGCCGGTGAGGTCGTTCACGCCGGCGATGCCATAGCCGATGCCGAGTGTTTCCCCGCTGAGCGCGCTGGTCACCCCGGAGATCTGCCAGTTGTCCAGCACGGCGCGGGCCACGGCGTTGTCCCAGACGGCGCTGATGCCCGGGATGTCGTACGAATAGTTGATCGCCAGGTTGTGGCGGCGGCCGACGTCGCGATAGTTGCGCGCCCTCACGTCGAGGAACGGGTTGACCGTCGGGTTGGTCGTGCCGGTCGTGCCGCCGACGTTCTTGGCGTATGCCAGCGTGTACGACAGGCCGAAGCGCAGGCCCTGCGTGTACCGACGGTTCAGCGAGGCCTGAAGGGCGTCGTAATCCGAGAAGCCCGCGAACTCGGTGAGCAGGATGTCGCCGTAGCCGCGATACGGTCGAAGGAAGTTCGCAGGCAGCGGCTGCCCCGTGGACGGATCGATGCTCGACGGCAGGAAGTTCGTGCCATAGGGCACGGCGTTGATGTTGCGCGTCTGCAGCAGCCGTCGTCCCTTGGAGCCGACGTAGGCCAGGTCGCCGACGAACTGGAACCCGAGATCCCGCTGCACGCCGACGCTGTAGTTGTAGGTGTACTGCGGCTTGTAGTCGGCGTAGATCGTCCTCGCCGTCGCCGGGCTCAGGCTGAGGGGCGTCGAGGTCAGCTCGGCGATCGTCGTGTAGTTGGCGGTGGGCGTGTTGACCAGCGGCGACAGCTCCACGTGCTGGAGCACGATGTCGTCGTTGAAGCGATCGGGGAACAGCCCGAATCCGCCGCGGATGGCCGTGCGGCCGTCTCCGGTGACGTCCCAGGCGACGCCGATGCGTGGCGCCACCTGGATGGCCGGCGTGTCGAGGATACCGTCCTGGTAGACCTGGATGCCGTTGGACACGTCGCCCGAACCGGGGACGAAGGTGCCGATCTTCACGGCCGGCAGGATCTCGCCGGTGATCGGGTTGAGGCCGCGTCGTCCCTGGGGCGTGCTCACGGGCTGGATGAGCAGCGGCGCGCGCGACGCGTCGTAGCGTTCCGGGACGAACACCGACAACTGATCGCCCACGCTGCGGGAGGGGCCGATCCGGTAGAACCGGACGCCGGCGTCGATCGTGACGTTGCGCCTCACGCGCCAGCTGTCCTGGAGGAACCACTCGACGTTGGTGAACCGCGAGTTGGCATCCGGGTGCCCGGTGGCTTCCGAATAGGCATTGACCGAGCCGATGACCGCGTTGGCGTACGGGTGGTTCGTGTCGAGCGGGTTGGCGGTGTTGCGATCGAAGTTGAAGGCGCCGTTGAACTGCGTGGAGCGCGCGGCGGGGCGCGTGGTGTACTCGATGAACACGCCGGCCTTGAGGTTGTGGGACCCGAGAATCTTGGTCACGTTCATCGACGTGTTCCAGATGTCGTTCTCGCCGAAGAACGGGTAGCGGCCCTCCACGCCGAGCGTGGCGATGTTGGCCAGGTTCAGCCCCGCGGCGCCGAAGCTGGCGTTGGGGATGATCCGCTCGGGATTGGCCTCGGGGAAGAAGCTCGGCAGGCCGCCGAGTCCGACGTTGTTCCTGTCGTTGCGGGCCCTGTCGGCTTCGGTCAGCGGCTTGACGGTCTGCTTGCCGTGGTTCACGCCAACGGTCACTTCCGCGACGAGCGACGGGCTGAAGTTGTGCAGCAGGGTGTTGACCACCCCGTAGCTGTTGATCTCGTAGGCGATGGGCAGCTGCGGCCAGTTGGCGTTGTTGAGCACGAAACCCCACCCGCCCTTGTAGGCTTCGTAGCCCCAGTTCACCCTCGAGTAGAAGTTGGTGCGTGGGCCGATGTTCCAGTCCACACGCAGCACCTGGTCGTTGCGGGGTTGTTCGTACGAACTCTGGAACGTGTAATTGGCCTGACGGTCTCCGGTCAGGTTGGGCAGCGGGAACAGGTTGAGCAGCGCCTGCCCATTCGGGTCGAGCCGGTTGGCCGGGATGCGGTTGCCGGGAAACGCCTGCCCCGTCTGCGGGTCGCGAATGATGATCAACGCTCCGGTGCTGTCGAACGACTGCGAGAAATCACCCTGGCGTTCGAGGGCGGTCGGCACCGTACGGCGCTCGAGGTTGCCCGGGCTGGTGCGCGGCAGGAACTCCTGGTTGAAGAAGAAGAACAGCTTGTTGCGATCCTTGTTGAAGCCGGGCAGGACGATCGGGCCGCCAAGGTGCCAGCCGACGTAGTCGAAGCGGTAGATCGGCTTGGGCCGGTTCAGCTTGTTGTTGAACCATTCGTTGGCGTTGAACGACTCGTGACGCTTCGAGTAGAACCCGCCGCCGCGGAACTGCGCACTGCCGCTCTTGGTGATGACGTTGATCGTGCCGCCGGAACTGCGCCCGTACTCGGCCTGGTAGTTCGCGGTGAGCACCTTGACCTCGGCGATTGAATCGAGTCCGGGAGCAAGGAACGGACCCGTGTTGGAGCCGGTGTCGAGGTTGGTGACGCCGTCGTAGGTCAGGTTGATCGTGTTGACGCGCCCGCCGTTGATCGACAGCCCGCCGAGGTTGTTCCAGCCGGGTGCCTCACGATTGGCGGTGTCGACGACGCCGGGCATCAGCCGGAGGTGCCCCATGTAGTCGCGGCCCTTCAGGGCCACTTCCCTGATCTGTTCCTGGCTGATCAGTCCCGACCGCTCAGCGCTCTGCGTCTGCACGCGCGCTGGTTCGGCGCGCACCGTGAGCACCTCGGTCAGTTCGCCGACCTCGAGGCTGATGGTGCGGAGAGGGAGCCGCTCGTTTGCCGACAGCACCACGCCGGTCTGCACGGCGGTCTTGAAGCCGGCCAGCGCGACGGTCACGTCGTAGTTGCCGGCCAGCAGTTCCGTGAACACGAACTGCCCCGAGGCGTCGGTCGTGGTCTCGCGCGAGATCTGCGTCCCGGTGTTCCTGATCGTCACCGTCGCTCCGGGCAGCATGCTTCGGGAACTGTCGGTGACGGTACCGCTCACCTGACCGGTGAGCCCTTGCGCCTGCAGGTGGAGAGCGCTGCCGGCCATCGCCAGCAGCAGGCCGAGCAGGAACGACAACACTCGATTCATCACGCATGCCTCCGTCGGGACGTGCGAACACCATCGTTGGCGCGTGCCCGTCCGCACGCGTGCGGCGTCGCACGAAGCGTTCAGGGCACGGTTCAGAGTGCCTCGGTGTCCATCTGCGCGCGCTGCAGACGGCCACTGAAGTCCACGTAGATAGACTTCCACTCGCTGAACACGTCGAGCGCCGCGACACCAGCCTCACGATGGCCGTTGCCCGTCGCCTTCACCCCGCCGAACGGCAGATGCACCTCTGCCCCGATCGTCGGTGCGTTGACGTAGAACAACCCGGTGTACACGTCCCGCATGGCCGTGAACGCCGCGTTGATGTCCTGCGTGTAGATGGCTGCCGACAAACCATAGGCGACATCGTTCGCGACCGCAACTGCTTCGTCGAGAGAGCTGATGCGTATGACGGAGACGACGGGTCCGAAGATCTCCTCGCGCGCAATCCGCATCGAGGGCATGACGTCGGCAAAGATCGTCGGTTGGTGGAAGCAGCCTCGGGCCAGTTCGCCGTCGGCGAGGCGGTGCCCGCCGAGCACCAGCCGTGCACCTTCCTGCCGCCCGATGCCGACGTACTCGATCACCCTGGCGAGCTGCGCTTCGTGTATCGACGGCCCCATCTGCACGCCGCTCCGCCGGCCGTCACCGACAACGAGCTCACGGGTGCGCGCCACGAACCGCTCGAGGAACTCGTCGTGGACGCGCTCGTGCACCACGAGGCGGCTGGCGGCCGTGCAGCGCTGTCCCGTCGTACCGAAGCCGCCCCACACCGCGCCGTCCACCGCAAGTTCGAGATTGGCGTCGTCCATCACGATGATGACGTTCTTGCCGCCCATCTCGAGGTGCACCTTCTTGAAGGTGCGTGCGCAGGTCTCGTTGATGCGCCGACCCGTCTCGGTGGATCCCGTGAACGACACCGCGGCCACGTCCGGATGCTCGACGATCGGCGCCGCCGCCCCGGGCCCGTCTCCGAGTACGAGGTTGACCACGCCGGGTGGCAGGCCCGCGTCCACGAGCGTCTGCACGAAGTTGATGGCGGTGAGCGGCGCTTCCTCGGCCGGCTTGAAGACGACGGTGTTCCCGCAGACGAGTGCGGGCAGGATCTTCCACGACGGCACCGCCATCGGGAAGTTCCACGCGGTGATCATCCCGCAGACGCCGACCGGCTGGCGCACCGACATCGCGAACTTGTTCCGCAGTTCCGATGGCGTGGTCTGGCCGAACAGCCTCCGGCCCTCGCCCGCCATCAGGTAGCACATGTCGATGGCTTCCTGAACGTCACCTGCCGTCTCGGCCAGCACCTTGCCCATCTCGCGGGTCATGTCGTCGGCGAACCGCGCCTTGCGGTCCTTGAACAACTGCGCAGCCCGGTAGAGGATTTCGGCGCGCCCCGGCGCCGGCACGAGGCGCCAGGAGGCGTAGGCCGCCCGAGCCGCGGCCACCGCGCCCTGGACGTCGGCGCTTCCCGACTGCGGGAACAGCCCGATCAGGTCGTCCCGGTCGGCAGGATTGCGGTTCTCGAACGTGGCGCCTGACCGCGCAGGCACCCACTGCCCGTCGATATGGTTGTGGAAGGTCTGGGGCACCCGGCCATTCTAGGCCTGCAGTCCGGCGCCGGAATGCCGATTGGGACAAGGAGCCCGCAGGCTCGCCGTGACCTCATGAATCAACGCCAACGCCAACGCATCCCCTTGCCTCAGGGCCTCAGCGGTGAAGTGACCGTGTATCGGCCACTGACGGTCAGCGACCTTTCGCCGTTCGGAGCCCGCGTGGACACGCCCGAACCTCTCCGCGTCAACTCCGTGCGCGCCTTCCGCCTGAACCTGGGCGAGCAGACGGTGGTGCTGAAGGGTCGCGTGTGCCACGCCAGCGTCCGGGCACTCGACGACAACATCGTCGTCTACACGTCGGGCATCGAGTTCCTGGACGTTCCGCCAATGGCCCGCCTGGCGATCGAGCGGTTCCTCGAGCGCGTGGGCAACGGCCGCATCAGCGCCGAACACACGGAGATTCACTGAGCGCAGCGTTCGCCATTTCGGCCTATCGTCGTTCGGCCTGAAGCCTTACGCCGCCGGGCCCTTCTGCTCCCCGCCCCCCCCCGATGCTGCTCACTTGACCACGATCTGCACCGGGACGCGCGGCGGGTTCACGTAGGCAGTCACCAGGCTCTCGTGACCGTCCGGTCCGATGGCCGCCACGCCGAATATGTAGTCGTCGATCGATACGTCAGGCAGCACCACCTCGCTGACGCTGCCCACCCGGCGCTCGAACTCCCAGTCGGGGGTCCAGGCCTGGCGCCAGACGATGCGGTAGCCCGCCGCGCCCTCGGCGGCGCGCCAGCGCAGACGGGCGTCGTAGCCTGACGGCCCGCGGTCGAGCAGCGGCGTGCCGCGCTCGCTGGTCACCACGGGCGCCGC
>JAEZCY010000028.1 GCA_023429845.1 Acidobacteriota bacterium
CACTCGGGCCGCGCCTTCAGGAACGCGAACGCCGACGCCATGTCCTCGCGCACCTTCGACTGGTCGAGGGTCTGGAAGAGCGCTCGTGCCTTGTCCTCCTCGCCGGGGTACCCGCCCAGCGGCGCAAGCGCGTCCGGCGCGAACGCGACGAAACCCTCGAGCGCGAAGCGTCGGGTGACGTCCTCGATGTGCGGGTTGAGGCCGCGGTTCTCGTGGACGACGAGCACTCCCGGCAGCTTGCCGCTGACGGACCTGGGCCGCACGAGGTAGCCGCGTGTCGTGTCGTAACCGTTCGGTGACGGGTAGGCCAGGTGCTCGGCCGCGAGCCGGCCATCGTCGCCGGCCACCTGCTGTGCTTCGGCGAAGCGCGGGTTGAGCGCCTCGAGCAGCATGGCGGCGGTCATGCCGTTCACCGCGTACTTGCGCGCCTTGTCGAGGAACCCGCGCCGATCGATGTCGCCGTGCACGTACGCGTCGAACAGGATCAGCAGGTCCTGATCGAAGTCTGCCGCCGTCTTCCGTTCCATGTCGGAGCCTCCGTGGTGCGTAGGAGCATACAGCCGGTGCGTCCGGCGGCCGGCTGGGACAGCCGGCCCTACCCAGTGTCTGGTGGACACGGGGCGACCGTCGCCACCCGTACGTAGCCGTCGCCCCCTGGGCAACGGGCAGCGCCCGCCGGACGATGAACGCCCGGCCGCGCCATCCACCCCGCTCACGAAAAAGGGCCGGGACGTTGCGTCCCGGCCCCGGTCAGGTGCCCGTGCCCGTGTACGCGGGCGGAGCGGCCCTAGAACGTCACGCGTGTGACGACCTGCAGCATCCGCGGCGGCGCGACGCCGTTGATGGCCCCGAAGCCGTTGGGCCGCACCAGGTTGCCGTTGTTGTCGTAGGGCAGGTTGGTGATGGTGCGGTCGGTCAGGCTCGCGAAGTTCGGCGTGGCGTTCACGCCGGTGAACTGCGTGTGATTCAGCGCGTTGAACATGTCGACGCGGAACTCGAACCTGATGTTCTTCGGCATCGCGAACGTCTTCGACAGCGAGAGGTCGAGGTTGTTGATCGGCGGATTGCGCACGAAGAATCGCGCCGACTCGGCACCGTCGCTGCCGGGTTGCGGCGGCGCGAAGCACGACGTGTCGAACTGCTGGTACGGATCCCCGCTCCAACCGCGTCCCGGATCGCACGTCAGTGCGACGCGGGCTCCCGGGTTGCCGTCATTGCCGATCAGGTTGGCATTGCCGATGCCCGGGATGTTCCAGCCGACGCCGTACGGCCTGCCACTGGTCCAGCGGTACACGCCGGAGATCTGCCAGTTGTTGGCAAGCAGCCGCATCCAGCTCTGCGTGACCTCCGGCGTCTGGTAGACGAAGTTGGTCACGAAGTTGTGCGGACGGTCGTAGTCCGTGTACGAATAGTCGAGCCGTCGGACTTCCTCGTCGCTCACGTTGGGTACGCCGGCCGAACCGTCGGTGCTGTTGATGGCCAGCGCCTTGGACCAGACGTAGAAGAACGAGAACATGAACCCGTTGTCGTAGCGGCGGTTGATGCCGGTCTGCAGCGAGTGGTAATTCGCGTACCCGGTGTAGTTCCACATCCGGATGTTGCCGTAGCCCGGGTAAGGACGGAGCAGGTCGTTGGGCAGTGCGGTCGCGCCCGGCGTGGCACTGGCGGCGCGGGTCGGGTCCTGGTTCTCCGGCAGGAACGTCGCGCCGCGTGGCACGGCGTTGATCTGGACCTGCCGCAACATGTCGTCGGACGTCGATCCGACGTACGCCAGGTCGAACATGAAGTTGCGGAACAGCTTGCGCTGCACGCCCAGGTTCCACTGCGTGACCTTCGGCGGCACGAAGCCGTAGGCCGTCGGGTTCATCGACAACGTCGGGTTCGGGTCGCCGCCCGCCGCGGTCAGTTCCTGCAACCGTCCCCACTGCAGCGTCGAGTTGAGCACGCCGGGGGCGTTGGCAATCATGTCGAACACCATGTTGCCCTGCGGCCGGTCGTAGAAGATGCCCCAGCCGCCACGCAGAATCGTCACGGCCTCGCCCGTGAAGTCGTAGACGAAGCCGACGCGCGGCGACACCTTGAACGCGCTGCCGTCCTGTAGTTCCGGATTGATGCCGTCGCCGGCCTGGAAGGCGCCGTTGAAGCGGTTGGAGTCCGGCGTCAGGCGCCCGATGAACCGCCCGTCGACGGTGTTGCCGGCGGTCGGGGTCACCCCGGCGGCCACCAACGTCGGGTCCATGCCTCGTCGATCGTTGCCCGAGCAGGTCCCGCCGCCGCCGATGCACACCGGCCGGTAGAGGCGAGCCGCCTGCGACGGATCGAAGCGGTCCGGCAGGAAGTTGGACGCCTGCTCTGTGTGGTCCCACTGCGGCGTGAGGTGGTAGAAGCGCACGCCGTAGTCGAGCGTCAGCTTGCGTCCGGCGCGCCAGTTGTCCTGCACGTAGTACTCGAAGTTGGTGTAGCGCCATTCAGGAATGGCGAACTTGTTTGCCTGCGTGTAGGTGTTGAACACGCCCGTTGCCGCGTTGGCGTAGCTGTACCCGGTGTCGAAGGGATTGTTGGCGTCGTCGATGAAGCTGACCTGGCCGTTGAAGCTCGCGAAGATGCTCTGCGGCTTGTAGCTGTTCTGGTAGTAGATGCCGGCCTTGGAGTTGTGCGAGCCCCACACCTTCGTGACGTTGGCCACCACGTCGTGGGTGATGTTCTCGTTGGTGAACGGACCCTGGTTGGTCTGGTAGAAGCCGGCGTTGTTCGTACGCCCGCCGCGGAAGCGGAAGTCGGGGACGTAGTCGCCCTGCACCGCGTCGGGGAACAGGTACGGGAACGACGAGAGGCCTGAATTGGCGCGCCGCAGCGGGTCGAGCTGCAGGTCGTAGTTGAGCGAGTTCGAGGCGCGGCCCCAGCTCACTTCGAGAGACGTCGTGTCGTTGATGATGCCGGTCGTCGACAGCATCAGGTTCTTCCCCGGGTGCTTGAACAGCACCGGCATCGGCAGATGGTCGCTGCCGTTGCCTGCCCAGGTCGTGCCGTAGGCCTGGAGGATGTTCTCCTGCGTGTTCATGTACCGGCCGGTGATGCGCCAGTTGTCGGTGGCCTGGTAGTCCATGCGCAGCAGGTCCTCGCGACGCGGCGCGCTGTCGGGATCCTGGCTGGCGAAGTTGATACCGGCGTCGCGCGAGGCGTTCGGGGCAGGGAAGATGCCGAGAGCCGCGAGGCCGGGCTGGTACAGACGGTTCTGCGGGATCTTGCCGAGCACGCCGCCGTCGGCAAAGCAGCCGCGGGTGTCGTTGGCAGTGCACGGCAGGCCCGTCGTGTAATCCCGGATGTACGGGAACGGGTTGCCGCTCGCGTCCACGCTCTGCGAGAAGTCGCCGCTGCGCTCGAGCGCGGTGGGAACGCGCGCGATGCGTTCGCCGGCCGGGTTCGTACGGCGCTGGTGCTCCTGGCTGAAGAAGAAGAACAGCTTGCGCTTGCTCTCGTTGAAGCCGGGGAAGAACACGGGACCGCCAATCGTGTAGCCCGCGTCGTTGCGTGACGTCTTGGACTTGGGGGTCTCGGGCGTGTTCCGCTTGTTGATCCAGGTGTTCGCGTCCCAATCCGACCGCCGGCCGTACCAGTAGCCGGACCCGTGGAAGTCCTGCGAGCCGCTCTTGGTCACGACCTGCAGCTGCGCGCCGGTGGCGCGGCCGTACTCGGCCGCGTACGAGTTGGTAAGCACCTTGAACTCGGCCACCGCATCGATGTTGGTGGTGGCCATGTTGCCGCCGTTGTCGCCTGTGTCGATGTTGGCGATGCCGTCGACGGTCATGTTGTTGGAGTTCGGCCGCATGCCGTTGACAGTGAAATTGCTCACCTGGCTCACTTCAGCGCCGCCAGTACCCTGCGGCAGGGCGCCCGGGACCAGCAAAGCGAAGTTGAAGAGCTGACGCCCGTTGTTGGCGATGTTGGTCAGCGCCGCGTTCTCGAGCGCGAACGAACGCTCGCCGTTGGTCGTCTGCAACTCACTGACGCGGCTCGAGACCGTGACTTCCTCGGTCATCGCGCCCACTTCCATGCCCAACGGTCCGGTGGACAGTCGGTCGTTGGCGTTGACAACCAGGTTGGTACGTTGGACGGTCTTGAACCCCTGCAGGCTGGCTTGCAGCGTGTAGGTATCGGGCCTGACGATCGCGAATACGAACCGACCCTGCTCGTCGGTCGTTGTCGTCAGTGCGTTGCCCTGGGTGTTGCTCGTGAGCGTCACGACCACGCCGGGCAGCATGCCGCCCTGCGCGTCCTGAACGTTGCCTGACACGGAAGCGCTTGTCGTTTGCGCTTGCGCGTCGGGCACGAACCCCAGGCACAGCAGACTTGCGAGCACGTTGCGCGCGAGCCTTTGGAGCCTCCGGTCGAAGGACATGCCACCCTCCCGTCGCATCACCCGCGAGTGGGGCGACGCTTAGTTCGACTCATCATGGGACGAAACGCCGTCGATATATCCACGGAACAGCAGTCCGTGTCAAGTGGCAAGAACAGCACGGCTGAGCTCGTTTCCACAGGTTGGACCAACGCGCCGACCAGCGCGGCGCCTAACCCCGTCATTGACAGGTAGATAGCGCAAACGCACTATGCGGAAGCCTGCAGGTGGTCTGGTCGGCGTGGTCGGCTCCAACCGGAAGCAGGAGGACGAACGCCTCAGAGGCCTCCACGCACCGGCCGCGCGCGGAGGCAGGGCCCGCCTGCGTACATCAGCGGCGCGTCGCGCGCGCTGGGCCCGGGCCGAAGCCAGCGTCCCGGGGCCGAAGGCGGCGACGCAGCGGGCCTCGACCCGCGCCTCGTTCACTGAGGTCGGTATTCGCGCACGAGTTGTTGCGCGAGCGGATGGGCCGGGTTTCGCTGGAGGAGACGTTCGAGCACCCGCAACCCATCGGCCGTGCGCCCGGCCGAGAGGTGGAGCTTGGCGAGGGTCACGTACGTCCCTTCGTAATCGGGTGCTTTCGCAAGCTGGGACTCGAGCAGCCGCAACGCTTCGTCGACCGCCCCGCGCGCCACGAGCGTGAGCGCGAGGTTGTTGGCCGCCTCGCCGTACGCCTCCTTGCGCGTGAGCGCCGCCCGGAAGTACTTCTCCGCGGCCGGGAGGTCGCCGGTTCGCCCGAGCAACAGCCCGAGGTTGTTGAGGGCCTCGGGGAAGTCCGGCTGCAGGGCCAGCGCGCGCTCGTACAGGCCGCGCGCCTCGCCGTCCTGCCCGCTGAGCAGGAGCGCGTAGCCGAGATTGTTCAGCGCGTCGGGGTAGTCGGGCATCGCGGCCAGCGCCTGCCGGAAGCGCACGATGGCCCCCGGCAGGTTGCCGTCCTGCGCAAGCAGCGCGCCGAGGTCGTTGTGGGCCTCGGCCAAGGTGGAGTCGAGCGCGAGGGCTCCCTCGAACGCGGTCCGCGCGCGCGCGGACTCGCCAGTCCTCACGAGCAGCGTGCCGAGCCGGTAGAGGGTCGACGCACTCGGATTGGCCCGCGCCGCGCGCTCGAACGCCACGATGGCTGGCGCCTCGAGCCCTTGATCGAGCAGTTCGCGGCCCATCGGCAGGTAGTTGCGCGGCGACAGCGGAACGACGAAGGTGCCGGCAAACGGCAGCGCCCGCGCCAGGCGCGCATCCTCCGGCACGTCGATCCTCGCGGCGTCGCCGGCGATGACGTCCGTGTCCACGGCGCGGCGCCACAACCGGACGACGTTGCCGTCGGCGTCGAGCAGCAGTGTCGTCGGCAGGCGCAAGGGCTGTCGGTTCATGAACATGCTGCGATGCGCGATGGCCCAGCTGAGGCCGAGTTCCCGGTTTGCATGGATCACCGGGACTGTGGCCGGCGCAGACGCCTTCACGCGTGCGGCAGCGTCGGGCGGATCCAGGGCGATCGCGAGCGCCGAGATCCGGGCCTCAGCGAGGCGCCGACTGCCTGCTGCCAGCGTGTCGAGCGCGGCGCGGGACGCGGGATCGTCCGACTGCCAGAACAGCAGCACGGACGGGCGGCCCTGCAACGCCGCCAGTGATCGCGACACGCCGGTGACATCGTCCTGCGCGAACGCCGGCGCCGGGAAGGGCTCGTACATCCACGTCGACTCCGGCGTGTCGCGCATCGTCACACCGGCCGTCGTGTCGACGCGGGGCGTCGCGGAGCCACGGTCGATGGCCTCGCGCTCGAGCGTGCCGCCTTCGGTCAGCGCGTATCGGGTGTCGAGCGCCAGATCGGTGAACGCCTGCCGCGCTCCCGACGGCCATTCGACGACGAGCGAGCGGATCTCGCGGCTGTCGCCGAGGCCGACGACCAGTTCGCGGGAGTGTTGCGACAGGAACCCGGTGCCTGCATGCACCATGCGCACGCCGCGGAGCGTGTCGGTCTCGATGCGGACACGGGCGCCGATCGCATCGCGGTTGCTCCTGGTGCCCGTCAGTCGCAGCGCGATCGTGCGTCGCGCCGGATGATCGTTGCGGAACAGGCGCAGCTGCGGCGCCTGCCGCGCCGCCATGACCACGAGGTCCTGATCACCGTCGCGGTCGATGTCGAGCACGGCAAAGGCGCGGCCGTCCTGATCGAGGTCGAGGCCGAGCGCGCCGCCGACCTCGTCGAAGCCGCCGCGGCCGTCGTTGCGCAGCAGCACGTTGCGCTGGCGGCTGGCGATCGAGCCCCGGACGAGTCGCAGGTTTATCGCGCGCCACGCCTCGTCGTAGGGCGTGCCCTTGACGCGCATCAGCGGCGATCGCGCGACGACCTGCCGCCAGAAGTAGCTCTCGAGATCGTCGCCTTCGCTCGCCGTGCGCGTGAGCATGCCGTTGGCGACATAGAGGTCCTGCCAGCCGTCGCTGTCGACGTCGATGGCGTCCGAGGCCCAGGCCCACCCGCCCATCGCTGCGCGCGCCCGGACCGTCGTGTCCTCGAAGGTGCCGTCGCCGCGGTTGCGAAAGAGGGAATTGCCGCGCGTGTGCCGTCGGTACTGCTCGCGTACCGCCGGCGGCGCATCGGGCATGAACGTCGCGGCCCCGGTGACGCGCTGCCCGGGGGCGGTCCACATGTTGCCGGTGTAGATGTCGAGGCGCCCGTCGTTGTCGTAGTCGAGGAACGTGGCGCTCATGCCCGCGCCGTGATCGAGCACGCCGGCCTTGGCGGTGACGTCCTCGAACCGCACACCCCCGGCCGCCTGCGGCCCGAGGTTCCGGTACAGGTTCTTCGTGCCGAAGTCGTTGGCCACCAGCAGGTCCGGCCAGCCGTCCTCGTCGTAGTCGGCCCAGGCCGCCGTGAAGTGGTACCTGTCGTTCCCCTCGTCCAGGCCCGTCTGCTGCGTGACGTCGACGAAGTGCCCGCGGCCGTCGTTGCGGAACAGCACGCCGGGCGGCCCATTGCGTGCGTCGTGATAGGGCATGGGCGTCCCCGCCTTGTCTTCACCCGCGCCGAAGAAGTACGAGTAGACGCTCAGGTACGCGTCGAGGAAGCCGTCGCGGTCGTAGTCGGCCATGCTGATGCCGGTCAGCACGCCCTGCAGCGGCCGCGCGAAGGCGAAGGCGTCCGGCGAGAGCGAGAAGCGGCCACGCCCGTCGTTGAGCAGGAGCAGCGGCTGCACGCTCGTCGCGAGAACGAGATCCTGGTCGCCGTCGTTGTCGATGTCGACAAGGAGCGGTTGCGCCGTGTCGTCGAGCAACCCGACACCCGCGCGCTCGGTGATGTCCTCGAAGGTGCCGTCCCCCCGGGCGCGCAACAGCCGGTTCGGCAGGCCGGACGGCTGCGCGATGTAGAGGTCGTCGCGACCGTCACCGTCGGCGTCGCCCACGGCCACCCCGTGGTGGCCGTTGGAGTCACGCGTCAGCACTGAATCGAGTGCCGCGCTCCACTCGTCGAGCGGGAGCGTCAGCTGTTGCCGGAAGGCGGGGATTGCGCCGAAGCTCTCCGTTGTCACCTCCGTGAACAGCGGCTGCGTCGCGCGGCTCGTGACGTGCGATGTGGCGACCCACTCGGCGGCGTGCCATTGCCTGTCGTCCCGCTGCCACGCGATTCGCCACGTGCCGACATGCTGCGTCCTCGCGCCGGGGGCTGACTGGCTCACGATGTCGTAACGCACGTCGGTCGTGACCGTCGCGTCGCCGGATGCCTCGATCGACGTCACGAGGAACTCGGTGACGAGGACGCGCGGGCGCCCCGCGGTAGGCGCGGCGTGGGCCGACGGCGTCGCCAATCGCACGAGTTCCGCGGCGAAGGCCGATGCACCGAGATCGCGCGTGTCGGGCAGCGCCGTGGCGCGCGTGACCACGAGAGGACCGGCCTGCTCCGCGTCCGCGTCCGTGGCCGTGACCGATGGACGCAACCGGGCGCCCTTGAAGCCGGCCGAGAACACGGCCGGGGCGGCATCTCGTGCGCCGGCCTTCAGCCATGCGCCGATCTCTGCGAGGCGGCCCTCGATGGCCTGCGCGTCCCGTTCGAGCGGAAATGCGTCCTTCCCCGGTTCCAGGTGCGCAAGGTACGGTTCCAGCGTCTCGGGCACCGCGAGCGGGGGCTGGAACGTGCGCACTGACGGCTGTTGCGCCGCCGGTGTGGTCACGAGGCCGACGAGGACGCAGAGCGTCAACGCGATCCGGCGCGTCGGGGAGGGCAGACGGGTCGTTCCGATCACTGTGGGTCCCTGGAGGGGGTGGCGAGGGCAGCGGGCGTCAGTTCGAGCGCGTGCAGACGATCCGGCTGCAGCCCCTGCCAGTGGTACCGCGGGCCTCCCGGCATGCGCACCTCCACCGCCACCGGACCGCCGTGACGGCCGAGGCCGACGAACACGCGCAGGTCGTTCTGCGACAGGTAACTGCTTCCTGACCGGATTTCGCGGACCTGTTTGCCCGCTGCGGACGTCACGGTCACGCGCGCACCGATGGCGAACCGGTTGCCGGACGGCGCCGACAGCTGCAGGCCTACCCAGTGATGCCCGGTCTGCTGCCGGTTCTCGAGCAGCGTCGGCGGCTCGTCCATGTTGCTGATGACGGCGTCGGGATCACCGTCGTTGTCGAGATCGCCCAACGCGAGGCCGCGGCTCACCTTCTCGACCTGCAGCCCGGCTCCGGCGGTGGCCGACACGTCGATGAACGTGCCGCCGGTGTTCAGCAGCAGCTGGTTCTTCTGGGCGAACGACTCGCCGAGCTGCGGGTGGTCGCCCACATCCGCGAAGATGTGGCCGTTGGCGATGAACAGGTCCTCGCGGCCATCGAGGTCCACGTCCGTGAACGCGATGCCCCAGCCCATGCGCTCGAAGCTCACCGCGGCAAGCCCGCTGGCGATGCTCGCGTCTTCGAAGAGGCCGTCGCCGAGGTTGCGGTAGATCGAGTTGCGATCGTGGGCAAACGCCGTCAGCACCAGGTCCATCCGGCCATCGCCATCGGCGTCGCCGGCGTCCACGCCCATGCCCGCCTGTGCGCGCGCCTCCGAGTTGACCGCCACGCCGGCGATCAGGCCGACGCTCTCGAAGTGTCCGTCGCCGGTGTTCCTGTACAGGAAGTTCGGGTTCGAGTCGTTGGCCACGAACAGGTCCACGTGTCCGTCATCGTCGATGTCGGTGGCGACGACGCCGAAGCCGTAGGCCTTCGCGTGATCGGCGAGCCCGCGCTCGGCCGTGGCCTCGCGGAAGCGGCCGCCGCCGACGTTCTCGAAGAAGATGTCGGACTGGCCGGGCAGGCCTGCCGGACCCACCATCACCTTCGGGCCGTTGCGCCAGATGCGCGTCCGCTGCGCGCGCAGCAGGTCGTCCCACGTCGTCTCGACGTAGCGCGCCACATAGAGGTCGAGATCGCCGTCGGCATCGGCATCGAGGAACGTGCAGCCGGTGCTCCAGCCGTCGGCGGCCACGCCGGCAGCCGCGGCGACCTCCTCGAACGAGCCATCGCCCTTGTTGCGGAAGAGGAAGTCCGGCCCCCAGTTGGTCACGTACAGGTCGATCCGGCCATCGCCGTCGGCATCGCCGGCGCACACACCGTTGCCCCATGCCGCCATGTCCACACCTGCTCGCGCGCTCACGTCCTCGAACACCCAGTTGCCGCGGTTGCGATAGAGCGCGTTGCGATGCGGAACGCGTTCGCGATCGGGTGTCAGCTGCGCGGCCGTGACCAGGTAGATGTCGAGCCAGCCGTCACCGTCATAGTCGATCAGGGCGACGCCGTTGCCCGCTGATTCGAGGATGTGGTCCTTCATGGGACCACCAGCCCAGGTGCGCGTGGGCAGCTGCACACGTTCGACGAAACGTACCGGTGACGCCATCGCGGCCGTGGCCGGTGGTGGCGCCGGTGCCGGCCCCATGGCTGACGCGTGCCCGCCAGACACGGGCTCGACCGGTCGCGACCGGCTGTAACTGCCCTCGTAGGTGAGCCCGAGTGCGACCGACCCTGCGCGCGCCGTGCGTGCCTGGCCGAGCAACGTGCGCAGGTGTGCCGTGTCGACTCTCCGGTCACGTCGTCCCGTGGCCAGGGCATCGGCGTCGGCCTCCGCGAAGGCCGGGTCGGCCAACAGGGCCTGGAGTCGCCCGGCAGCCTCTTGCAACGCGCCGCGGAGCTCCGATGGGAGCGCTGTCGGGGAGGTCGGCGTCGCGCCCTCCGGCGATGGGGCGGCGCCGAGGTCGGCCAGGGCCCGCGCGAGGTCGCGCAGGATGGGCCGCGACTCCCGTGCGTTCGCACCGTCAGCCCGTGTGACGAGCGCGTCCGCCTTCTCGAGGGCGTCGGTGCCATTCGCGTTGGCGTTCGGCGTGGGCACCTGGGGAGTCTGGGCGCCGGGCATCCGAGGCGCGGCGCGTGCGGTCAGCAGGATGCCGGCCGCCATGACCGACGCGAGTCCGAGTACGCCGAATCGACGGCCCGCGCCACGGCGTTCGCGTGCGGCCGTGCCGGGCACGTTCGGGAGCTGCCGGCTTTCCTTTGCCACGATTGTCCCATTCTGGCCCATAATCGGCGCACCCTGCGAACGGCGCCCTCGTCCCGTTCACGCGCCCGATATGCCGTGAGCGATGGCGTCGCCTGTTCGTCGCCGGACGTCCGCGCATGCGCCGCATCAACCCGACCGATTTCCGCATCGCCCATCGCGGCACGTCACGCGAGATCAACAGGCAGATCGCCCTGAACCTCGTACGCACGCGGCAGCCGATCAGCCGTGCGGAACTGGCGCGCCTCATGGGAGTCCGACGCGGCGCGATCAGCCGGATCGTCCAGGATCTCATCGACACCGGGCAGCTGTTCGAGGGGGCAAAGGGCGAGAGCAAGCGCGGCCGCAAGCCGCAACACCTGTACATCGAGACGCGCCGGCGCTGCGTCATCGCCGTGGACATCAGTGCGAGTCGCACGCTCGTGCAGGTGACCGATCCGTTGGGGATAGCGCTGCTGCCGATGGAGGAACTCGAGACACCGGACCAGCCGCAGGCGCTCGTCCGCCAGCTTGCCGAGCGCATCACCTCCCTGCTCGCCGGCGATCCGGAGGTCGGCCAATGTCTCGGGGTGGGCGTCGCGATTGCCGGCATCGTCGATCCCGTACGTGGACGCTTGCGCACGGCCCCGACCCTGGGATGGCAGGATGTGGATCTGCGTGAACCGCTCGAGGAGGCACTGGACCTGCCCGTGTCGGTCGAGAACTCGGTCAAGGCGTGCGTGCTCGCCCAGGTGTGGGCCGTGCGGGACGAGGAGCAGGTCGAAGGTCCCGTGGCATTCGTGAATGCGTCGGACGGCGTGGGCGTAGGCATTGCCGTGGACGGACAGCTCCTTCGCGGCGCCCGCAACAGCGCCGGTGAGTTCGGACACATCCCCCTCAGCATGGATGGTCCCCTGTGCGCGTGCGGACGGCGCGGCTGCTGGGAGGCCTACGTGTCGGTCGCGGCAACCGTGGCACGGTACCTCGGCGCCGACCCGTCGTGGTCACGCGCGGCGGAACTGCGAGCCGCCACGATGTCGGTGGTCGTCGAACGCGCACACGCAGGCGAGGGGCGGGCGATCGACGCGTTGCGGGAGACCGGGACCTTCCTCGGCCGAGGGCTGGCGATGGTGATGAAGGCGGTCGAGCCCGTGCGGATCTACATGAGCGGTGAGATCACCGAGGGGTGGGACATCGCCCTGCCGGCGGTCCGCGAGGCCATGCGGGAGGCGGCCTTGATCCCGGAAGCGGCCGATTGCGAGATCGTGATCGTCCCGCTCGGCGACCACCCTCGCCTTCGCGGCGCCGCGGCGCTGGTCACGAGCCCCGCCTTCGCCGCCCCCGTGGTCGCCTGAACACGGCGGCCGCCCGCTGGGCCACCCGCGCCGGCCCGCTCGTGTCTACGGGGCGCGGGTCTTCTCCACCCACATGCCCTGCAGTGCATACAGGTTGATGAGGTGCCGCTCGACGAGGCGTTCACCCGTGCCGACTTCGACCCGCGTATCCGTGTCTGCGCCGTAGCCGCCGTGCGCGGCCGATCGCAGGTCCGGAACGTAGCCGGCCAGGTCGCCGCCCGCGCTGTAGGTGTAGCCGTAGAACAGCGGCACGGCTACTTCTGCACGGGCCTTCCAGGCCAGTTGCAAGCGGTGCATCACCTCACCGGGGAACGTGGCGATGGCCACCGTGCCGTCGATCAACACCGTCGTGATGCCGATGTCGATTGTGCGTGCCGCATCCCACCGGTCCTTCACGGTGACGATCTCGCTGCGTGACGCGATCCCGGGAGTGCCGCGCGGCACCGCGGCGGCGCGGCGGGTCGCGTCCACGACCTCGGCGGCCAGCGTCGCACCCATCTTCTGCACCACGCCGAAGTCGCGGGCCTCGTCGCTGCTGCGCGCCATGAAGATCGGATTGATGTCGCCCGCGCCTCCCTGCACGAACATCACCTGGCTCCCCGGCAGTGCGGCTTCCACCTCCGCCTGCAGCACGCCGGGAAAGTCCGCCGAGAACTTGCAGTTGGTCGGACCGAGGACCACGGGGTGCGTCGCGTAGTGCACGAGCAGCGCGAGCGGCGACCCCGAGTCGTCGGTTGAGTCCGGTGCGGCTGCCGCGCCGGCCGACGGCACGCGGTCAACGCGCAGCACCACGAGTTCGGGATCGACCGGTCCATACGGGATGCGTTCGAGGTTGTCGAACAGCGTCCGCGCACGGCCGCCCTTGCCCGGCAACAGCCGGTTGTACCCGAGCTGCAGCGAACTGCGCGCGACGCTGAGCGTGACTGGCGTCATCGCGCGCGAGGCCGCATCGACCGCGTCGAAGACCTTCGCTTCGAGTTCCGCCAGGTAGGCCTGAGCCGAGGCCCTCGCCTGAGGGTTGCTGTCTTCGCGCAGGAAGGCGGGCGCGGCATGGGTGTGCGACGCCGCCTGCAGGAGCACTGGGATGCCGAGCCGGCTCCCCACGTCGCGACGCAGCCGTTCGGACAGCATGCTGCCGAGATCGAGGGTCACGATCGCCAGCCGCGTGCCGGCCGATTCGAGCACGAGCACCTTCGCGTGCAGCGGGTCGTGCGTGCCTGTGGACACGGGGCCGCATGGACGGTTGGCATAGCCGTACAGCGCCATCGATCCCGCTGGCGTGATGTCCACGCGCGCCACGCCTGCCCGAAGGTCGGCCGACGCGGCCGTCGCCTGCAGCAGGGCCACCATGACCACGATGATTCGCATGCGATCCATTCCTTTTACCGTCCCCCGTGTCCTGGTCACCTGCACGGTGCGGGTGATGCGTTCGGTGGGCGCCGCCTCCGCCGGCCAGCGCTGGAGCAGCAGGTGCCGCAGGTCGAACGCCTTGGGCGAGAGGTGGGCGCGGCCGTTCTCGTCATGCAGTCGCGCGCGTCGGAATCGAACGTGAACGCGCCGAACGCGACGATCACGCCTGTGCAGAAACCTCGGAACTTCCCTGGGACTTCGTCGTGATGTCCGGTGCATAGTACCCGACGGAACTCATGGAGGGCGCAGCGCGGATGGCGACGGGTCGGGTACCGAGCGGGAGGAGCCCGGAGGATGTCGTTGCAGCGCAACCGTCGGACGAGGCCCCCGGCTAGAACTCCGAGGCGCCGTCGGCCGCGGCACTTCCGCGCGGCCGCGCGATTCCGAGGCGCTTCATCTTCGAATGCAGGGTCGTCGGCTTCAGCCCGAGCGCGCGCGCGGCGCCGCTGTCTCCGCTGACGCGCCAGCCATTCGACTGGAGCGCGCGCCCGAGCCGGCTGCTGAAGTCACGACATGTCGTCGAAAAGGCGACAACGTCGACAGGTTGTTTCGAACCGGAGTATGCCGGCGTCGGGCTGCTGCCTGACGCGAAAGCACCCGCGCCATGGCTCCGCCGGCCGATGCCGCCCGTGCGCGCCACCTGTGCGGTTGTTTGAACTCAAACAGACGCTCTGGTAACGTCGGGCAGGGGAGCAACCGACGCGGAGGTGAGCTCGAGACACACGATCAGGAGCACAGATGACACGAGAGGAACCACGCCTGCTGGTGGTCGCCAACCGACTGCCCGTGACCGTGCGGGCGCATCACGACGGCGTGCGCGTGGCGCGCGCGAGTGGTGGACTCGCCACAGGACTGCGCAGCTGGCAGGAAGGCTCTTCGGCAGCGTGGGTCGGCTGGCCCGGCGACGTCAGCCGGCTCTCCGAGTCGCAGCGCGCTGCCCTCGACGAGAAGCTCGACGCCTCGCGCCTGATCCCGGTACACCTCACGGCCGAGGAGATCGACCGCTACTACGAAGGCTTCGCGAACCAGGTGCTGTGGCCCCTGTGCCACTACCTCGTCGACCGCGTCCCCGTGGATGCATCCGGTTGGGCAGCGTATCGCGACGCGAACGAGCGCTTTGCCCAGGCCGTTGTCGATGCCTACAGACCGAGCGACCTGATCTGGGTGCACGACTACCAGTTGATGCTCCTTCCGGCGCTGCTGCGACAGCGGCTGCCCGACGCCCGCATCGGCTACTTCCACCACATCCCGTTTCCCTCTTCCGAGGTCTTCCGCATCCTGCCCTGGCGGCGTGAACTGCTGGACGGGCTGCTCGGGGCCGACCTCATCGGCTTCCACACGTACGCGTACCAGCGACACTTCCTGGGCTCGCTGCTGCACGTCGCCGGACTCGAGGCCGAAGTGGACACCGTGCGGGTGGGCGAGCGGACCGTCCGTGCCGGCGTGTTCGCGATGGGCATCGACGCGGCGGCGTTCGACACGCGAGCCCGAACGGAGCAGAACCGCGACGACGTGGCGCGATTGCGTGCCGACGGCGGCGGCCGGCGCATCGTGCTCGGCGTGGACAGGCTCGACTACACCAAGGGCATCCCGCGCCGGCTGCTCGCCTTCGAGCGATTGCTGCAGCGTAGGCCCGACCTGCGCGACTCGGTGCGATACGTCCAGGTCGCCGTGCCGTCCCGCGAAGGCGTGGACACCTACCGCGCCTTCCGCCGGCACGTGAACGAACTGGTTGGCCGAATCAATGGTGCGGTCGCGACACTCGCGTCCACGCCCGTGCACTACCTGCACCGATCGGTGTCGCAGCGCGACCTCGTGGCCCTGTACGGGGCGGCCGACGTGATGCTCGTCACGCCGTTACGCGACGGCATGAACCTGGTGGCCAAGGAGTTCGTCGCGTCTCGCCCCGATGAGGACGGCGTGCTCGTGCTCAGCGAGTTCGCGGGCGCCGCAGACGAGCTCGGGGACGCGATCTCCGTGAACCCGTACGACGTGGACGCGGTCTCGCACGCAATCGAGGGCGCTCTGGACCTTCCGCGCGCCGACCGGGAAGGTCGCATGCGCGCCATGCGCGCGCAGGTGTTCGAACGCGACGTGCACGCCTGGGTGGCGGCGTTCATCGGGCAGTTGCAGGCCGAGCCGGCGACCGCGGCAGCGCACGAGGCGCCTGCCGGCACGGCCGACGAGATCGTCGAGGCCATTGGTGGCCGTCCGGTGTGCCTGCTTCTCGACTATGACGGCACGCTGTCGCCAATCGCGCCGACACCGGAACTCGCCGCGCCCGACGCCGAGCTTCTGGCCCTGCTCGACGACGTGGCGCGCATGCCGCACCACGGTGTGCACATCGTGAGCGGCCGCTCGCGAGACACGCTCCACGAATGGCTCGGGACGCTGCCCTTCGACCTGTGGGCCGAGCATGGCTTCTGGCACCGGCCCGTCAAGGACGCGCGGGCAAGCGGCACGGGACGCGCATCCGCAGGACGGAGTGCAGATGCCGCCGAGAACTCCTGGACCGCCGCGGTGGTCATGAATGACGACTGGTCGGTGAAGGTGCTGCCCATCCTGGAGTCGTTCACGGCGAGCACGCCCGGCTCGATGGTCGAGACGAAGACGGCGGCGCTCGCGTGGCACTACCGGCTCGCCGACGAGGAGTTCGGCGTCCGCAAGGCCCAGGAACTGCGCATGGTGCTCGGTGATGCCTTGAGCAACCAGCCGCTCGAAGTGCTCGAGGGCAAGAAGGTCGTGGAGGTGCGGGTGCGCGGTGTGAGCAAGGCGGCCGCGTCCCAGTACGCACGCGAGACGGCGCCCGAAGGCACGGTGTTCCTCGCCATCGGCGACGACAGGACCGACGAGGACCTGTTCGGCGCCCTCCCCGACGATGCCGTGACGGTGAGGGTCGGTTCGGAGTCCTCCGCGGCCCGATACCGGCTGCCTGACGTGGACGCCGTGCGTACCCTGCTGCGGGCCCTCGTTCATGCCACAACGTCGGTCTGAGGCGCCGCTTCGCGCCGACACTGCCGGCCGCGCTGCCCGGGCGCGACGCACGGGTACCATCGTCCACATGAAACCGGCACCGCGCTCGGCCGACCTGCCCGACGTGCTCGCCTTCATGCAGGGGCTCTGGGCCGTCGTCCATCGCATGGAACGGCTGTCCAAGCAGATGGGGGCGCAAGCCGGCGTCACCGGGCCGCAGCGGCTGGTGCTTCGGCTCATCGGTCTGTTTCCGGGACTGTCGGCGGGCGACCTCGCCACACTGTTGCACCTGCACCCGAGCACGCTGACGGGCATCCTCCAGCGGCTCGACGAACAGGGTCTGATCTCGCGCGAGGCCGATCCCGAAGACAGGCGTCGGACGGTGCTCGAGCTCACGCGCCGGGGCATGACGGCAAGTCGAACCCGCGGCGGCACCGTCGAAGGCGCCGTGGCGACCGCATTCGGCCGCTCCACACCCGCTCAGCTCACGGCCACGCGCAAGTTCCTCGAGCAGTTCGCGGCGGCGCTCGACGGCGAGCTCGAGGCGCTCCGCACGTAGCCGGGCCGCGCGGCACGTGGAACGGCTGAGGGACTTCATGGTTGAACTCCGCCCTGAAAGCCTTGCGCACGCGGCTCGCATTCGCGACACGTACGGCCGGCAGGTCACGACGCTGGCGCTTGCCGACCGTGATGCGCTGCGAGAGGCGCTCGAGGCGGGGGACGTCGTCCGGATCCCGGCCGACGCGCCTGGCTTCAACGTGGCGCCGCGCGTTGACGGTCCCTACCGGATCGCCGAGCTCGACCCCGCCCACCAGCCGCTGTATCTCTCGGCGCGGCCAGAGACCATCGGCATGCTGCTCGACACCGCGTCGCGCCTGCAGCACGGTCCGCTCGACGTCACGAGCCTCGTGTTCCACGTCGTGCCCGCCGCGCAGCGACGCGCGTACTACCGGGGGGGGGCCCAGGCGGTGATGCTCGCCAGCACGCCGGAGCACCTCTACCCGTGGCGCGTGCTCGTCCGGTCGGCGCCGGCATCCCTGCAGGACTCGCCAGCGTGGGCGACGACCCGGCCGCCGTTGCCGACCGTGGCATGGGCGCATGATCGGCGTCTCGCCTACGTGCCGGCGCCGCTGCTTGCGCTGGACCGGAGGCTGGCCGTCCGGGCAGGCTCCGGGCTCGTCTGGTGGGAATGGCTTGTCGTGATGGGCGCCGTGACGGCGGGGCTCACCGTGACACGGCGCGCGCGCAATGCCGCGCGTCGGCGTCCTAACTCAACTAGACCTCACCGCGCTTCAACTGCTCCAGCAGGTAATCCGACGACCGCACGGCCAGCGCCATGATCGTCAGCGTGGGGTTCTGCCAGGCGCTGGACGGGAAACAGGACCCGTCCATCACGAACAGGTTGCGCACGTCGTGTGTCTGCAGGAACGGGTTCAGCACGGACGTCTTCGGATCGGTGCCCATGCGTGCGGCGCCGACTTCGTGCGCCTGGCCGCGCATGCCGTTGCGCTGACGGATGTTCCTGGCGCCGATGCCCTCGAGGATCTCCGCGGCGCGCGTCGCCATGTCGCGCTGCATGGCCCGCTCGTTCTCGCGAGGCGTGATGCGGAGGCGCACGACGGGAATCCCGTACGCGTCGAGCGTGTCGGGATCGATGGTGCAGCTGTTGTCGGCGTAGGCGAGGCACTCGCCGAAGCCGGACAGGTTCACGTTCGACGGACGGGGCGCTGCGACGGCGCGCGCGTAGGCCTCGCCGATGCCGAGGGCGCCGAAATCGAAACCCACGCCGACGTAGGTGCTCAACGCATACCCGCGCAGGAAGCCGTCGGTCGCCGGACCACCCGGGAGGTTCCGGAACCGCGGCGTCAGCAGCCCGCACGGCCGGTTCGCGCCGCCCATCGTCGGCGTATCCACGAGATCAGGAAGCTCGCCAGACGCGCCCGCGTCGGAGAAATGCGTCATCAGGTACTTGCCGAGCATGCCGCTCGAGTTCGCCAGGCCGTTGGCGTCCTGGCGCGTCGCCGAATTGAACAGCATGCGCACGGACTCGAGCGTCTGCGCACAGAGCGCGACGACGCGGCCCGTGATCTCGCGCGGCTGGCGGGTCTCGCGATCGATGTAGAGGACCCCGCGCGCCCGATGCGTGCCGGGATCCATCAGCACCTTGTAGGCCATCGCCCCGGTCACGAGGGTGCAGCGCCCGGTGGCCACCGCGTCCTTGATGGTCGTGAAGGCGGAGTTGAAGTACGAATGGGTGACGCACCCGTGCTCGCACGGTCCGCAGTAGTGACACGGCTGGCGGTTGTTGACCGCGCGCGTCAGGTTCGCGGTGCGGCCCTGCGTCACCGTGTAGCCGAACGCCTTGCGCACCCGGTTGCGCACTGCCACCTCGGTGCAGGTCAGACCCATCGGCGGCTGGAAGCGGCCGTCAGGCAATTGCGGCAGGCCCTCCTGCATCGCCGACACACCGACGTACTCCTCGACCAGGTCGTAGTACGGCGCGATCTCCGCGTACGAGATTGGCCAGTCCACCCCCGCGCCATCGTGCGAGGCGGCCTTGAAGTCGATGTCACTGAGACGCAGGCAGGCACGGCCCCAGATGTTCGTCCGGCCACCGACCGCGCGTGGGCGCACCCACACGAACCCGGGATCCGAGTCGTCACGATACGGCTCCTCGATGTCGTTGGCGAACCAGTCCGCGTTCCACTCGCGCAACGAGTACGACTGCGACTGGAGCGGCTGATTGTGCTCGAACGGCCGCTTCGTGCGGCCGCGATACGGCAGCTGGTACGGCTGCACGTGCTCCTTGTAGTCGCCGTCGGTGAGCGCCTTGCCGGCTTCGAGCACGGCCACGCGCAGGCCTGCTTCTGCAAGACGCTTGGCCGCCCAGCCGCCGGACGCGCCGGAGCCGACGATGACGACGTCGAAGTGCTGGCCCGTGGGATCGGTCTGCATGACGTGCGATGGTCCTGTTACTGGTGGCCGTCCGCGTGCGCACACGCAGGGTAGTCCTGGAAGAACACCGTGCCCGTGAAGCCGAGCGTCTTCATGCCAGCCTCGGACGAGTAGTGCGCACCCGCAATCCACGTTTTCAGGATGCTCACCGGGTGCCGCAGGGGAACCGTTCGCGGCGCGTGGGACGAGGGCGCCGGCGCGTCCGGCGGGGGCGGCGCACTTGCTGGCTGCTCGGGCGCGGCTGCGGCCGCCTCCTCGAGCAGGGACAGCTGCTGCGCCGCAGCCACGGCGCGGAATGTCGCGCCGTGCCTGTCGCGTGCCACCGCGTCGAGCGCCGCCAGCGCGCCCACGAACGTGCGGCGGACGTCCTCGCGCTCGATGGCCAGCACGGAGTCGATGTACAGGGGGCTGCCGCTGGCCACCGACCCCGGCACGATGATGTCGGAGACGATCGTCAGCGTCGCAAACTGGTGCGCGTCCAGGAACTTCGGTGCATCCGGCGTGCGTGCCGCCGTCGGCGTGGCGGGGGCGCGCTGCGCGATGTGCGCGGCCAGCGGATGGTTCGCCCCGTGGGCTGCAGCGGGCACGCCGAGGGCGAGACCGAGCCCGCCGGCGAGTCCCTGCAGCGCCGACCGTCGCGTGACCGGGAAGGCGGGCGGATTGCGGGTCTTCTGATCGGACTCCTGCATGGGCCGCAGTATAGCCGCCGGGTGTCGTGGGCGCAGCCATGCCGGCCGGACGCGTGCGACAACGGAGCCCGTGTGCGCCGAACGCGCGTATCGACGCGTGCCGCCGGGCTCGCGGTAGAATCCGCGCACGTGGCAGAGACGGGTCCCCCGGCCGCGCCGCCGCCCGACGGCGACGGTCACGATATCGGCGTGCTCCTGGTGCACGGCATCGGGGATCAACAGCGCGGATCCACGCTTGTCGACTTCGGTGAGCCCCTGCACCACTGGCTCGTCCGCCGCTTCGAAGGGCTCCATCGCAGCTGGCATGCGGCAGGTCTGACGACCGCGCACCAGGCCGCGTGGTTCGAGGCGCACGGCGAAGGCTGGCTCGAGGCGTGTACGCCCGAGGAGCGCATCAGCCGCCTCGAGACGCTGCGGCAACTGGTCGGCCACATGCACGACGTGGACGGTGCCGCGACGCTCGACGAACTGCACGCCCTCGACAACCCAACCGCACACGGGCTGCTCGCGGCACGCGTGCACGTCCGCGATGCCCGAACGCGCACCTCCGACGACGACGCGCCGGCGACCGCATCGATGGATCTGCACGGTCTCGCCGTGGACGGCAGCGTCCATCGATCGCGCTGGCTGCTGGCCGAGGCCTGGTGGGCCGAGTCGTTCGCCGAGCCGACCGTGGGCGCTCTGGCGCGCTGGCTGCTGATGATCATCCCGTGGACGCTCGGCACGTACTACGGCGGACGCGTGCGCCGCGCGTGGCGGCGGATGAAGAAGGCGAGGCGGGCGCGAGAACGACTGGGTCCCGCCAGCGGGGTGCTGCTCAATGCGCTGCTGCTTGTCCTGAGCCTGCCCGCGGCGGTCATCGCCGAGATCGTCGTTCTCGGGGCGATCGGCATCGCGTTGTTGCCCCTGCCGCGGGTGCAGGGCGTCCTCATCGCTGCGCAGCGCCTCGTCGCGCGGACCCTCGGCGACAGCTTCGTGCTGCTCGCGAGCCCACTCCAGCAAGCCGCCATCGTCGCCAGCGTGCAGCGCGATCTCGCCTGGCTTGGCCAACGGTGCCGGACCGTCGTCGTGGTGGCGCACTCGCAGGGCGCTGCCGTTGCCCACCGTGCGTTGCGCCTCGGCTGGCCGCCACAGACCATCCTGCTCATCACCTTCGGCTCCGGGCTGCGCAAGCTGGAGGAACTCGAAGCGATGAGCCGTGTCACCGACGGGTTCTTCGGGCGCACCTATCTCACGGTCAGCGCCGTGCTGTTGCTCGTGTATTCGCTGGGGTACGCGGCGGTCTGGCAGGGGCGCGTGGAGCCGTGGTCGTTCTGCACCGGCGCGGCGTTGTTCGCGATCGTGCTCCTGCCGTACCTGATGCGACCGTTCACCGCGTTGGACTGGTTCAACGCGGTGTTCGAACACCAGGCGTGGAACTGGGTGGACATCCATGCCTCGTCCGACCCGGTGCCCGACGGTCCCCTGCGGGAGGATGCCGACGACACGGCGGCGCCGCCCGTGTCGTTTGCCATCCACAACGAGCGGTCGTTCCTGCGCGACCACACGACGTACTGGACCAACGTCGAGCAGTTCGTCGGGCTCGTGGCCTGGTGGCTGACGCGTGCGGTGCCCGGACCGTGGCACGAGGCGACGTCGCTGCCGCTGGAGGACGCGACGCGTGCTTCAGTCAGGCGCACATGGCGCGTGAATACGCTCGTCGCGGGACGGTGGTTCGGCTGGGCCGCAGTGGCCCTCGCGGTCTGGGCGCAATCGGCGGAGTGGCGGATGCTGCTGGCCTGGGCCAGCGCGCCCGCGGTGGAGCCTGTGGCGACACTGCTTGGTCGCGCGTGGGACGCACGCGACGGGGCGAGTCCGTCACTCACGATCTGGACGCAGACCGTGGGCGCTGTGGCCGCACTCCAGGCGATCGGCTACCTCGCACGCATGGCGTGGGGCCGCTGGGGCGTCGTGGAGCAGCGCATGTACTTCGACCCGACGTGCGCGTGGCCGCGGCGCCTGTCCGACCTGTCGGGCGGCCGTTATGTGACGGGTGCCTACGATGCTTACGCGGCAGCCTCGACGTACGTGTCGCTCGTCGCGTTGCAGGGCCTGATTGCGGCGGCGCTGGTGGCCCCCGCTCTGGCGAGCCGATATCGCCTCGGCCTCTTCTGGTGGTCCATCGTCGCGTCGGTGATCGGACTCCTCGGCGCTGCCTGCGTCATGTGGCCGCAGAGACGCGCAGTGCAACGGGCACTCCAGCGACGACAGCAGCGGATGGCGCATCGGGCCACAGCAGAAGCGCTGCGCGTGTCCAACCAGGTCCGGGCCTGCGCGACGGGCCCGGCAGGGGCGCCGTCGCACGCGGCCAGGGGGGCGGGCGCACCTGCCGAGCCGAGCGTCCCCGTCGTGCACTACTCGACGGCCACCGACCATCAAGCGGCCACGAATACGTGACGCTCCAGCATGGCGCGTATCCTCCTGTGGCGTGCCGTCCGATGGACTCGCTCACCGCTCCGCGCCCTGTCGTCGCGCTCGTCACCTGCTACCTGATTCCCGCTTCCCGCGCCTCGTCGCGTCGCGCTGCACCTGCGGAACGATCGTCTCGCCGCGCGCCAGCATCGCCACGAGTTCCGCAATCTTGCGCGCGCGCCCTGCGGCCGTCTTCATGTTGTTGGTCCTGAAGGCGAGGGCGAACAGGTTCTGCTTGCTCAGGGTGCGGAACGTCCGGACAGCCGACGGCGATGCCTCGATCGCGCCGCGCAGGTCCGCAGGGATGCTGTCGGGCGTCGCGTCGCGCTGTGGCGGATAGGCCCGGTCCCAGCGCCCGTCCGCCTTTGCCGCATCCACCTGACGCTGCCCGTGCGGTGTCATCCGACCCTCCGCCGTCAGCCTGGTGATATGTTCGCGGTTGATCTGGCTCCACAGGCTCCTGGCACGTCGCGGCGTGTACCGCTGCAGGTACGACTGCGCGTCGTAGCTCTTGCGGATGCCGTCGATCCACCCCCAGCACAGGGCCACGTCGAGCGCATCGGCCAGCGTGATCGACGGCACGCCGGAGCCCTTCTTGTACAGCCGCAGCCACACCTCGGGTGTGTCGTCGTGATGCGCGCGGATCCAGCCTTCGAAGGACGCGGCGTCGGGAAAGGACAGAACAGGAGACACGGGTCGCCCGGCGTCTATTCTGCGCGGACGGACGCGTCCACGTCGGCCTGCTGCGCCGTCGCCCAGTCCGGGCTCAGTGCGACGAGCAGGGTGCCGACGAAGATCGCCACGAGTGTGCGCCACATGCGGATCGACATGCGAACGGGGTACGTGCCCCGACGGCAAAGGTTCCCGCGATGGAGGCTATTTCGGACGCGGCTCAGTGAGCGCGGCGCCGGCCTGATGGCGTCCGGCGCGCACGCGGCTCGCTGCCTCCCCGAGCGTCCGGGCGGCGTTGGCCACCTCGGCAAACAGCGCTTCGTCTCCATCGAGCGCGTCGTGGCTGGTGGCATACGGTTCGTAGTACCCGACGTAGCGGTCGACAAGCGCGAGCGAACCTGCGGGTTCGAGGCCCATGTCGGCCAGCCAGTCGTGCAGCGACCGCCGCACGGTGTCGGCACCGGCTGCATCGCCGTGCACGATGACGCCGAAGGCGCGCCCTGCGAGGTGGCGCGGGTACGGCCAGCCCTGGAGTTCGAGCGCCTTGGCCTTCTCCGGAGACTTGCCGTCGGTGGTCGTGGGGTCGGGGTTGCCGCCATCAGCGCAGACGAGGCGGTCGATCATCAGCTTGAGGGCACTCGGCGCCTGGTACCAGTGCACGGGCGTCACGATGAGTACGGCATGCGCGGCGACCCAGCGCGGGTAGATCTCGTGCATCCAGTCCTGCACCTGTCCCATCGCGTGATTCGGATAGCAGGAGCACGGCCAGTGGCAGAGCGGCATGGCCGTCGAGACGCACGCCTTGCAGGGGAAGATGCGCCGGCCGTACTCGGAGGTCAGCACGCTCAAGTCCAGCACGTCGAGATCGTACGAGCCGGCCTGCGCGAGCACGGCACGCGCGTGCTGCAGCAGGCGGAACGTCTTGGACATCTCGCCGGGACAGGTCTCGTCGCTGCGCGGCGACCCGCAGATCAGCAACAGCCGGGTGTCGCCCGCCGGGTCGTCGTGCGCCGCCGCCGCTGCCTGGACGGCGCGGCGCGCCTCCACCCATTCCAGCGCGAGGTCGGCGTCCGGATTGGCGAACTCGGGACCGGCCTTCACGGTGCGCGGACTCTTCCGGTACTGCTCGTAGGCGTCCCAGGCGACGGCGAGCGCCCGCTCGAGCGCCTCGGGCACCTGCTCGAACGCCGGATCGTGGAACTGCATGCGCCAGCGGGCCTCGAACTCGGCCCGTGACAGCGTCGTGGAGCCCTGCCCCTTGCGAACGGCCGGCGTGCGCGCGGCTGGACCGGGATCGCTCATGCTGTTGCCTCCGGATGCGAACGGCTGCGCGCGGACGGCTGCCGCTGCGTGTGCAAGGCGGGCATCCCCCGATGATCCTCGTTCGCCTCTAGCGCGGCCGTTCGAGCTTGTACAGGTGGCGCAGCAGCCCGACGTTCAGCAGCAGACAGGCGAGGCTCGCCAGCGCGGCGGGCCAGACCACGCTCGCATCGCCCCCGAGGAACGCGTTCATGGTGGCGGTGAACAGCCACAACTGCAGGATGACGATGATCAGCACGAAGGCGAGCATGCCGTAGACGATCGTGCTGCGCTGTTCGCGGGTGAAGGCGCGGCGTCGCAGGGCCATGTCAGGTCGTCCTCCAGTCGATGCCGGTGGCGTACACGTCGTCGCCGCGCACGTCGAGGCGCACGCGCGGCAGCGGTCGCGGCGGCGGTCCCGCGAGCACGTTGCCCGAGCGCAGGTCGAAGATGCCGTTGTGGCAAGGGCAGAGCAGCGTGCCCTCCGCCACCCGCGGCGTGACCGCGCAGGTGAGATGCGTGCACTTCTGCCCGTAGGCCACGAGTTCGGATTCCGACAGGCGCACCAGCAGGCAGTTGTCGTGCTCGCCAGGGTAGTAGAAGACCTGCGCGCCGCCGACCGGCAGGGCCGCGAGCGAGGCAATCCGCACTTGGCCCAATGGCCGTTGGTCGCGTAGCCATTGCTGCGCCGCGATCCAGAACTGCCCTGTCGTGAAGGCGCCGCTCGTGAGCACCATGAACTTCATGAAGTCACGACGCTCGACGTAGTGGTCGGCGGGCCAGTCGATGGGGAAGTCCTGGCGCCAGGCCGGCTGCTCCTCGGCCGGCCTGGAGTCGGGCGCCACCGACAACCGCTCGCCATCGCGGCCGGGTGCGTAGATGTCGGCGGGGGCCGTGCCGACGAGCCCTTCGCGATCCGGTGTGTCGATGCGCACATCCACACGCGCGCGCGGGTCGATCGTCTCTGCCATGACTCCTCAGATCTGCACGTCGGCGAACGGGTCGTGTCCGAACCCGTCGGGCGCCGATGCGACGGCGCCGGGTGTTGCGGCCACCACCTTCAACGAGACCGCGCGCGGACGCGCCTGCTCGTGCATCGCCGCCGTCACGTCGACGTGGGGCGCCCGCGACGTCAGGTCGCGCGGCGTCATGACGAACACCTTCGTCGTGATCGTCTGGTCGCCGAACTGGAACGTGTTCACGGGCGCCGACGCCGGGCGCAGCTGCTCGATCTGCTCCCGCGTGCCGAAGAACAGCGCCTGGCTCGGACACACCGTGGCGCACATCGGCTTCTTGCCGATGCTCGATCGGTCGTAGCACATGTCGCACTTCATCATGATCTGGCGGTCCTCGTAGACCTCCGGCACACCGAACGGGCAGGCCTGCACGCAGTTGCCGCAGGCGATGCAGCGCGGCTTGCGCGCCGACTGCACCACGCCGTCGCCCGTGCGCTTGATCGCGTCAGCGGGACACACCTCCGCGCACGTCGGCTGCTCGCAGTGCATGCAGACCATGGGGACGGTCTGGACGCTGTCGCCGCGGTTCACGTACTCGAGGTGGATCATCGAGTCGCCGCGATGCGTGTCGCACTCCGTGCACGCGTGCACGCACGCCTGGCAGCCGATGCAGCGGTTGTGGTCGATGAAGAAGTGCAGGTATTCGGGCTTGGGCATCGTCTGTCTCGGCTCCACGCCGGCCGCGCGTCGAGGCGCGACCTACCAGGTCACTGCTGCGGCTCTCGCGTCGTTGCGTACTCCGGCGGCCCGTCGGCCTTGCGGAGCCTGGCGCCGCAGACCTTGTACTGCGGGATCTTGCTGATCGGGTCCTGCGCCGCCACCGTCAGCTGGTTGGCGCTCTTCGGGCCCGCCCAGTGGTACGGGATGAAGATCGTGTCGGGACGGATCGTGCGGACGACGTGCGCACGCAGCGTCATCGACCCGCGCCGCGTCTCGGCCGTGGCCCAGTCGTCGTGCGCGATGCCCAGCTTCTCGGCAAGGCGCGGGTGCAACTCGATGTACGGTTCGGGGATCTGGTCCACGAGCGGGCCGATGCGCCGCGTCTGCGTGCCCGAGAGGAACTGGCTGATGACGCGGCCCGTCGTCAGATACAGCGGGAACTCGTCGTCGGCATCGTCTACCGGCACGCGGTAGTCGGCGACGTTGAAGCGCGCGCGTCCATCCGGGAAGTAGAACCGGCCGTTGCCCTGCGCCACCGGGTTGTAGCTGCCAGGCTCGAACAGGCGCGGCGTGCCCGGGTGATCCGGCGTGGGCTCGCCGGTGCGTGGGTCGTGGCTGTAGCACGGCCAGAAGACCCCGTTCTGGGCCTCGATTTTCTCGTAGGTCACGCCGGAGTAGTCGGCGACGCCGCCGCGGCTCGCGACACGCAGTTCTTCGAGGATGGCGCGCGGACTCTCGAAGGTGAACCCCTTGGGACGTTCGAGCGCCTGCGCGAGGTCCTGGATGATGCGCCAGTCCTGCCGTGCCTCGCCTGGGCACTCCACCGCCTTGTTGATCTTGATGATCCGTCCCTCGACCTGGGCGACGATGCCCTCGTCCTCTTCGTGGAGGCTGCCGGGCAGCACGACATCGGCGTGCCATGCCGTGTCGTTCAGGAAGAAGTCGATCGCCACATAGAACTCGAGCTTCTCGAGCGCGCGCGTCACGAACGCGCTGTCGGGCAGCGACACCTTCGGGTTGAAGCAGATCGAAATCAGCCCCTTGATCTCGCCCGCGTCGATCTTCCGGAACATCTCGTAGGCATCGACGCCGGGGCCGGGGATGTCTCCCTCGTCCACGTCCCAGACGCTCGCGACGTAGCGGCGGTGCTCGGGATTGCTGATGTCGCGCCAGCCGGGCAGTTGGTCGCACTTCTGCCCGTGTTCGCGGCCGCCCTGGCCGTTGGCCTGCCCGACGATGGTGCCGTAGCCGCTCTTGGGCTTGCCGATGCGTCCGGAGGCGAGCACGAGGTTGATGGTGCCGAGGGAGTTCTGGACGCCGTTGGAGTGGTGCTCGATGCCGCGGGCGTGGAAGAAGAAGCTGCTGCGTGCCGTGCCCCACCACTCGGCGGCCTGCAGCAGGGCGCGCTCGGGCACGCCGGTCACTGCGGCGGTGCGGGCAAGCGGCCACTGTGCGCAGTACGCGGCGACGTCCTCGAAGCCAGCCGTCTCGTTCCTGATGAACTCGTGGTCGAGCCAGTCGCGCTCGATCATCACCTGGAGGACGCCGGCAAACAGGGCCGCGTCACGTCCGGGCTTGACCGGCAGGTAGAGGTCGCACGTGCGGGCGATGGGCGTGATGCGCGGGTCCTGGACGATGACGCGCGCTCCCTGTTCGCGCGCCTGCCAGATGTAGTTGGTGGTGATGGGCGAACACTCGGCGACGTTCGAGCCGGCAACCCAGATCACCTCGGTGCCCACCATGTCGGACCACGGGTTCGTCGTGCGGTCCACCCCGAACGCCTTCTTGTTCGCGGCGCCGGCGCTCACCATGCACAGTCGGCCGTTGTAGTCGATGTAAGGGGTGCGCAGACACACACGCGCGAACTTGCCGAGCAGGTAGGTCTTCTCCGTCGTCAGACTGGCGCCGCCGAGTACGCCGACCGAGGCCGGGCCGTGCGCCTGCTGGAGCCGGGCAATCTCGGACGCAGCGCGCGCAATCGCCTCACCGTACGCCATCGGACTGAAACCGGTGGGCGACCCCTCGTCGCGCTTCAGCGCCGTGAGCAGCCGGTCGGGGTGAGAGCCCTGGAGGTAACGCTTGATGCCCTTCGGACACAGCATCCCGCGGTTGAACGGGAAGTCGTCCCATGGCTCGAAGCCGATGAGCGCGTTGTCGCGGACCTTCAGCTGGATGCCGCATTGCTGTCCGCAGAAGCAGCAGTGCGTCTTCACGAGCCGCTCCGGCTCCACGCTCGTCGATCGGCGCAGGCCAGCCATGTGCGACACGTGGGGGCCGTAGCCTTCGATGATCTTCAGCGGGTCGGCGGGCAGCGTGGCCATTCAGAGTCCTTCCCGCGTGGCGGGGAGCGGCGCGTCGTTGCGCGCGTCGAGGTGCGGGCGCCACAGCGCGCTCTGCGCGAGGCCGACGAGTGCGCGCTTGCAGCGTGGGCACACCTGCTGGTAGTGCGTGCCGTCGGGTAATTCGTAGCGGAAGCCGAGTTCGCGCTCCACGACCTGAAGGTCGCGCACCATCATCGCGGAGGCGTACGGGGTGCCGCACCGCTGGCAGTGCGCCTGGTCGCCGTGCGCGCCCGCCTCCTTGTAGAAACTGACGCCGAGTTGGGCGGGCCGCTGGAACACGTGGAAGAACTTGCCGAACGGCAGGTACAGCAGCGTGAAGATCACGGTGACGGCATGGAGGATGGCGAGGAAGTCGTACGCATATCCCTTCATCCACGTGTAGCTCGCCGTCAGCATCAGCCCCGTCACGCTGATGGCAAACAGCAGCAGCAGCGGCAGGATGTCCTGCCCGAACTGCTGCACGGCGGCGGCGCCGTGGTCCACCATCCGGCGGCGGAAGGCCAGCATCACGCCGCCGATCACCAGGAACGACGACCAAACGAGGCCATGGAAGGCCATGAACGCGATGATCGAGTCGATGCGGAAGTCCTGCACCGGCAGGCCGAAGACATAGGAGCGGTACGAGTCCAGGTCTCCAGGCACCGTCTCGAAGTGGATCCACCCCCAGACGAGCGGGAACGTGATGGCGGCGGCCAGGATGCAGCCCCACATGATCAGCCAGTGCGCCGCGCCGCGCAGCATGCCCCGCCTGAAGATGAAGCGGTTGGCTGCGAACTCGACGAGCCCGCGCTTGCCCAGCCGACCGAGGTTGCCGGCGAGGCGGCCGCCGGAGGTGAACACCTGCCAGCCGCGACGCCAGTACATGCGCGTCGGCGGCCGGTTCAGCCACATCGCGTAACGGTAGGTGATGCCGAACGTGGCAAAGAGCGTGGCGAACGTGTAACCCACCAGTGCCGCGTCGAAGTTCTGGAGCCGACGCGATCCGACAACGACGGCCGCGGCCAGCGTCAGCGTCACCAGTGAGGCCCACGCGCCGGCCCGCGTGCGTTCCACGCGGCGTCGGGCTGCAGGCGACAGCGCGATCCGCGCTGCGAGGTCGCCAGGCTCGAACACGCGCCGGTTGGCGTACCAGAGCGCGACGGCGCTGGCCGAAAGAAGCAGGAAGCCGGGCCATACCGCGCCGAGGCGGTCATGGAACACGCCGAGCAGGATGGGCGGGAAGAACCCGCCGAGTCCGCCGAGGGCGCCGACCAGTCCGGTCACCGTGCCGACCTCGGCCGGGAAGCGCTCCGGCACCAGCTTGAAGACGGCGCCGTTGCCGAGACCGAGCAGGGCTGCGCACGCGAGTGCACCCACCGTGAACGGCACCATCGCCGGCCAGGCGAGCAGCCACGAGAAGATCGCGATGCCGCCGAACACCCACGCGAGCACCTGGGCGCCGCCGATGCGGTCGGCGAGCCAGCCGCCGACCGGCCGCAGCAATGTCGCGAGCACCACGAAGCCCGCCGCCCGGAACCCGGCATCCGCTGGCGACAGCCCGAACTGCGCGCGCAGCAGCGTGGGCAGGTAGATCGAGAACGCGACGAAGCCGCCGAACGTGAGGAAGTAGAAGGCGCCGAGGAGCCAGGCAATGGGCTCGCGCCGCAACACGCCGAACATCGCCCCGAACGATGCCGGCCTGACCGTGACCGGCGCGTTGCGGGCCAGCGCGTAGAACAGGCCCGCCCAGATGAGCAGGGCGGCCGCCACGCCGCGGAACACGGCCTGCCATCCGAAGGCGGCTGCGGCGACAGGCCCGACGAACACCGCCGCCGATTGACCCAGCAGGCCAAGGCCGTAGACGCCGAGCGCCGTGCCCTGTCGTGAGGCCGCCGTCCACCGCGACACGAAGCCGACGCCGATCGAGAAGGACGCACCGGCGAGGCCGATGAAGAAGGCCGACGCCATCAGCGAGGCATACGTGGACGTCAGCGTCACGGTCCACGCGGCGGCCGACGACAGCGCCAGCAGGATCGTGAACATCAGCCGACCGCCGAAGCGATCGGTGAGCAGCCCCATCGGCAATCGGGCCAGCGACCCCAGCAACACGGGCACCGAGACCAGCAGTGCCGTCTGCGTCGCGGTCAACCCGTACAGGCTGCCGAAGACAGACGCCAATCCGCCGACGAGCCCCCACGCCATGAAGCAGAGCGCGAACGAGATCGTCGCGAGCGCGAGTGCCCGCCGTGCGTCGCTTTCCGATGCGTCAGCCATCCGCCCTCCGCGTCCGGGTTCACCAGCAGCTCCGTGCGCAAAGTCTTTGGCGTCGCGTCGACGGTGTCAAGCACGGCGCACGGGCATGTGCGCCGTTTGCGCGGGATGCGCCCATGCATCACTGCGTATCGACCCGCTGGCGTGCGACGTCGCGACGGGAAGCGGAGCGCCGCGCTGTGACGAGGAAGCGTGAACGGTCGAGCCGCCACGCGGCGGACGCCAATGGCCGGCAACTGCGGTGGCGCCCGTCTACGTGAGACCGCGCTCGGCCTTGGCGACGAGGCGATCGTTCTGCAGCACCGCGTGTACCGCGCGCCCATCGTCGGTGGTCCAGACGAGGGTGCGCGTCTCCGCGCCGGGTATCTCGGTGCGGTTCACCTCGCGGAACGTCGGACCGAGCAGCCGCACCAGTGCCGAGGCGCTCATCCCTTCGTGCAGTTCGGCATAGCTCCGGAGCGAGAGTCGGGACGCGGCGTCAGCACGTACGTCCGGCTCGCGTCGCCGCACGAGCGCGCCGAGTCGGCTCAGCAGCGGACGCGTCAGGCGGTACGCGAGCGTTGCCGCTCCCGTCGCGACGGTGACGCCGACCGCGTAACGTCCGACGCGCCTGCCGACCGATTCAGGAGTCCGCACAGGAGTTCAGGGATGGACCGATGCGCACGTCAATGGTGCCGGCACGAACAGGGAAGGCATCCCCACGGGTGAGCACGCAGGGAGAAGCATCGCGCCCGCACCGGCACGGCGAGTGTAGTCCATCAGGGGCGCGCCGCCTCGACTGTTCCGGCGGGCGCCTGTCGAACGTTGTACTCATCAGACGTGCAGCCGTGGGTGTTCACTGGCACCGCGACGAGGACTTCGGGGTACTCCGCATGGTGCTCCTCGACGAGTTCGGGGACGACGATGCCCCGCGCCCGTCCGGAGGGATCTTCGCGTCAGCCGCGGGCTGGGCCGACGATCTCGTGCTGATCGACCTGCGCGCGATCGACGTCACATCCGTGCCTCAATACGTCGAGTTCCTGCGCCGCGTCGATCTCTGGCTGGCGCGCTGGGGCCTGCCGCGACGCGCGGCCATCGTTGCCGCTGCTGGCCCCCACTTCGGCATCGCATCGATGTTGAAGGGCGCGTCCACGGACGTGGTCGGTCGCGTCGAGGTCTTCGACGACGAGTACGAGGCCTTGACCTGGCTGGTCGGTGGGTGACGACGACGCCGACGTGCCTGCGGCGATGGGTGGGCCGTCACCGCACGTCGAGGCGCGCCGTCATCGTCGGGTGCAGCGCGCAGGTGTACGGCATCGTCAGCGGTTCGCGAGCCGTCCAGCGCCAGTCGCCGCCGGGTGGGATCGTGCCGGAATCGATGCCGCTCGCGCGGGATGTCACCGTGTGCGGCACGAGATCCTCGTTCACCCACTGCACCGAGTCACCCGGTCGCACGACCAGCGTGGACGGGGTGAACCGCATGTCGGTGATCCGCACCCTGTGCGTGCGCGGCGCCTCCTGGACGCACCCCGCCGAGGGGATGGCGAGCCCCGCGAGCATCGCCATCACCAGGGCCATACGGGCTGAGGTCACCGCCCGCCACCAAGTGCCTGCTGCAACTGACGCGCGTGTTCGAGGTGCGCGACGAACGCCGGCCGCACCTTCACGAGCAACGCCGAGAGATCCGTGTTCTTGGCGTTCGGGATGAGTTGCTTGTCGAGCGCATCGATCACCTGCTGGTGGTAGGCCACTTCGTGTGCGACGTACGCACGGTCGAAGGCATCGCCGCGCAGCTTCTCCAGGTGTGCGAGGTGCTTGTCACCGCCAGCTTGCAGGGCGCGGCTCGTGTCGTTCTCCTGCGGCGTGAGCTTCAGCCGCGATGCGAGGTCGGTCGCGGAGGCATTCACGGCCGTGTGGTCGGTCACCATGAGGTTGGCAAACTGCTTCACCTTCTCTGCGCTCGCCTGGCGGGAGGCGAGGCGGCCGGCGTCCACGTCCACCTGGTTGGCGGCCACGACGATGGCGGCGATCTGCGCATCGTCCAGCGTCTGGGCGGCTGATGTGGCGGGCAGGCAGAACGCGAGCCCCGCAAGCACACACAGCCATGAGCGTGTGGTCATGAGTCACTCCTCGGGAACGGCATGTCGCTGTGAGCATGCCGGCGCGCTGGTGGAGGGCATTCGCCTCGCGCACACCCATTGGAGTGGACCGGACGCAGAAGGTGACATCGGCGCGGCGGGCTGATGTCAGGGCGCGGTTACGAATGATCGTTGCCGTCTGGATCCCGTCGCTGCGCCAGCGCTTGCGCGCGACCGAGGATGTACAGCGCCGAACTGACGCCTTCCTCCACGCGGCCCGCCAACTGCTGCACGGAGCAGAGATGGTCGAGCGCGTCGAGGCCGTCCAGTGCCGCATGCAGTTCCCGCCGCAGCGCGACGAGTTGGTCCGCCGTCAGCACGACAGCGTCCGCAGGCAGCGCCGGAGGCACGTCGTGCCGCACCGTGTCGTCCGCAACGCGGCCGAGCACCTGCGCGACGATGCGGTCGCAGCGCGGGCGATGGAAACGGAAGGCGCCGGCAGCGGCGGCGCCGGTGCGCTGCAGCAGGCGGAGCCGCAACTGGGCGCGGCCCCGGGAGAGGCGGGTCTTCACCACGTCCTCGCTGACGTCGAGGCTCTCTGCCGTTTCGGCGGTGCTGAGTCCTTCGACCTCCCGCAGCACGAACACCTCGCGCATGCCGTCGGGCAAGCCGTCGATGGCCCACTCGAGCAGCAGTCGCAGTTCGCCGCGAAACGCTTCGCGCTCAGGGTTCTCCGCTGGGGGTCCGGTCATGAACGGCACCACGTTCGGATGGTTCTCGTCAAGGGCAGCATCGGCGGGACGCCGCACGCGCGCCAGAGCTTCGTTGATGACGATGCGCGTCAGCCACGTCGAGAAACGCGCCGCGCCGCGGAACTGCCGCAGGTGAACGTACGCATTGACGTACGCCTGCTGCATCACGTCCTCGGCCTCGGATTCGTCCCGGACGATGCTGCGGGCCACCCTGTAGACGCGCTCGTTGTAGCGGCGCATCAACGGCTCGAATGCGGCGGTGTCGCCTGCGAGCACCCGTCCGATCAGCTGGTGGTCGTCGTCGTCGGTGGCGCCCTGCGGCGCCGTTGGGATCGATCGCTGCGTCACGTCTGAGGCCCTCGCCCATTCGAGTGCGGGCGCGCGAAAAGGTGACAAGGCCGACTATACGGCCTCGAACATCGTGAGCGCGAATCCTGCGTCCTCGTCCGTCCACTGCTCCCGCAGGACGAACCCCGCGGGCTCCACGAGCCGTTCGATGCTGCGCTGGTCGTACTTGTAGGAGCTCTCGGTCCAGATCCGCTCACCGGCGTCCAGGCGGATCAGCAGGTCGGCGGCGGGGATCCGGACCTCCTGCGCCACGAGGCTCTCCAGGTGCATCTCGACGCGCGATGCCCCGGCATTCCACACGGCACGGTGCGCGAAGCGGTCCAGGTCGAAGGTGGCCTGGAGTTCGGTGTTGAGGCGCAACAGGATGTTCTTGTTGAAGGCCGCCGTCAGGCCGAGGGGGTCGTCATAGGCGAGCAGCAGGTCGTGCTCGGGCTTGACGAGGTCCACGCCGAACAGCAGGGCGTCGCCGGGCTCGATCGCGCCACGGATGCAGCGAACGAAGACCGCGGCGCCAGGCGGGTCGAAGTTGCCGATGTTGGAGCCGAGGAACGCGACGAGCGTCCGGCCGCCACGTTCCGCGGGCAGGGCGCTGAGCCCCTCCTCGTACTTCGCCGTATGCGTCGTCACGCGAAGGTCGAGCCCCTCGATTGCGGCGAGGGCCTGCATGGCACGGACGAGCGCCGATTCCGACAGGTCGATCAGGTGCGCCTGCACCCCCTGGACGCCCGCGTGTGCCAGCAGCGTCGCCAGCTTCTCACCGTTGCCGCTGCCCAGTTCGACGATGCGGCCGCCGCCGTCGAGCATCTGCCCGATGGCGGCCCCGTGGCGCGCGAGCAGTCGCAGTTCGGCCCGCGTGATGCGGTACCACGGGAGGTGGCAGATGGCGTCGAACAGCGCCGAGCCGAGCGTGTCGTAGAGAAAGCGCGACGGCAGTTGCCGTGGCGTCAGCTGCAGCGCATCCCTGACCGTCTGCGCGAGGTCGCGTGTCGCTGTCGTCATCGGCCAGCCGCGTCTCCGACACAGCGGAAGGTCGCATAGACGTACGGGTAGTTCGGGCGGAACCAGTTGCGGTAGCTGCGGCGCAGCAGCGGGGCGGCGGTGGCGGGCGAGGCTCCTTTCATCACGATGTGCTGCCCGTCGAAGAAGTCGGCCGAGTACTCGGGATACGACGCCATCGGGCGGAACCCGTCGAACGGCGCGAACGTCGTGGACGTCCACTCCCAGCCGTTGCCCATCAGGTCGTGGACGCCCCAGGCGCTGCACCCGTCCGGATGTTGCCCGACGCCCACCGGATTCCACGACGCGAAGTCGAAGGTGCCGCGGGACCGATCCGGTGGCTCGTCACCCCACGGGAACCGCCGCTCCGAACCGGATGGCGTGCCGAACGCCGCCCGGTGGTACTCGGCCTCGGTCGGCAGGCGCGCGCCCGTCCAGCGGGCGTACGCGGCCGCCTCCATCTGGCTGACATAGACCGGCCAGGCGGGCGGCAGATCGATGTCGGCGAACATGCCGCGCCACTTCCACGTGTCGTCGTCGCGGACCCAGAAGGGCGGGTGCTCGATGCCGGCGCCGCGGAGCCACTCGAACGCTTCGGGCGTCCAGACGTCCGGGTTCGTGTACCCGCCCGCGTCCACGAAATCCAGGTACTGCTCGTTGGTGACGTCGTGGACGTCGATGGCGAAGGCAGGCACGTCGGCGACGCATGCGGGGAACTCGTTGTCCCAGCCGAACTCGATCTCACCGGGACGCGCGCCGAGCACGGCACGGCCCGCGGGGATCATGACGCGCGAGGGTGTCGGAGTCGCGCTTCGCGTATCGGTCGTGATCGAGGGGGCGTCGGGGCCTGCGGCCGTCGCCACCTTGCTGGAGAACGGCAGGCGATGCCACATGTACAGCAGCGTTTCCTGGTGCATCGCCTCGTGCTCGAGGATGGCGTACACCGCCTGTGCCTCGTGCAGGAGCGGGTGTCCGACCTGGTCGAGAGGCGCATAGGCGAGCGCGTCGAGCACGAGGGCATCGCACTCGGCGGCGAACCGCTGCACCTCCTCGCGCCCTGGCCACTCGGCGCGGGCACTGCGGCTCGCGTCGGCCTCGTCCTCGGGGTCGATGCCTCGCGCGAAAAGGCGCTCCAGTGCCTCGTCCACGCCCGGACGCCCGAGCGCCTTCTTCACGAGGGTGTTGACGCTGAAGGCCGGCAGGTGGCCCTCGTAGAACACGATCGGGTGGCGGAGCGAGATGGGGCGCGAGTAGTAGGCGTCGGTGCTGACGACGTCGAACAGCTGACGTGACCGCTGCCGGTTGCGGCGGTACCAGTCGGCAAGCGCCGCACGATTCAGTTCCGTTCCCCATGTCGTCATGGTGCGATGGAACCACGAGCGCCCGACGCGGCTCAAGCACGTCCATGCCGCAGGGCCGGCTGGGACAGCCGGCCCTGCCCAGGGCGGCACCGGTAGTGGGCTGGGACAGCCGGCCCGACCCAGGCGCGGCAGTCGGCCGGCGGGGACAGCCGGCTTAGCCGAGGCGAATGCGGCGGCGGAAGCGGTACGCACACGCCAGGCCGGCGCCGCCAAGGAGCAGCGCGACCGTCGGTTCGGGCACCGGTGTCGGTTCCGGATCGAACGGCATGGGCTCTTCGTCGGAGAACGGCAGGTCGCCTGCGAAGGCGAGGTTGTGGTACTCGCCGCCCCAGGACGTGTAGAGGTTGTTGACGATCACCTGGCCGTTCACATGCCCGCTGGCCAGGTTCATGGTCGCCCACGGCGCGAGGATGGACCCGCGCCAGCCCAGGCCATTGAGCGTCAGCGACGCCAGGTTCTGGAAGTTCCAGAGCATCTGGCTCGACATCGCGTTGTCCTGCTGACCGTTGACGCTGATACCCATGTACTGCATGGTCAGCGCGCTGCCGCTCACGTTGAACAGCACCGTGGAGGACGGCGGCACCAGGATGTTCATCGAGTGCAACCCTGCCAGTGCGTCCGTGGTGAGGTCGAACACGTTCAGCGTGGCGTCGGTGCCGGTGAGCGTGAGGCCGCCCCACTGGGCGCTGGCGCTCCCGTTGGCGGAGATCCCCAGCAACTCCTGCGAGAGCGACTCCGCCTCCGTGAACAGGTTCACGAAGTCGACCGGTGGCAGACCGCCCGTCCGCAGGGTCGCGCCAGGCGTGTGCAGGCCCACGCCGGTCGTCGAAGCCGAGCCGGCATACGCGCTGCCCTTGTTGACCGAGCCGTTGCTCAGCGTCGCATGGCCGCCAACGACGAGGTCGTGACGGCTTGCGTCAGGGACGAGGGCGGCGCCGTTGTTGGCGTTGTCGCCGCTGCCGATGGCGAAGTTGGCGAAAGTCGCGTTGCCGCCCACCGCCGTCCGGCCACCGACGTCGGCCTTCAGGGTCATGTCGTTGCGCACGAGCACGTTGAAGCCGCCCGCGAGCGTGATTGAGTCGGCTGAAGCCGTGGAGACGGTCAGGAAAAGTGCGATGGAACTGTAGGAAGCGATCTTGATCACAGGGAGCATGTGCGGGGAGCTATCGGCGCCGGACGTCGGCGTCGCCTGTGACAAAGCAAGAAGTGAGCCCCCCGCTGCGCAAGGCATGCACACGAAAAGAGCCGGCAATCCGATGACGCGGCGCGTAAGCCTCCGCATGCGTCCCGGAAAAGGGCGTGCCGGCCGTCCCTGCGTGACGTCGCGGCGACACCCCCTCGGGACCGGCGCACGCGACGTTGGCCGGTCCCATCCCATCTACGGCGCAAGGCTCCCTTCCAAGCCCCAAGGCCCAATGCGCTCTCAGGCCAGCGCGAACGCCTTCTGCATCTGCTGCCGGACCAGCGTCAGCCGTTCCACATTGCCGCCGCCAACCTCCGCGGTGGCCCACCCGTTGAAGCCGATGTCGGCGATCGCACGGCGCACCTGATCCCAGGGCAGGTCGTCCTGCTCGCTGGTGATGTCCACCATCTTCCGGATGGCGCGACTGTACCCCTTCACATCGAGCTTCACGCATCGGTGGCCGAATGCCCGGATCCACTCGCTCGGCTGGCCAATGCGCCAATGGTTGCCCGGGTCGTAGTACATGCCGACCCACGGGCTGCCGAAGCTGTCGATGAACCGCACGAACTGCTCCGCGCCCTGCTCGGGTCCCGCGTCCGGGTCGTACATCATGCGATTGCCGACGTTCTCGATCAGGATCATCTGTCCGAGCGAGGCGGCCAGCGGCAGCACCTTCCTGATCTCCTGGCGTGCGCGCTCCTCGATGACGTCCGTCGGCCCGTCGCTCGCCTGGCCGACCACGAGCAGCACGCCATTGCCGCCGGCGGCGTGCGACACGCGGACGCAGTGTTCGAGGTTCGCGCGCCCCTGGTTGCGTTCGGCCTCGTCCGCGCTGGTGAGGCGCTGCTTCCAGTGCGCGTGGTTGATCGCGCCATGCACGAAGACGCCCGTTTCCTGCACCGCCGCGCGCGCCTGCTCCGGCGTGAAGCTGCCCGCTTCGTCGAAGTCCACGCCATCGAAGCCGGCCGCGGCGGCCATCTTCAGGCGTTCAGGAAGTGAGAGGGTGCGGCCGCCGTCTTCCTTGGCGATCATGCTCAGCTTCGTGGCGAGCAGCAGGGGCTTGCCCTCGGGCGGTCGGACGATCGCGGGCGAGGCTGGCTGCATGGCGGCGGCCGAGACGCCGCCGAGGGTCGTGGCGCCCGCGGCGAGTGCGGCCGCGCCGCCGAGGAACTGACGCCGGGAACGGGAGGGGGTGTGGGTATCCATGGTTCCCGCGAGTATCGGAGCGCTCTGCCGTGGGGTCAAGCGCTGGAGAGCGCGACCGATCGCTGGCCGCCGCCCGGGGAGCCACGGCTACGTAGAGTGCGGGGACGGTGCCGCAGTCAGGACGACAGGGAAGCGATGGCGCGGTCGATGACGCCAGCCGCCGCCTGGAGCGCCGCCGCCGCAGCCTCGCGCCCGCGCCCCGTCTTCACCATCACGACAGCCGTCGCCAGGTCGTCGCCCGCGGCCTCGAGTGCGGCAACCGCCGCGCGCTCGTCCAGGCCCACCTCCGTCTGCAGGATGCGGGCGGCGCGAGCCTGCAGCTTGCTGTTGCGGGCCCGCATGTTCGTCATGCGGCTGCCGCGCACGTACCCCAGCTGAATCATCGCCGTCGTCGAGATCATGTTCAGGACGAGCTTCTGCGCAGTGCCCGACTTCATGCGCGTCGACCCGGCGACGACCTCGGCCCCTACGACGGGCACGACGGCGACGTCCGCCGCGGTGGTGATCTCCGAACCAGGCACGCAGGTGATCGCCGCCGTGAATGCCCCGACGGCTCGCGCGTGGGCCACGGCGCCGATGGTGTACGGTGTCCGCCCGGACGCGGCGATGCCGATCACCGCATCCGCTGCGGTCACGTTGCGCGAGAGGAGATCGCGCGCGCCGGCCTCGCGGTCGTCCTCGGACGCCTCGACCGCACGATGGCACGCGTCGTATCCGCCCGCGATGACCCCCTGCACCATCTCGGCAGGCACGCCATAGGTCGGTGGGCATTCCGACGCATCAAGCACCCCGAGCCGGCCCGACGTGCCCGTGCCGACGTAGATCAGCCGTCCGCCCTGCCGCAGCCGGTCCACCACGCCCTCGACGACGCGCGTGATGTCCGGCAGTTCGCGCCGGACGGCGGCGGGCACGCCGTGGTCTTCGTCGTTGATCAGCGTCAGCGTCTCGACGATGGAGAGCGAGTCGAGCCCTCGCGCCCGCTCGTTCTCCTGTTCTGTGATGGGGAGGTCGGACATCGCGAGAGAGTGTAGCGTGCCGGCCATGCACGCGATGAGCCGCCACCCAGCCGGCATCGTTGCTACCATTGCCAACCACTCCAGGGAGGTCCGCATGGCTCGACGCAATCCGGTTGGCTGGTTCGAGATCTACGTCCAGGACATGGAACGGGCGCGGCGGTTCTACGAGGGCGTCTTCCGGGTGGCGCTCGAGCGGCTGCCCGGTCCGGACCTGGAGATGTGGGCGTTCCCGATGGAGGCCGACGGGCCTGGTGCGGCCGGCGCGCTCGTCAAGGCCGCAGGCGTGCCGTCTGGCGGGAGCACCATGATCTACTTCACCTGCGACGACTGCGCGGTCGAGGGAAGCCGCGTCGCAGACGAAGGCGGCAGCGTGCACCGCGACAAGATGTCGATCGGTGAGTACGGCTTCATCGTGCTCGCGGTAGACACCGAGGGCAACATGTTCGGCCTGCACTCGATGTCGTAAGCCTGCCGGGCGCCGCTCGCGAGACGCGGTGCGCGACATGAAGAAAAAGGCGCGGCCTCGAGGCCGCGCCTTCATCTCGAGGACCGCGTCACGACGACGGGCCTCCGAGTCCGAAGTCCGGGGGCTACGCCTGCTGCTGCTCTTCCTGGAGCAGCGCCTTGCGGCTCAGGCGAACCTTGCCGGAGGGATCGACGGTGAGCACCTTGACCAGGAGCTGTTCGCCTTCCTTGAGTTCGTCGCGCACGTCCTTGACGCGATGGAGGGCGATCTCGGAAACGTGCAGGAGGCCGTCCACGCCCGGCATGATCTCGACGAACGCGCCGAAATCAGCGATGCGCTGCACCTTGCCCATGTAGGTCTTGCCGACCTCGGGGGTCGCGGTGAGCTCCTGGATGATCGCCAGCGCGCGCGCCGCCGACTGCTCGTCGTTGCTCGCGACGTTGATCCGGCCATCGTCCTCGACGTCGATCTTCACACCCGTGCGGTCGATGATGCTGCGGATCATCTTGCCTCCCGGTCCGATGACGTCGCGGATCTTGTCCACCGGGATCTTGATCGAGACGATGCGCGGCGCGTACTGCGACGTCTGCGTCCGCGGCGCCGAGATGGTCTCGGCCATCTTGCCGAGGATCTCGAGGCGGCCCTCGAGCGCCTGCGCGAGCGCCTGCCGCATGATCTCCATGGTGATGCCGGAGACCTTGATGTCCATCTGCAGGGCGGTGATGCCCTGCGCGGTGCCGGCGACCTTGAAGTCCATGTCGCCGTAGTGGTCCTCGGCGCCCGCGATGTCGGTGAGCACCGCGAACTTGCCGGTGCTCTCGTCCATGATGAGGCCCATCGCCACGCCCGCCACCGGCGCACGCAGCGGCACGCCGGCCTCCATCATCGCCATCGAGCCGCCGCAGACGCTGGCCATCGACGAGGAGCCGTTGCTCTCGAGGATGTCCGACACCACGCGCACCGTGTAGGGGAACTGCGCTTCGGTCGGGATGACCGGGGACAGCGCGCGCTCGGCGAGAGCGCCGTGGCCCACTTCACGGCGGCCAGGGCCGCGCATGAAGCCCACTTCACCGACCGAGAACGGCGGGAAGTTGTAGTGCAGCATGAAGCGCTTGTAGGACTCGCCGTCCATCGTCTCGATCTTCTGCTGGTCGTCGGCGGTGCCGAGCGTGGCCGTGACCAGCGCCTGCGTCTCGCCGCGCGTGAAGACGGCCGAGCCGTGCACGCGGGGGAGCACCGACACCTCGCTCCAGATCGGGCGGACCTGGTCGAAGCTCCGGCCGTCGAGGCGCTTGCCGCGCTCGAGGGCCTCGTCGCGCATGACCTTTTCCTTCAGCCCCTTGAAGATCTTCTTGGCCTCGACGCGGCGCTCGACCTGTTCCTCGGGGATCGAGGCGACGAGATCGGCCAGCACCTGGTCGACGCGGCTGTAGTTCTCGAGCTTGTCCTTGATCCGCATCGCGTCGGCGAGCGGCAGGTAGACCTGCTCCTCGACCTCGCGGTAGAAGTCGTGCGAGACCTCCTTGGTCTGCATCACGATCTTCTTCTTGCCGACCGCCTTGGCGAGGTCGTCGATGGTCACGACGATCTGCTTGATGGCGTTGTGGCCGGCCTCGAGCGCGCCGACCATCGTCTCCTCGGAGACTTCCTGCGAGCCCGCCTCCACCATCATGATCGCGTCGGCGCTGCCGGCGATGATCAGGTCGAGCGTGCTGTCCTTGCGCTGCGCGAACGTCGGGTTGATGACGTAGCTGCCGCCGATGTAGCCGACGCGCACGCCGGCAATCGTCTTCTGGAACGGCATCTCCGACAGCGCGAGTGCGCAGCCCGCGCCGGTCACGGCGAGCACGTCCGAGTCGTAGTCGGTGTCGGCCGAGACGACCATCGCGATGATCTGCGTCTCGAAGGACCACCCGGCCGGGAACAGCGGACGGATCGGCCTGTCGATCAGCCGGCTCGTGAGCACTTCCTTCTCGGTCGGCTTGCCTTCGCGCTTGAAGAAGCCGCCGGGGATGCGGCCCGACGCGTAGGTGAACTCGCGATAGTCGACGGTGAGCGGCAGGAAGTCGATGCCGACGCGCGGCGACGACGCGTGGCAGGCGGTCACGAGGACGACGGTGTCGCCCATCCGGACCAGGACGGACCCGTCGGCCTGCTTCGCGAGCTTGCCGGTTTCGAACGAAAGAGCCCGGTTACCGAGCTCGAGACTGCGTGTGTGCATGGGGTTCCCTGTCATGTGAGTGCCAGGGGACCTCTCTGCCCTGGCGGTGTGCGCTTGCAACGACTGTCGCGCGAGTGGGGCCGCACGGCGGGGAGGCCGGGCCTTGCCACGGACGCGCGGTGGCGGAGCAGAAACGCGAAAAGGGACGGAGGCTGCCCCGTCCCTTCGCTTGCTCCGTCTACTTCCGGATACCGAGCCTCTTGATGAGCTGCGCGTACCGATCCGTGTTCTTCGCCTTCACGTAATCCAGCAGCCGCCGACGCTGGCCGACCAGCTTGAGGAGCCCGCGGCGGGAGTGGTGGTCCTTCGCGTGCGTCTTGAAGTGCTCGGTCAGGTAGGTGATGCGCTCGCTGAGGATGGCCACCTGCACCTCGGGCGACCCGGTGTCGGCGTCGTGCTGGCGGTAATCCTCGATGAGGTTGGTCTTGCGGTCCTTCGTCAATGCCACGTGTGTCGTCTCCGCGATCGGTCCAGAACGCCACCGTGGGCACCGGGCCGTCGTCGTGTCGATGAATCGGATGACGCGAGGGTGCGCGCGTCAGCGAACTTGCAATGATAGCCCATCCTGCAGCCCCGCTCCAACCACGCTGGCCCAACGGCCGGCCGCTGCACAGGGACGAGCTGGCCGTGTCAACGCAGCACGATGTCGGCGTGGAGCTCGTGCGACGCCGCGGCGGCCGGCCGGGCGAGCGCCACCAGGTCGCCGGCCTGGTCGAGGAGTCGGACGCGCCCGGCGTCCTCGCCCTCGTCTGCCCGTTGTGACGGCAGCATGCGGATCGGACGGCCCTGCAGCACGGCGCGCACCTGTTCGGCATCGAGGGTCACCTCCGGCAGGTGGGGCAGCAGTCGCGCCAGGGGCACACGCCACTGCGACAGCTCCTCCGCGCTCGCCTGCACGACTGCCGGCACCGAGTGGGCGTCGTCGATCGCGAACGGTCCGCTCGCGACCCGACGCAGCGCCGAGAGATGCGCCGGCACGCCGACCCGCTGCCCGAGGTCGCGGGCGAGACTGCGCACGTAGAACCCGGCCGACGTCTCCAGTGCGACGACGGCGATGCGGCGCGACGGGTCCCACGTGCAGAGTTCGACCGCGTGCGCGGTGACCTCGGCGGCAGGCAGCTGCACGTCCGCGCCGCTTCTCGCCAGGACATAGGCGCGCTCGCCGTCGATCTTCTTGGCCGAGTGCAGCGGTGGCACCTGCGCCTGCGGGCCGAGGAACGTCGTCAGCGCTGCGGCGACCGTATCGGCGCACAGCGCCTCCATCGCCTCGGGCGCCGCCGTTTCGACTGGCGCGCCGGTCCGGTCGCAGGAGTCCGTGGCGGTCCCGAACGCGATGTCGGCGACGTAGCGCTTGCGGCTCGCCGTGAGGAACTGCGCGAGCCGGGTCGCCCTGCCCACGACGATCGGCAGCACGCCAGTGGCGAATGGGTCGAGCGTGCCCGTATGTCCCACCCGCGTGCCCCGCGGCAGCCGGCGCCGGACGGCAGCGACGACGTCGTGCGATGTGATGTCTTCGGGCTTGTCCACGACCAGGACGCCGTCAAGGGCGACAAGGGTCATCGGATGGCGTTGCGCAGGAGGGGCAGCACCCGGTCGCGCACCAGCGGCAGTGGGTCGGTCGTCGTGAACCCGCTCGCGTTCCTGTGGCCGCCGCCGCCGAACTGCTGCGCCACGGCACGCACGTCGACGTCGCCCTTCGAACGCAGGCTCACGCGCGTCCTGTCGCCATCGTCGTCGCGGAGCAGGCACACGGCACGGATGTCGCGAGCCGTGAAGGGGAGGTTGATGAGCCCTTCCGTCTCGTCGGGCGTCGAGCCGGCGCGGTCGTGGACGTCGGCCGTGAGGGTGAGCACGGCGATGCGCCCGTCGCCATCGAGTTGCATGCCGTGCAGCAGTTCGCCGATCAACTTCACCCGCCCGAGGCCGAAGCTGTCGTAGGCGATCTCGCCGATCCGGACGGGATTGGCGCCGGCCATCACACAGCGCTTCGCGAGTTCGAAGCTCCGCGCGGAGATGTGCGAGTGCCGGAAGCCGCCGGTGTCGGTGAGCAGCCCGAGGTACAGGTGCGTGGCGATGGCCTCGGTCCAGCTCGCGCCGATGGCGTCGATGGCATCGGCCACCATCTCGACGCACGCCGCGGCGCCCTCGTCGAACCAGTTCACCGTGCCGAAGCCAGTGTTCCCGAGGTGATGGTCGATGTTGACGATCGCCGACGCCGTATCGAGGCCGGCGATCCCCGTCCGGGCCAGTGACCCAGACTCCATGACGATCACGGTGGCGCCAGTCGCCTCAACCTCGCTGACGACCTCCAGGTCGCCCATGCCCGGCAGGGCCGCGAAGGATGGCGGCGGAGGGTCACTACTCAGCGTGCGAACGGGACGACCAAGCGCCCGCAGCGCTTCCGCCATGGCCACGACCGAGCCGATGGCGTCGCCATCCGGGCGGGAGTGACCGCAGATCAGCACCGGGCCGCTGGCGCGCAGCGCATGCACGAGAGCCTGGGGAACGGCCACGGCCGCCTCACTTTGCGTTGTCATCATCTGTCGTCTGTTCGGCTCGTTCCCGTGCTTCACGCGCCTCGCGCTCGCTGGCGATCTCGCGCAGCAGGGTGTCGACGCGTTCCTGCCGCTCGAAGCTCTCGTCGTAGTGGAACCGCACCTCGGGTGTCCGCCGCATGTTCATGTCCTCGGCGAGGCGCCGGCGCACGAACGGCGTCGCGCGGTCGAGTGCCCGGGCCGTGCGGCGGCGCTCGGCGTCATCGCCGATGAGGGTGTAGTACACGTGCGCGAGCCCCATGTCGCTCGTCAGCTTCACGTGCGTGACGGTGAGCAGGCCGATCGCCGGATCCTTGACCTCGAAGGCCAGCAACTGCGTGACCTGGTCCTTGAGTTGATCGGCGATGCGTTCGGCGCGGGAACCGGAAGCGTCCATAGGGTGATTCTACGTAATGCGGGAATGCGGGAATGCGGGAATGTCGAAACC
>JAEZCY010000249.1 GCA_023429845.1 Acidobacteriota bacterium
GCGACCTGGCCGCCCTCGACGCGCGCGCTGATCTCACCGGACGGCTGCACGAGGGCCCGCAGCCGTCCTTGACCAGTGGGTCCTCCATATGAGCCGCCGGGCCTTGCCCGGCGGACTGGCGCGAAACGCTCGGGCGGGCTGCGTCGTCGGAATGCCATTGGAGGATTTCCGCATGCTGACTCGCCGCGACTGGCTTTCGCTTACGCTCGGCACCGGTGCCGCGCTCGCCTTCGACCGCGCATTGCTGCAGGCGCAGCAGCCCCTGATCACCCGCGCCATCCCGTCATCCGGCGAGAAGCTCCCGATCGTCGGCCTTGGCAGTTCCGCGACGTTCTCTCAGGTGGCGCGCAGCGAGGACGTGTCGGCGCTCCGTGAGGTGCTGAAGGCGTTCACCAGCAATGGCGGCACCGTTTTCGACACGGCTCCGAGCTACGGCGCGTCGGAGGAGGTCGCTGGCCGCATCGCGGGCGAGCTCGGCATCACGGAGAAGGTCTTCTGGGCAACGAAGGTCAACGTGGCCGGGCGCGGTGGCGGCGGCGCCGATGCCGCAGCGGCGCGCAAGCAGATCGATGACTCGTTCGCCAAGCTCAAGAAGCCGAAGATCGACCTGATCCAGGTGCACAACCTTGGCGACGTGCCGACGCAGCTCGGCATCCTGAAAGCGCTGAAGAAGGAAGGGCGCGTCCGCTACATCGGCGTGACGACGACCAACCCCGGCCAGTACACCGAGTTGCAGACGGTGATGCGGAACGAGCCTCTGGACTTCATCGGCATCGATTACGCCATCGACAACCGCGACGTCGAGGAGAGCATCCTGCCGCTCGCCCAGGAGCGAAAGGTCGGCGTGCTCGTGTACGTGCCGTTCGGCCGCACGCGCCTGTTTGCCCGCGTCGGCGATCGGGCGCTGCCCGACTGGGCGTCGCAGTTCGGCGCCACGAGCTGGGCGCAGGTGTTCATCAAGTACGTCGCCGCCCATCCGGCGGTGACGGTCGTCACGCCCGCCACGAGTCAGGCCAAGAACGTCATCGACAATCTCGGGGCGGCTCGAGGCTCGCTGCCCGACGAGGCCACGCGCAAGAAGATGGTCGAGTTCATCGACGCGTTGCCGCCGGCGCCGGCCAGGTAGGCAGGACCCCTGTCCCAGCGGCTCGCGCCGAGACCGGAAATGCGAAAGGGCCGGATTGCTCCGGCCCTTTCGCGAGGTGTTGCCTTGGGGAGGCGGACCTCAGCGTGCGTTCAGATGCCCATCTTGCGACGCAGCGCGCCAAGGCCCATCAAGGCACCGCCCAGTAGCGCGACGGTTGCGCCGCCGTCTGGGACGTTGATCGGGGTATCCGTGATGATCGCGTAGAGGTTCGAACTTGTCTTCTTCCCCTCTTGCGTCTGGAGCACACCCTCCAGGGGCGCGTTACTGGCCGAGAATCCCAGTAACGAGAAGTAGTACAGGTTGCCGCCGTACCAGATCTGCTCGTTGAAGGATCCGTCCGAGAGCGTGACGATGTCGTCGCACTGCGAGGCAGATCCCGCGGTGCATGGTTCGCTGTTCGGCGTTTCCAGATGCGTGAACTCGAACTTGGCGAACAGCTTCGCAGCGTTGTCGAACGTGCCGAGCGTGAAGTCGAGGTTCACGGACGTGATCGAGCTGCCGAGCCCAATCACGTTGTTGTCGTGAGTGAACGTGCCCAGGAAGAAGGCCTTGTTGACGTCAACGAGAAAGCCGTTGGCGGGGACGTCGCGCGAGTTCCAGTAGTACGCGCTCTGCCCGTACCCGATGTTCTTCCCCCACTTGATCGAGTCGTAGCCCGGGTTCGGCTTGTTGGAGTACACGACCCCCGTGCCCCCCACAGCGTTGCTCCACCCATCCTCGATGGTGTCGATCGTGATCTTGCCGGCCTCGGCGACGCCGGTGCCCATAGCCAGCGACACAACCGTTGCAATTAGAAGATGCTTCAACGCTCTCTCTCCCCCCGGCCACCCGCGTACTGACTCATCGGACGACGGCTGGGTATCAGCAACAACGATGCCGTTGGCCGTGTTCGATGAAAGCGGTCTCACCTAGATTGGAAGATAATTAACTTTCAGATTTGTACATTCTCCGGAAGACTTTCGACTCGTTGACAAGGATCAAAGCTGCCAGCCGGCTCAAGCGGTATCGCGACTACCTCAGGTGCCGGCCGCCATCGACGCGAACGACCTGTCCCGTGACCCAGTCCTGATCCAGCAGACCGAGCACCGCATGGGTGATCGCCTCTGGGCCGCCCCAGCGACCGAGGGGCGTGGCGTCGATCGTCGCCTTCTGCATGGCAGCCGTGGACCCGGCGGCAGGGAGGATGGGGCCCGGGGCGACGGCGTTCACCTGGATGCTGTCCGGTGCGAGCTCCAGCGAAAGCGCCTCGGTGAGCGCGACGACACCGGCCTTGGCGACGTAGTAGGGCAGGTAGCCGGTGTAGCGCGGGCGGCCACTCGCCGCGACCCAGTCAGTGCAGAAGAGGATGTGTCCACTGCCGGCGGCTCGCATGTGCGGCGCCGCGGCGCGTGCGCAGCCGAACGACGCGTCGAGATCCACGGCGAGCTGCTGACGCCAGGCCTCCGGCGTGACGTCGTTCAGGGCAACCCGGTTGTAGACGGACGCGAGACACACGAGCACGTCCAGACGGCCGGCCCACTCGATGACGTCGCGCACCAGGCGTTCGCACTCTGCATGTCGTTCGAGGTTGGCGCGGATCGCGGTACCGCGGCGGCCTGCCGAGGACACGGCGGCAACGGCGGCTCGAGCGGCGTGCTCTGAGGAGTGCCACGAGAACGCGACGTCCGCGCCGCGGGTCGCGAGCGCCCGCCCGAGCGACGGCCCCATGCGCGCGCCGCCGGTGACGAGCACCACACGATCGGTGAGAAGCACGCGGTGTAGCGTACAGCCTGGCAGCCTACGGCCTACGGGCCTGCTGGGCGTCGGGCGAGGCCCGACGCCTACGTACCACGAAGGCCGCGGGGCGCGGGCGCCGCCGGCCGCGTGTCAGAAGCTGAAGGTGCCGACGAAGGCCGACCGCTTGTCCATCTGCGACCAGCGGGTGCCGAGCTCCTGCCCGCTGAAGACCTGCGTGCGCGTGAGCCCCACTTCGGCGTTCGCGCCACGCGAGAGCGGCTGGAACCACTGCATGGCGCCACACGAGGGGTCGTGGTGAATGTGCCCTTCGACTTGCAGTTTCGCCTCGCCGGCAGTAACGGCCGCACCGTGATGCGTCTGCTCGTAGGCGATCGGCACGGCCTGCACCCCCACTACCGTGATCGGCAGGTCGCCAACGGCCCTTCGAGCCATAGTGACCAGCGCGTCGCGCTGGGCTGCGTTCGCGCGCGCATCGACGTACATCAATGCCTTGACCTGGGTTGGGGCCTCACCGCCCATCTCCCGCATGCCGAGGTTGTGCGTGCCCGAGAGCGCCGCAACGACGGAGAGGCCGTCGATCGACACGCCGCCCACGCGGCCCTGATTCACACGCCACGCCAGGACCGCCTGCTTGCCCATCGTCTCGGCTTCGCTGTTCATGACGCAGCCACCGGCGAACACCTCCGCGGTGCGCGCCTCCACGTAGGTGCCGCTCACTGACGATGTGCCGGCGGCCTTTGCATCCGCGGCTGCGGGTCGATCGGCTGCTGCGGCTGGAACCGCAAGGAGGAGAGACGTCGCAAACGTGATGGTGGCGCGGGTCATGGGAACCTCACAGAAGGGCTGCCAACCCGCCGGGCGACCTCTGCGCCGCAGCCTTTGGCGACGGCAGTGGCCCGGCGGCTACATCTCGAAGAGCCGTTCTGCCCGATCTTACGCGCCGCGCTACGCGGGCTCAACCTCGGCCACGCCGGGGCGCGCCCGGCCCTCGCCACCTGCCGGAGCCGGCCTCGAGCCTCGCGACACGACAGCGGAGCCCGCGAGCACCGCGCAAACCGCCACCGCAATCCGCCAGCTCAGGGGCTCGTGCAGCAGCCACGCGCCGAGCACGACGGCGACAACCGGGTTCACGTAGGGGTAGAGCGACACGACAGACATCGGCAGGTGGGCAAGCGCGTAGGTGTACGCAACGAACCCCACCAGACTGCCCGCGAAGAACAGATAGACCATCGCCGCGAGGCTCCGCGAGGACCACGTCAGGCGTCCGAACTCGCCCGTCAGCGCCCCGACCGTCAGGAGCACCAACCCGCCGGCGAGCATCTGGAACGCCGCCGACACCAGAGGGTCGGTCCCCTTGAGCCGCTGCTTCGAGACGGTGGAACCGATGGACCACCCGATGCACGCGAGCTGCGTCGCCACCAACCCTCCAACCCACTTCCACCCGGTCGTCTGGGAGAGCGCCGCCGCGAGGTCGGGCCAGACGAGCAGGAGTATGCCCGAAAAACCGACAAGCAGACCGGTGACAGTCCGCAGCGTCAGGGGCTCTCCGCCAGCAAGGGACTCGATGCCCACCATCCAGAACGGCGTGGACGCGACGAGGACTGCCACGAGTCCGCTCGCCATGAATTGCTCCGCCCACACGACGCCGCCATTCCCGAAGCCGAGCATCGTGAAGCCGACGAGCAGGAAAACAGGCGCTCTCCGCCAGTCCGGCCACTCGCGTCCCGTGGCACGGAGGGCAAGTGCCAGAACAATCCCGGCGAGCGTAAACCGCATGCCGCCCAGAAGAAATGGGGGCACCGTCTCCAAGGCGATCTTGATCCCGAGATAGGTTGTTCCCCAGAAGAGGCAGACCGCGGCGAACGCTGCCCAGGCCCATCGACGAGTGTTCTCGCTCATGGCAGCGCCTCCTCTTGTACGCCGGCTGCTTCGGCCGACGTCACCACCGGTCCGCCCGCCGCTACGCCGATGGGCAGGCGCGGCGTCTCCTTCACGGTTTCCAGGACCACCGTCGTGCGCGTGGACACCACCCCTGGAATCCGTCCGAGTCGCTGACGCAACAACGCGCCGAGGTGCTGCGCGTCCCGAGTACGGACCTTCAACAGGTAGCAGTCCTCACCCGCAACGTGATGGACCTCGAGCACCTCCGGGAGCGCTGCGAGCCGCTCGCCGGCCAGTTCCTCCTGCTCGCCCGTGCCCGACACGCGAACCGCAACGAAGGCCAACTGCGCGAGGCAGACCGCCTTGGGCGCGAGAAGTGCCGCGAACCCTGTGACGATGCCGCGCGCCTCGAGCTTGCGAAGGCGCTCGAGTACGGCGGAGGGCGCCAGACCGACCGCCCTCGCCATATCGGCCTGAGAGGTCCTGGCATTGTCCTGAATGATCGTCAGCAGCTGGGTGTCTATTGCGTCCAGTGTTCTGTCCATACTACTCATCTGCAAAGATAATACGGACGATACGGTGTAATAGCGACGAAAGTTCTGCGTGGGGCTCGATTGAGGCTCAAGCCCTCCCGATACGGCCGAGGTGCGTGTCCTGGAAAGCGGTGGGGTATTTCAACCCGTACCCGAGCGCGCGATCGAAGCCGACGTGGGCCAGCCAGATGAGGGCGACCGTGGGGCCAGGTCCGACATGTGCGTGCGCCACAATGCTCGTGTCGGCACCCGCTGACACGTACAGCCCCGCCAAGCCGACCGCCAGGGGTGACGAGTAGGTGTGCGCGAGGTTGTAGACGACGGCGCCGACCCGCGCACCGGCGAGGTATCCCGCGAACGACACGTCGGGTGCGAAGAACAGCAGCGCGAATAGCAGCCAACTTGCCCCGAGGTGCCAGTACAGGGCGGTGGCCGCGACGAGCACGGCCAGGCCTTCGAAACGTAGCCACGCAATGAGAGGCTGCTGGACGGACATGCCAGCGATTCTACGGCGCTGGCCATGCGCGGCACTGGCGCCCGTCGAGGTGCAGAATTGCCGCCTGTGCCCGGGCGAACAACTGGTATTCTTGCCTGCCGGCTACCCCCGACAATTGAAGAAGGAGTGTCTGATGAAACGCGTCTGCGCAGTTGCCCTGCTACTGCTCGCGAGCGCGCTGCCCGCTGCAGCGGCTCCAATCGTGTTCACGGCGTCGCTCTCGGGGAGTGCGGAGGCACCGCCGAATGCCTCGCCCGGCACCGGCAGCACGACGATCACCATCGACCCCGTCGCGCACACCCTGCGCGTCGAGGCGTCGTTCTCGGGCTTGCTGGCAGGCACGACCGCTTCGCACATCCACGTGATCAACAGCTTGAACGACACCAACACTGCCGACACCAACGGACCGGTGTACACGACGGTGCCGACATTTGCGGGGTTCCCGTTGGGCGTGATGGCAGGTGTGTACGACCAGACGTTCGACACCCTCGCCGCGAGCACATACAACCCTGCGCTGTTGAACAACGCGGCGATCCTGGGCAACACGTCGCTCGCCGAACAGGCGCTGTTCGACGGCATCATGGCCGGAAGCGCGTACTTGAACATCCACTCCTCGCAGTTTCCTGCCGGCGAGATCCGCGGCTTCCTCGCGCCAGCGGCCGTGCCAGAGCCCGCGACGATGACCCTGCTGGGCCTGGCGCTGGCTGGCCTGGGCGTTCGTCGCCTGCGACGATAGCCAGCATCCTTCCGAACCTCCTGAACGAACAAGGGCGCCTCGAATCGAGGCGCCCTTACTCATGCCGATCGCGCCGATGGACGGCGAGGGTGTGGCGAGGGCGAAGCCCGTCGAGCGTCAGTGATCGCAGCAGCCGCGGCCGCTGCCGCCGACGCAGCATGCCGCGTTGGCCGCGTTGCCGTCGGGACCCATCGCCTTTTGCGTCCGAGTACACCAGTACGCCGTCGCGTCCCAGTTCCCCGCGTGCGCCTGCTCGCCGGGGTCGGGCGTGGACAACACGTACATGCCCTTGTGGCGCAGGTGTGCGCAATGCACCACGGGTGACACGAGTCTGGATTCGGGAACGGGATGAGCCACGGATCACCTCTCCGGGTCCACGGCGCGGTGGACCCGCATCTGGACAAGATCAGCCTACAAGCCTACGGCCTACAAGGCTGCGGTCTACAGCCTGCCGCCTACAGCAGTCAGTCCCAAGGCCCAAGGCCCAAGGCCCAAGGCCACCCCTACGCCGTGACGCCGGCCGCGTGCAGGATCGCCCGCTTCACTGCGGTTCTCGCCACCTGCACCTTGTATGCGTTCTGGGTCATGGGAGACGCGCCCGCGAGCGCCGCCTCCGCCGCCTTCACCGCCGTCGCCTCGCTGACGCCCTGGCCCTTCAACACCGCTTCCGCTTCCGGCGAGCGCCACGGGATCGGCGCGACCGCGCCGAGCACGACACGTGCGTCCGACACGGTGGACCCGTCCATCGTGAGGGCGACGCTCGCAAACGCGATTGGCCAGTCGTGCGAGCTCTTGAAGCGCACTTCGTACGTCGCGCTCTTGGTCGCCTTTGCCGGCGGCAGGATGACGTGCGTCAGCAGTTCATCGGGCCTGAGCATCGTCTCTCCATAGAGATTGCGCTCCGGCAGCTCGAAGAACTCCTCTGCGAGCACTTCCTTCTCACCGCGCGGCCCCGCGACACGGAGCTTTGCGCCGAATGCGACCATCGGCACGGCCAGGCTGGAGGGGTGGACGATGTAGCAGGGGCCACCGCCAAGGACGGCATGGAACTGGTTCTCGCCGTCAACCGAGTAGCAGCGCGCGCCCCCCTTCTTGAGGCAGGGGAACTCCTCGTTCCGGAAGTACCAGCATCGCGGGCGCTGCATCAGGTTGCCGCCAACCGTACCGAGGTTCCGGATCTGTGGCGTGCCGGCTTCGCCCGCGGCCTCCGCGAGCGCCGTGTACTGGCCGGCCACCGTTGCGTGGCCGTGCAGGTCGACGAGGCGGACGGCGGCGCCGATGCGCAACCCGCCCTCAGGTGTCGCGCTGATCGTGGCGTCGAGTCCCTTGACGTTGACCACACGGTCCGGCGTCGCGATGCGGTCCTTCAGCAGCGACACCAAGTCCATGCCGCCGGCCAGCGGAAGCACCTTGCCCCGCTCGCGGCCGAGCGCGGCGAGCGCCTGCTGCTCGTTGGCAGCCTTCACGTATGCGAACGGCTTCACAGCGTGCCTCCTGCGCGTTCCCCTTCGAGGGCGGTGAGCACCTTCTGCGGCGTGAGCGGCAGGCTGCCGACGCGGACGCCGATGGCATTGGCCACGGCATTCGCGATCGCGGCGGCCGTGGAAATCGTCGGCGGCTCGCCGATGCCGATCACACCGCGCTCGGGCTGGTTCAGGAGCACGATCTCCATCTGCGGGATGTCGCTCATGCCCGGCACCAGGTACCACTCCATGTTCGGGTTCACCTGCGTGGCCGTGTTGCGGTCGAGGATGCGGTCCTCGTACAGCGCGAACCCCACGCCCATCGTCATGCCGCCGATGCACTGACTCTCGGCGGTGAGCTGATTCACCACGAGCCCGCAGTCCTGGACGCACAGGATCCGATCGACTTTGGCCACTCCGGTCTCGATGTCCACCGTGACCTCGGCAAACTGCACCCCGCTCGTGCCGCTGGCCGACAGCCCCGGTTCCCACCCCGCGTTGATCGACACCGGCGTGGTCTGCAGCCGCTTGCAGGCCTCTGCCCAGGCCATGCCCGTCGCGGGCGCGCCCTTGGCGTGCACCCGGCCGTTGCTCGCGGTGATCTGGTCGGCCGCGACGCCAAGGGCCGGGGCCACTCGTGCGCCGAGTTCCTGTAACGCCTTGCTTACGGTGACGCGTATGGCCGGCGACACGGCTGGCGCCGTCGTGGAGCCGCCGCTCCCGCCGCTGAACGGGAAATTGCTGTCCCCGAGCTCGACCTTGATGTCCTTCACTTCCAGGCCGAGCGTCTCTGCAGCGATCACGGCGATGAGCGTCCGCGTGCCGACGCCAAGGTCCTGGGTGCCGCAGCGCACCACGACGCCGCCGTCCGGGTGGATCTCGCACTGGGCCTGCGTGCCTCGGCCGCCGCCGCCCCACCGGTTGGCCGCGCACCCCATTCCCTTCTTCAGCGGGCCTGGCGCCGGGTCACCGGTAGGGTGACGGCGGTCCCAGCCGAAGCGCGCGGCGCCGATGCGGAAGTACTCGCGCCACATGGCGTTTGGCGCCTGGGGTGGGAGATTCCGGATGCGGAACTCGATCGGGTCCATCTTGACCCGGTCGGCGAGCTCGTCCATCAGGACTTCGGTGATGAAGCAGCCCTGCGGATGTCCCGGCGCGCGCATGGCGCGCTGCTGGCCGGCGTTGATGTACACGTCCTTGTGGACGCGCCGGCGGTTGGGGAACACGTAGACGTACGGCAACGGGAAGCCCGCCGCGGCCCCGGCCCCGCCGGTGCCCCAGGTCTCGGCGTCGAACGCCGTGAGCATGCCTTCGGCCGACACGCCTGCCTTGATCTTCGCGTAGGCGGACGGCCGGTTGCCTGCGGCGAGATGCTCCTCGCGGCGGTCCAGCATCAGGTGCACGGGAGCTTTTGCTTCCCTCGCGAGGCGCGCGCAGGTGACGCCCTGGACGTCTGGACCGAACTTGCTGCCGAACCCGCCTCCCATGTGCTCGGTGATGACGCGCACGTCGGCCTGCGGGATGCCGAGGCTCGTCGCAAAGCCCTCGCGCGTGCCGTGCACCGCCTGGGTGCTCACCCACGCCGTCAGCTTGTCGCCGTCCCACTCGCACACGCACCCGTGGGTCTCGAGCGAGACGTGTGTCTGGACCTGGGTGCTGTAGGTGTGTTCGATGACGTGGGCCGCCGACGAGAAGCCGGCCTGCAGGTTGCCCTCTTCCTCGGTCTGCGAGGTCTTCACGTTGCCGCCTTCGAACACCGGCGGCGCTTCCGGACGCAGGGCCTGCTCCACCGTTGCGAGAAACGGCAGCACCTCGTACTCGACGCGTATCGCGCGCACCGCGTCGCGTGCCTGATCCTCGCTCTGGGCGGCGATGGCGGCGACCTCGTCGCCGACGTACATCACCTTGCTGCCCACCTTGGCGATCGGCACGGCGGCCTTGACCCCCGGCATCTTCAGCGCAGGTGACAGATCGAGCGCGGTGATGCGCGCATGCGGATGCGGCGACCGCAGGATGCGGCCATACAGCATGCCGGGTCGACGGATGTCGTACGAGTACTTCGCGCGACCAGCGACCTTCTGTGGCCCGTCCACGCGATTGATCTTCGTGCTGAGGAGCCGGCGCTCCTTCGGCCACGCGTACGGGGAATTGGGGTTTGCCGTGGCGGGCAGGTTGACCTCTGCGACCTGGCCGCCGCCGGCCGCACCTTCGCCGACCCCGTCGACGGTCGCATCCATCGGCGTCATCGGTTCGTCAGCCACGTGCGCCTCCCTTCACGGCGAGCGCCGCCTCGAGCAGCCGCACGTACGTGCCGCAACGGCAGATGTTGCCATCGAGCGCCTTCCTGGCCTGCTCCGGCGTCGGGTTCGGCACCTTCTCCAGCAGGGCGACCGTGGACATCACGAAGCCCGGCGTGCAGAAGCCGCACATCGTCCCGTCCTTCTCGAATATGGCCTGCTGCACCGGGTGCAGCACGGTGCCCTGCGTCAACCCTTCGATCGTGCGGATGTCGGCGCCCTCGGCATCGACCGCGAGTACCGAGCACGCGTACGCCGTTCGCTTGTCGATCACCACAGTGCAGGCGCCGCAGGAGCCGCGGTCGCACACGCGCTTGGCGCCGGTGAGATCGAGCTGCTGCCGCATCGCGTCGAGCAGCGTCGTGCGCGGCTCCACGGTGACGGTGCGCTTCTGGCCGTTGATCGTCAGCGCGAGGGGCGCCGCGCCGGGTCCGATGACCGTCGCGGTCTGCGCGTCGGCCGTCTCGGGGGCGATGGTGGCGGCGACCACCGGCGTGACACCCACGGTCTTGAGGAAGGTGCGGCGGGAGAAGTTCGGACCGGACGCCGACGCCTCCGCGGGGGCAGAGGGCGGTTCCTCGCCGGCCGGGCGTGAACGCGTGTGTTCGGACACGAGTACCTCGCTGTTTCGGGATGCGGACTTGCGATTCGAGGCGTAGCCTACCACGCGCCGCGCGGCAGGAAATCCGCATGTTGCCGTCGGGCGCGGCTCGACGGACGGCGCACCCGCCAGCGAACTCCGAGATGGACGCCGCGGGCGGGCGTCCTGTAGACGTCGGAGCGCGAGCCTACTGCCGACGACGGGCGAAGCCGGCGCCGAGAAGGGCGAGGCCGACGAGCGCCAGGGTGGCCGGCTCGGGCACGTCGGCGCCCGGGTTGCCCGGGGCGGCGCCTTCCTTGTCCCAGCCGCCGCAGTCGTTCTTCCCGACCTTCGTGCAGTCCCACTTGGCCAACTGGACGTCCATGTGCGCGAACGGAGCGCTCGCGGTCGCATTGAAGCCGGCGATGAGGTCGTTGACCTTGGCGAGGGAGTCGTTGCTGTCGAGGGTGCCAATGAATATTGTTCCGGCCGGAGCCGCGGGGGCGACGCGTCCCACACCACACGTCAGGTAGGGCCGGCTGTCCCAGCCGGCCGTCTGCCAGGCCACTCCCTACCCGACGGCGACGTGCCGCGACACGTCCGTCGCGCGAGGCCCGACCGCTACGTGCCGGCGTCGCGAGCTGTGTCAGCCGACGAACCTGTACCCGAGGCCGTGAACCGTGAGGAGGTACTGCGGGTGGCGTGGGTTGGGTTCGATCTTCTGTCGCAGCCACGCCACGTGGACGTCCACCGTGCGCGTGGACGGCATCGCGTTGTAGCCCCACACCTCGTTCAGCAGCTGGTCGCGCGAGATGATCTCGTTGCGGTGCGCGATCAGATAGCGGAGCAATTGGTACTCGCGCGCCGACAGTTCGATCGTCTCCTTGCCGCGGAAGACCTCGGCGCTCCGGTAGTCCACCCGCACATCGCCGAACTGGTACCCGTCGGCCGACGCGGAGGCGGGCGTCCGCCGCCGCAGGCGCGCTTCGATGCGCGCCAGCAGTTCCATCATCTCGAATGGCTTTGCCAGGTAATCGTCGGCGCCGAGCTTCAGGCCCACCACGGTGTCCACGACCTGCCCGCGCGCGGTCAGCATGATCACGGGCGTCTCGACCGACTTCTGCCGCAGGTCGCGCAGCACGTCGAAGCCGTTCTTGCGCGGGAGCATGACGTCGAGCAGCACGAGATCGAACGTCCCCGTTGCAGCCTTGTCGAGTCCTGTCTGTCCGTCTCCCGCGGTCTCGACGAGGTAGCCTTCGCGGCGTAGACGGTCCGACAGCGTCAGCTGCAGGCCGGGTTCGTCCTCGACAAGGAGGATGCGGGCGGCGTCACTCACGACGCGTGACCGCGCCGCGGGAGAGTCCGGTCGGATGGCGCCAGCGGCTCCTCGAGGAACGCCGGAGAGATGGCCTCGGAGACGGCAGGAATCAGCAACGTGAAGGTCGTGCCGCGCGGCGTGCTCTGCACCTCGATCCGCCCACCGTGCTGCCGCACGATGCGTTCGACGAGGCTCAACCCGAGACCGCTGCCGTGGACGTGGCCGTCAACGGCCTGCTGGCCGCGGAAGAACGGCTCGAAGATGCGCGGCAGGTCCTGCTCGGGGATACCGGAGCCGCGATCGGAGATCGAGATGGCGACCGTCGCGGCGCCGGCAGGTGAGACGCGCACGCCCACCCAGCGATCGTCGCCGCCGTACTTGACGGCGTTCGAGATGAGGTTCTGCACCGAACGGGCAAGCGCAGGCTGGTTGGCCTTCACGAGCAGCCCACCGGCCGGCGTCTCGAACTCCACGCTGGCGCCAGTCTCGGCGAGCAGCGGGCCTGACGCGTCGATCGCCGCTTGCACGATGTCGGCCGCCGCGAACGGGCGCACGTCGAGCGTGCGCCCGGCGTCGAATCCCGCGAACTCCATGACCTGCTCGACCATCTCCGTGAGGCGCCTGCCTTCCGTGGCAATGAGCTGCCCGTAGCGTTGCACCTGGTCCGTGTCGGCCACGACGCCGTCGGCCAGGTTCTCGGCAGCGGAGCGAATCACGGCGAGCGGTGTGCGGAGCTCGTGCGAGACACCCGCGACGAACTCCATCTGTTGCGCCGCCAGCTTGCGAGCGCGCGCGCTCGACACGACGAGCATGGCGATGCTGGCCCCGAGCAGGAGCAGCACGCTGGAACTCACGAACAGGTTGCGCCGGCGAGTGGTTGCCACGACCGCGGCGAGCGAGCCGGACTGATGGGCGAAGTCAGCGCGCCACAACGGCTGTCTGTCAGGCCGGCGGGGATCCCCATCCGTCGGCCGGACGATGTTCACGGCCGTGCGCCCGTTCGGCGGCGACACGGTCGCGGTCGGGACGCCGGGCAGGCCAGGGCGAGCCTGCCGCCGGTCGTCCACGACGAACCGGTTGAACTCGCGCATGCGGATCTCGAAGAAGTCCTCCGTGGCATCGGGCGCGGCGATCGCGCATCGCGTCGTCTGTCCGTCCGAGCAGAAGACCTGCGCGTTGCTCTGGCGATCGACGATCGAAACGCGATAGGCGGCGGCGCCGGTGTCTCCGAAATGGCGTTTCAGCAGATCGGGCAGGAAAGTCTCGCGCAGGTAGTCCGCATCGAGCATCACGACCGTGTAGTCCCACGGTCGTTCTTCCTGCGAGAACACGATGGCGCCGCCGGCATCAACAACGGGTACGGGCGGCCGCGGGATGACGAGCGCCGGTCCCTCCGCCGCGACGGGGGCAGGACCCGCCGCGGGGCCTGCGCGCTCGGCATCGGAGGTCGTCGCCTGTGCGCGGATGCGCTCGAGCACGCGAAGCAGCTCGGGCGGGCTCTCGGGCACCGGCACGACCTGGTCGCGGCTGCTGTCGTATTGCGCGATGCGGAGGCGCGGAGCACCCGCAGCATCGGCGGCGGCTTCGCCGTCGGGGCGCCCGCTGCGCGGGTCGTGCTCGCGCGCGGGGCGTTCCACCGTGACCAGGTACAGCGCGCTGACAAGAGCGGGGTGCGGCGCGGACGCGAACCAGCGTTGGAAGTGGCCGGTGGACGCCGCCGCGGCGACGCCGGGCACGGCTCCGCGGTCCATCTGCAGCCAGAAGTAGGCGCGCGTCAGCTCCCGATCGAAGTCCTGGGTGAACTCGGTGACCTGCGTACGCAGGCTGCGCTGCATGCGTTCGCGTTCATCGGTGCTGATCTGGCCGAGCCAGCGCCACTGGAGGGACGCGAGCACGAGCAGCAGCGCCGCGAGCACGCCCGCGAGCACGAGCGGACCCGAGGGTCGGCCACCAGGACGCATGAGAAGAATCTAGCACCGGGAACGGGCGCGATGGCGGGGACGGGCGCAGATTTTACGTGCTTAACACGAAGAACGGGCCGGCCCACGTCTCCGTGGAAGCCGGCCCGCTGTTACCCGCAGCCTGCAGGTTGCAGGCCGTAGGCGCCAGCCTACGAAAGCATGCGAACGACGATGCGGCGGTTCTCGGCGCGACCCGCCCGCGTCTTGTTGTCGGCCACCGGCTTCTCTTCGCCGTACGAGATCACGTTGATCTTGTGGAGCGGCACCTGGTGCGTTTCGTACAGGTACCGCTTGACGGCTTCGGCACGCTTCATCCCCAGCTGCTCGTTGAAGCGCGGGTTGCCGACGCTGTCGGTGTGTCCCTCGATCTCGAAGAACACGCCCTTCGGGTCGGCCTGCAGGTCCGTGATCACCTTGTCGATCGCGGCCTTGGCGTCATCGGGCAGATCGGCCGTCCCGAACTTGAAGCCGCTCTTGGCCTCGCTCAGCACGACCTCGTAGACCAGGCGGCGACCCGACTTGTCGAGCGCCTCGACCTTCGAACCGGCGGCGTCGGCAGCGGAGCGCGCCTCCCCGGCCGCTTCGCCGGCCGCGGCTGCACGTGCGTCCGCCGCACGGGCTGCGTCGCCCGCCGCGCCAGCCCGCTGGTCCACCTCGTTGATGCGCTGCTGACTCTTCTCGAGTTCGCCGGAGACGGTGGTCACCTTCTCGTCCACTTCGCCGACGCGGGTATTGACGAACTTCTTGGTGGCACAGGCGGACGAGCCGGTCACGGCCAGTGCGCTTACGGTCAGGGCAATCAGGGCTCGATGCATTGTCGTTCTCCTCGTATGTGTGCGGTGCTAATCAGCGGGTCCGACGACCCGTTCCTCAGTCCCCGTTCGAAGACGGCTGGGCGAAATAACCCGATCGTGCGCGCACCTGCAGTCTTGGGTTGCGCGTCCGTACTGCCACGCGGTGCCAGCCGGCGTCCGTGGACGACTCGAACGCGAGCAGGTACTGGTGCCTGAGATCCACGACGAGCCGCCGCGCGATGAGGCTCGTCTCTGCGGGTGTCGACGCGATCAGCATGTCGCCCCCCGTCCAGTAGGCAAGGTTGGCGAGCGTTGTCGTGATCGCCTCGCCGTCTGCCTGCAGCGGCCTGCCGCCCCGCTGCGGGTTGTTGTAGGGCGACATCACCGCGACGACGTATACCGGCACGTCGATCGCGCTCGCGATGCCCGACACGTCGCGAGCGGTATGTGTGCTCGCGGTATCGAGTCCGTCGGTGACGACGATGAGCGCGCGTCGCTTGGTGGGGCGAGCCTCGAGCCGCGCCGCCGTGCTTGCGATCGCGTCGTACAGCGCGGTCGTGCCATACGCCGTCAGCTTCGGCAGGGACGCGATCACCTCGTCTGCGTCATTCGTGAACGGCTGCACCTCGGCGAGCGTCTTGTCGAACGCAAACAGCGCGACCTCGTCCTTGCCGGGATCGAACCAGGCGAGCAGGTGCTTGATCACTTCACGCGCCTGATCGAGGTTCTTGGACAGGCTCATGCTGCCGCTCTGGTCCACGAGCACACCGAACGACACCGGTCCCTGGTCGGAGTACCCGAAGTCGACGATGTCGCGCGGCGCGCCATTCTCGAGAATCTGGAAGTCGTGGCGCTGCAGGTCGCGCACCGGCCGTCCGTTGCGGTCCTTCACGATCGCGTGCACCGACACCAGGCTGACGCTGCTGCGGAACGTAGGTTGGACCGGAGTCGTCTCGGCGGGCGTGGCAGACGGGCGCTGCTGTGCCTGCAGCGGCGCCAGGGCCACCGCCGACGCCAGAATCCCGCTCAGTCCCAGCCTCCACGTCTTCCCCATGACACCAACCTCTGAATCAAGATGTTTGCCACCATCCCCGTTCTCGAATGGGCAATGGATTCGGCGCTGAAGTCCGTTGCAGTGCCCCGGATCGCGTAGGAATGACACAACCGAGTAAGACTTACACTTCCATGCGGAAGCTGCTCCTCCGGGTGTCGAGATCCCGCGTCAGGCCTCTGCCTTATCGGGTTCTCGTCGCGAACCCGGAGAACCTGTAGGGGCTACAATCCGGCGATGGCCACCGACACCAGCACGCCACTGCCCGTTGCGGATCGGGTCAGCGGGTTCAGCTACGCGATCCGGAACATCGTGGTCGAGGCCAGGAAGGTGGAGGCATCGGGCCGCAAGGTCCAGTACCTCAACATCGGCGACCCCATCCCGTTCGGCTTCACCACGCCGCCCCACCTGGTGGAGGCCGTGGCGCGGGCCCTTCGCGACGGCCATAACGGCTACACGCCCTCGCCCGGCATCCTCGAGGCGCGGCAGGCCGTTGCCGACGACTTCGCGGCCCGCGGTCTGGCCACCGATCCGGAGCGGGTGCTGCTGACGTCAGGCACGTCGGAAGGCATCGAGCTGACGCTCACCGCGTTGCTCAACGCCGGCGACGAGGTGCTCGTCCCGACACCCACATATCCGCTCTATACGGCGGTCATCGCCAAGCTCGGAGCCGTCGAGCGTTACTACCGGACCGACCCAGGCAACGGCTGGCTTCCCGACCTCGAGCATCTGGCCACGCTCGTGACGGATCGGACCCGCGCGCTCGTGGTGATCGACCCGAACAACCCGACGGGCGCCGTGTATCCGCAGGACGTGCGGCGGGCGCTCGTCGAGTTCTCCGAGCGCCACGGACTCCTCCTCGTCGCCGACGAGGTGTATGCCGACCTGGCGTACGACGGGCCGGTCGAGCCGCTCGGCCTCATCGATCCCGACGCGGCGGTCATCTCGTACTCCTCGCTCTCGAAGGCGTACGTGGCGCCGGGCTGGCGTGCCGGATGGATGGTCGTGGGCCGGACACCGCGCCTCGACGACTTGCTTGGCGGGCTGCGCAAGCTCGCCGATGGGCGCCTCTGCAGCCCGGGGCCGATGCAGTACGCGATCACGGCGGCGTTGCGGGAGGATCGGTCACATCAGGCGACGCTGCGAGGTGACCTGCGCACGCGCGCCGAGATCACGACAGCCCGCCTCAACGCGATCGAGGGCATCACGTGCGTGCCTCCGCAAGGCGCGTTCTACGCAATGCCCCAGGTGGCGCTGCCGCCGGGCGTGACCGACGTGGACTTCGTCCTGGGTCTGCTCCGGGCGACCGGTGTGCTCACGGTCTTCGGGTCCGGCTTCGGCACCGACCCGGCGATGGGCTGCTTCCGCGTCGTGTTCCTGGCGTCGCCGACGGACCTGCACCACATCTACGACCTGGTGGCGGAGTACACGGGCGAGTTCCTGGCGGGCCGCACGTCACTCCGGTAGCGTCCGCGCGCATGAGTGAGGTCGGCGCGCGGGTAGGGCCGGCGCGCATGGGTAGGGCC
>JAEZCY010000344.1 GCA_023429845.1 Acidobacteriota bacterium
GCGCCACACTGCGGGCACGTCGTGGACGCAGGGCCGGCTGGCGCGCCGCACCGTGGGCAGGTCATGTCTGGGGCGAACGGCTTCGGAAATGGCCGTCCACTCTGCATCTTAGGTCGCGCGTGAGGACGCCGACAAACGATTTCCGCCTTCGTCGTGGGCCTGACACGACCGGGCAGCGCCGTGATCCCCCGCCTGGGGCGCGCACCGCCCGGGGGGGTGCGCGGACGGAACGCGCTTCCCCGAGGACCCGGGAGAACGACCCGTCACTGCGCCGTCCAGCCGCCGTCCACGGGGATCGCGGCGCCCGTCACGAACGACGACGCATCGGAGGCCAGGAAGAGGGCAATCCCCTTGATCTCGTGCAGTTCGCCCCAGCGGCCCACAGGCAGGCGCGCGACGAATGCCGCGTACTTCTCCGGGTCGGCAAGCAACTGGCGATTCATGTCCGTGGCGAACGGTCCGGGGCAGATGGCATTCACTGTCACGCCCGATGCCGCGCACTCGAGCGCGATCACGCGCGTGAGCCCCAGCAGGCCCGCCTTCGACGAGGCGTACGGTGAACGTCCGGGAAGCGCGATCGTGCCGAGCATCGACGCCATGTTGATCACCCGGCCCCACCCGCGCTGACACATCGCCGGGACGAAGGCGCGCGTCGCCAGGAACGCGCCCTTCAGGTTCGTGTCCATCACCGTGTCCCAGTCGGCCTCCGACAGGTCCTGCACGCTGCCGCGAACGTTCACGCCGGCGTTGTTGACGAGGATGTCCACGTGACCGAATGCGTCAGCCACAGCCTTCCCAAGGCGATCGATGGCGTCCGCCGTCGTCACTTCCGCGTCCACGCCGACGACGCGCCGGCCCGTGTCGGCGGCCAGTTCCGCGGCCGCCCGCCGCGCGGCCTCCGGCACGCGGCTGGTGATGCAGACCGACGCACCGGCCTCGGCGAGCGCTTCGGCGATGACACGTCCGAGGCCCCGCGCGCCGCCGGTCACGAGCGCGGTACGGCCGTCCAAGCGGAACAGATCCAGCGCGTGCGGATGCCCCTCTGCCATGTCAGTCGGCCTCCAGCGCGAGCGCGCGCCGCGCGTGGGCGACGGACGCCCGCACGTTCTCGTCTTCGGCGGCGACCTGCTGCGCCGGCGACAGCCCCGTCACCCGGGGCAGCGGGCGCGGCGACGCATGCGCAAGCACGCGCGACTCGAAGGCGTCGATGCGACGGGGATCGCGCCGCGCCGCGTCGAATGTCACCCAGTAGCGGTCGGTGCGGTAGGGCACCCGCAGCGGGTCGCGCGTGATCATCTCGAGGCAGAACCGTGCGTCGGGCCGGGCGCGGCGGATGGCCGCGACGTAACGGCCCAGCGGGAGCAGGCCCTGCCCGAGCGGCACCTCCGAGAGTTCGAAGCCGTCCTCGATGGGGCGCACCGCCATGTCCTTGACGTGGGTGGTGACGGCGAAGGGGGCGAGCAGCGCGATCGTCTCGTCGGGCTCTTCGAGCAGCGCCAGGTTGTTGCCGAAATCGAGGCATGCGCCGACGTAGGGCGTGCCGACCTCGTGCAGCAGGTCGGCCAGTTCACGCGCGAGCCAGTCCTTGTGGTTCTCGATCCCGATCGCGAACTGATGCCGGTCGAACTCGGGCCGCATCCGCCGCAGCGTGCCGCGCCACGTCTCCACGAAGGCGTGCCAGGCCGACGCGGTGGCGAAACTCTCGTAGCGCCTGCCCGACAGGAGCGCCACTCGCGCGCGGGACGCGCCGACGGCCCGCGCAATCCTCACGGCCCGGGCGTACGCCTCAGGTGTCTCGAGGTAGCGAGCCGGCATCGACACCTCGATGTCGATGCCGTGCCCGTCGAAGCGCCCGCCGATGCCGGCCAGCGCCGGCATGTCGTCGACCGGCAGCTGCGAGTAGTCGGCCTGCACACCGCTGGCGCCGAACCGCTCGCACAACTGGCGGAACGTGTCGGCATCCAGGGCGCCCGCCGTGCTCTTCAGGACGTCGCGTCCCTGCGCCAGGCGCACGGCAAACGACGTGTAAGCCAGGAACATCGACGTGCGGCCGACCGCCTGCGCACGCGCGGGGCGCGACACCGGGCCGACGCGCCCGGCAAGTGCCACAGCGCCGAGGGTTGCCAGGAACGCACGCCGGCCGCTCATCGGCGTGGTCCTACTGGGCCGCCTTCACGGTCGCCAGGAGTGCCTTGCCCTCCTGCGCCGGAATCTCGCGCACGAAGACGTTGCGGAACCGCACTTCCGAACCGTGCGTCTGCAGTTCGATCGACCCGGTCGGCAGCACCGGCTGCGCGCGGTCGAAGAAGTTGTCGAGCACCTGCCCGACGACGACGGGCGTGCCGTTCAGCGTGACCCACACGCGGGTGCCGACCATCTTGATCTGCATCGAGTTCCACTGCCCGATCGGCTTGTCGGCCAGCGCGAGCGGCCAGCGCCCGGGATTGTCGGGGTTGTTGTTCCAGAGGCCGCCCGACCCCTTGTCGGCGCCGCTCTTCTTGTCGCGCGGGCTGCTCGGGTCCCAGATCTGCACCTGCGGGAAGTCGCGCAGGTAGATCCCCGAGTCGCCTCCCGGCTGCGTGAGCATCCAGTCGACGTGGAACTCGAAGTCGCCGTACCCCTTTTCCGTGGCCAGGTGCACGCCGTGGCCGTCGGAGACGAGTTCGCCGGTAGCCGCATCCACGCGCCAGTGCTGGTCCCGATCAGCGTTCCATTCGGCCTGCTTCGTCTTGCGCTCCTCGGGCGTGAACTTCGCCTCGACGTAGGGGCTGAACACCCCGCCGCCGCCGGGCCGGCCGCGCCAGCCACTGAGGTCCTTGCCGTTGAACAGCACCGTGAAGCCCGGTGGGGCGGTCGGCTGGGTCGATTGCGCCGCAACGTCGGCGACGCTGCCGAGAGTAACGAGACAGGCCATCGCCGAGGCGATGGTGAGGGCACGAACGGTCATGTGCGAGAGCTCCTTCGGGCTGTACTCTCCCACAGTTTGGCTCGCATCCCGTGCGCATTCGCGCAGCCGTGTGTCGCCGGGCCCTGCGCGGCGCGCGCGTGCGTGTAGCCGCCGGGCCTTGCCCGGCGGGCGGCGTCCATGCGGGCGGCGTTCGTGCGGACGGCGTTCGTGCGGCGGCGTCCTGTCCGTCGGGCAGGGCCCGACGGCTACGCGATGCAGCCGACGGCTACGTGATGGAGGCAGACGACGCTGGTTCGTCGGGCCACTGTTGCCGCATCACCCACACGACGGCGGCCGTGCTCACGAGGCACGTGAGCGTGAGCACCACCGCATACGCCGTGCGCCCGTAGAGCACGTTGCCGACGGCAAACAGCGCCGACCAGATCATGCTGCAGCCCGCGACCCAGCCGAGCAGGCCCATCGTGATGCTGTCGCCAACGGGCGCGGTGCTGGCGTCCACTCCTGCCATCGCGCGAATGGGCGCCCACCCGGGGCCCACCGGACGGACCTTCCGGTAGAACTCCACGAGCGTCTCGCGATCCGTCTGCGGAGTCACGTACGCGGTGATCACCCAGCACACCGTCGTGATGGCAGCCGTGAGCACCAGCGCGACGTGCGTGTCCACCGGCGAACCGAGCCGCGCCATCGTCAGGAAGCCCACCGAGACGAAGAACGAGCTCACCATCGCCACGACCTCGCACCACGCGTTCACCCGCCACCAGAACCAGCGCACGAGGTAGAGCAGCCCCGTGCCCGCGCCGACCTGCAGGATGATGTCGAACGCGTCCTTGGCCGAATCGAGGAGGTAGACCACCGCGGACGACGCGAGGAACAAACCGACCGTCGCCAGCCTCCCGACGAGCACGTAGTGCGCTTCGGTGCCGGTCCGGTTCATGAACCGTCGGTAGAAGTCGTGCACGAGATACGACGCGCCCCAGTTGAGGTGCGTGAGGATCGTCGAGGAGTTCGCGGCCACGAGTCCGCCGACCATGAGGCCGACGAAGCCGGCCGGCAGGAACTTCAGCATCGCCGGGTACGCGATGTCGTGCCCGAGCAGTTGCGGGTCCAGGTGCGGAAACGCCGTCTGGATGTCGGACAGCTGCGGGTAGACCAGGATCGATGCCAGCGCGACGAGGATCCAGGGCCAGGGCCGCAGCACGTAGTGCGCCACATTGAAGAACAGCACGGCGTTCAGCGCGTCGCGTTCCGACTTCGACGCGAGCATCCGCTGCGCGATGTAGCTGCCGCCGCCCGGTTCGGCGCCCGGGTACCAGACCGCCCACCACTGCACCGCGATCGGCATGATGAATATCGCGACGGCGAGTTCCCAGTGATTCTGGAAGTCGGGCAGGACGGCCAGGTAATCCACTCCGCCGGGTCCGCGCATGGTCGAGAGCTGCGTGATGAGCCCGTCGAGCCCGCCCACTCCGGGCGCGCTGAGCGCGAAGTACGCGGCCGCGATCACCGCCGTCATCTTGATGAAGAACTGGATCATGTCGATGACGAGCACGCCCCAGAGCCCCGAGTGTGCCGCGAACGCCACGTTCAGCAGGCCCACGAACGCCAGCGTCTGCCACCGCTCCATGCCGAACAGCACCGCGGCGATCTTGCAGGCGGCCAGGTTCACCGTCGCCATGATCATGCAGTTGAAGAACAGCCCGAGATACACGGCGCGGAAACCGCGCACGACGCCGGCGGCGCGTCCCGAGTAGCGCATCTCGTAGAACTCGAGGTCGGTCAGCACCCCGGATCGGCGCCACAAGCGCGCGTAGAAGAACACCGTGGAAACGCCGGTGAGGACGAACGACCACCAGACCCAGTTCCCCGCCACGCCGTTGCGGCGGACGATGTCGGTGACGAGGTTGGGGGTGTCGCTGCTGAACGTCGTCGCGACCATCGACAGCCCGGCCAGCCACCAGGGGACGGACCGGCCCGACGCGAAGAACTCCGACGTGCTCTTGCCTGCCCGGCGCCCGAAGAACAGGGCCGGAGCGAAGCAGATGGCGAGGGTGGCGACGAGGATCAGCCAGTCGATCGGCGCAAGCTGCATGGGACAGGACGACTCCAGGCGCGCGGGCCGTCCGCGCGTCCGCAGAGCATACTCATTCCCTCCGGGCCGCGCATCACGGTTTGGCGACCGGACTGGTCTGCAGCCCGCAGCCTATAGGCCGTAGGCTGTAGGCTCCGCCGCCTGTCAGCCTAACCCTCGCGTCCCACGCCAAGGGCGTCGGCCACGCGGTTGATGTAGTTGAACCACGACGCGATCAGCGTGATCTGCAGGATGCCGCGGTCGTCGAACCCTACCTGACGCAGGCGCTCGTGGAACGCCGGCGAGATGCGCGTGGCGTCGCGCGTGATCTGCTCGGCGTACTCGAGCATCACGCGGTCGGCCTCGGGCAGCGGCAGCGAGCGGTAATCCGCCTTCAGCGCCTCCACGAACGCGTCGTCCAGTGTGACCCTACGCAGAAACTCTGCGTGCGACTCCAGTCAATACTGGCACCGGTTGGTGGCCGAGACGACCGTCGTGATCATCTCCTGCTGACGGCGCGTCAGCGGCAGGTCGGGCGACATCAGCGCGCCGAACGCGGCGAAGGCGTGATGGAGCACGTCGGGGAACAACGAGTGCGACGCCACGATGCCCTCGGTCTGGGCGTGGTTCATGTGCGTGGGCGCGGCGTACTCGACCGGGTAGAGCGCCCGCTGCGCCTCCATGGCGCGTCGCAGGCGCTCGTCTTGCTCGACGGGAATCACCTTGATCCAGGTCATCGAACGGACTCCTCCAGGAGCGGCGCGTCAGCCTTGCGCGCGCGCAGGTAGTGGTACACGGGAAACGCCGCACCAACGACGACGGCGCCGAGCAGCGCCTGCAGCGGGTTGTTGAGGGCGAGCAGCACGAGCAGAACCGCCACCAGTGCGAGAAACGCGATCGGCGTCCACGGATGCCCCGGCACGGTGAAGCTGGCCTCGCGGCGCCGCAGCACGAACACCGACGCAACCGTGGCGGCGATGAACACCACCGTGATGAAGACGAAGTACGCCACGATCGTGTCGAAGGTGCCGAGGCCGACGAGGAGGGACGCGAGCACGGCCTGCAGGGCGATTGCCCGCGCCGGTGTACCGAACCGCGGGTGGATGGCGGCGGCCGCCGCCGGGAACAACCCGTCGCGCGCCATCGCGATGTAGAGGCGCGGCGCCACCATCTGCATGGCGCCGAGGCTGCCGAGCACGCACACGATGACGATGACCGCCACGACGGAGCCACCGCCCGTGCCAAGGATGGCCTCACCGACCTGTGCCACGACCGCCTGCCCTTCCGCGACAGCCGCGATCGGCACGACGGCGAGGAACGCCATCGTCGTCCCTGCATACGTGGCGGTCACGACGGCCAGTCCCAGCACGAGCGCCCGCGGCAGCGTGCGTGCCGGGTCGCGTACCTCGCCGCCGATCTTCGTGACCTCCCACCAGCCGCCGAACGAGAAGAACGCGGCGACGAACGCGCCTGCGACGGCACCGCTCAGAGGGGGCGCCCCTCGTGCGCGCTCGGCGAGCGGCAGGAAGTGCGACAGGGAGGCGGCCGGACTCGCGAAGGCGAGGGCGGTAAGGCCGAGTACGAGAACGATCTTGAGCACCGACACCGTCGTGAGCACGCGGACGCCGATACGCACGCCGGAGATGTGGAGCGTTGCGAAACCCGCGATGGCGGCTACCGCCACGAGGCGGGTCGCCAGGCCGCCCATCGGCACGAGGTAGGCGACGTAGGCGGCAAAGCCCGTGGCCAGGGCCGCGGTGATGCCGGGGTCCATGACGAGCAGGCACTTCCATCCGTAGAGGAACGCCACGCGCGGGCCGTACGCCTCGCGCAGGTACACGTAGCCGCCGCCAGCCTGCGGGAAGCGCGCCGCCAGCGCGCCGTAACAGAGCGCGCCGCAGATCGCCATGCCGCCCATCACCGCCCAGAGCACCAGCACCAGCAGCGGCGAGGCCAGCGTCCGGATGATGGTCCCGGGCGTCAGGAAGATGCCGACAGCGATCACCTGACCGACGACGAGCGCCGTCGCCGCCGGCAGGGACAACTCACGGGCGAGGCGCCCGGTGGTCATCAGAACGTCGCGCGAAGGCCGAACTGGAACGCGCGCGCGCCTCCCGACCCGAACACGCCGCCGGCCGTGCTCACCGCCTGGCCGAACGACGACGACCGCAGGTATCCCGGACTGGCCGGGTCGGCGCTGTCGCGCACGAGCACGTTGGTGTAACCGGAGTAGTTCTTGACGCTCACGCCGAGGATGTTCGTGACGTTGAACAGGTTGAACACCTCGAGCATCGGCTCCACCCGCATCCTGCCCAGCGTGAACGGGCGCGAGAGACGCAGGTCCACCGACGAGAACCCGTCGCTGAATCGGACGTCGTCGCGCACCAGCGGCAGCAGCTCGCCGTCGATGCCGCCGCCGGCGTTGATGTCCTCGAGTGCGCGGTTGAGGTCGGCGCCGGTCGTGAACTGGCGGGCGCCCGCATTGCGCTGGAAGGCGGGCACGCGCGACTGCCCGTCGGGCATGAGGATGTCCATCGGCACGCCGGAGGCGAGCGTCACGATCGGCGAGACCATCACACCGCCGGGCGCTTGCGTCCAGGCCGCGAACGTGAAGCGATGGCGCTGATCGTTTGGCGTCGGTCCGTACTCCAGCCGGAGGTTCGTCGGATCGACCGGGCCGTTGGCAAACGGGATCTGGTCGTCGTTGGCGTAGTTGAGGGACTTCGAGAACGTGTACGCCGTGCGGAACCCGAACCGGCTGCTGCGCCGCTCGGCACTCACGAGCAGGGCGTCGTAGTGCATGTTGACGCTCGACTCGAGGTTCACCACGCGGTCTGGGCCGCCGACGACCGGGTTGAACACGGTGCCGACGGTGCGGCCGATGATGAAGTGCGTGCCGAGATTGTGGATGCCATCGACGCGGACGACCGTGTTCCAGGGCAGCTCGCGCTGGATGCCGAGGTTCCACTGCTGCACGCGCGGGTTCTGCATCCCGTTGTCGATGATGTTGATGCCCGACGCGCCTTCTCCGGGGAGGATGAAGCCGGTGAATGGATTGGCCGTCGATGGCGCGAACGGCGGGAAACGGCCCGTGGACGGGTCGAGGAAGAACACGTTGCCGGCTCGCACCTCGATCGGCAACGCGCGACCGTCGAGGCCACGCTCGAGCGACTGGATCTGCAACGTGATGCGGTCGTAGTAGATGCCGTAGCCGCCGTGGACGCTCGTGCGTCCGTCGCCCGGCGCCCAGTTGAAGCCGACGCGCGGCCCGAAGTTGTTCCAGTCCCGGCGGCGCTCGCCATGCAGGAACGGCTGCACGACCGGGTTGATCTCGCCGGTCCGGCTGACGTTCTTCACGTCGGTGTCGAACTCGTAGCGCAACCCGACGTTCAGCGTGAGATCGGGACGGACCCGCCAGTCGTCCTGCACGAACAGGGCGACGTGGTCGTTGTCGGCGTCAGGGAGCAGCAGGGCCTGATCGGGCTTGCCACTGCGCAGCGTGACGGCGAAGAGCAGGTCGCCATCGTCTACCCGCCCGTCGCCGTTGTGATCGAAGGTGGCGAAGTCCTCGACGAACTCGAGGCGGCCGTCGAGGAAGACGCCGAGGTCGAACGCGGCGTCCACGCGCTGCCATTCGCCGCCGGCCTTGATGCTGTGGCCGCCACGTACGAGCGACAGCGTGTTGGCGAGCTGGAAGCGCTTCTGCGTGGTGCCCTGCGGCACGCGGAACGACGAGCCGTCGAGCATGCTCGGGAACGTGTACTGCGGGCCGGACGCGACCGGCGCGATGTCGTTGTCGAAGGTGCTGAACGACACGGTCGCGGCGTTCACCATCGTCGGGGTGATCACGCGGGTCCAGCTGCCGACGAGCGAGTTGTACGCGTTACGGCTGCGCTGCCGGTAGGAGGCCGACCCGATCGCGCGATCGAGGCTGCTCGCGCCCGTGTCCTCGGCCCGCTCGCCGGCGTACCTGAAGGCGAACTGGTCGGCCGGCGAGGCCCGCCAGTCGATCCGGCCGGATCCGAGCACGTCGTCGAGCGGCGCCGCCGCGAACGTCCGCCGGATCGCCCGTGCCGCAACGTCGCGCTCACCGACGAGCACGGCCCCGTCCTGGTTCCGGTACTCGGCCGCCGCGAACCAGAAGGCGCGCCCTGCTGACAGCGGACCTCCCGCCGACCCGGCGATCTGCTGGCGGTCGAACGGCAGGCTGTCGCCGCTCGTGCGGTCGAAGGTGGCCGGCAGCCCCTGCCAGCGATGGTCGCGCAGGAACAGGGACGCCGAACCGCGCAGCGCGTCGCTCCCCGAGCGCGTGACGACGTTGATCATGGAGGACGCCGACCGTCCGTACTCCGCGGTGAAGCGGTTGGTGGCGATCTGGAACTCCTGCACGGCTTCCTGCGTGACGTTCTGCAACGGACCGCCCACCACGTCGTCGTTGTTGTCGGCGCCGTCGATCATCACGTTCCCGCCCCGCCCGAGTTGCCCGGCCGACGAGATCACCACGGTGTTGGACTTCGTCGGGTCGAAGTTCGGTGCCGGCGCGTTGCCCGGCACGAGCAGCGAGAGCTCGAGGAAGTTGCGGCCGTTGAGCGGCAGCGCCTCGATGGCGTCCGACGTGATGACCGCATCGACCACCGATCGCGTGGTGTCGACGAGCGGCAGCGCCGCGCCGACGTCCACGCGCTCGCTCACGCCGGCCGGTGTGAGCGTGATGTCCACCGACAGCGCCTGCCCGACCTGCAACACGATCCCCGCATGCGTGGTTTCTGAGAAGCCGGCCGCCGACGCAACGAGATCCATCGTGGTCGGCGGCAGATTCACCAGAACGTAGCTGCCGTCGTCGGACGTCGGGGACGTGCGGCTCAGGCCGGTGTCTGCGGCGCGCACCGTCACGGTCGCGCCCGACACGGGTGCTCCCTGTCCGTCGCGCACCACGCCGCGGATCGTGGCGGTCGGTTGTGCCATGACGCCCGAGACCATCGCGAACAGGACGAGGGCGAGGACCCGTCCCGCGTACACACACGCTGCTGTCATTCACCGGCTCCGGAGCGGACGTACGTCGCTCGACGATATCGAAGCGAGCAGGATGTCGCGGCTCGGCCGGAGACGGCAGTACGCGAATGGACTAGAAGCTGCCGTGAAACGCGCTATGTCACGAAACCGCCGCGCCGGCCGGTCGCACCGGGATGCATCGTCGGGCGTGCTTGACACCGGCGCGGCGCGGCACACACGATGCCGGGCACCGAGGGAGCCCACATGAACCGACGCGACATGCTGCGCAGGTTCGCAGCAGGAACGATCACCGGCGGAGCGGCACTGGCCGCAGCTCGCGACGTGCTCGCGC
>JAEZCY010000034.1 GCA_023429845.1 Acidobacteriota bacterium
CGCGGTGCCCGCCCTCCAGCCTGACGCGCCGTTCTCTGCCGACCCCGTCGCTGCCGACGTGGCGCCGTTTGTCGTCGAGCCTGGAGAGACGCCGGTTGCCGAAGCGCTGGTGGCGGAAGGGGTCCCCGAAGTCGTCGAGGCCCTGGCCGTCGTGGCAACAACCGAGGATCTCGCGGCTGATGCGCCGATGCCGCACGAGCCGCAAGTGGTGGCGGAGTTCGAATGCGCTGCTGCGACGTCGAGCCACCTCACATTCGAGGACCTCGAGCTCCGCGTCGCCGCCCTGGCGTGCGGCGCGTTCAGCGAAGGCATTGCTGTCGTTCAGGACACCCCCGCTGTCGAGCCGGAAGGCGACGCCTTCTCACAGGCGTGGCATGAGGCGGCCACGAACGTCATCGATGCGGTAGCGCCCGACACCGTTCCCGCAGCAGTGGATGATGATGCCGCCGCCTCCGTCGCTGCGGTTCGAGATGCCGACCCCTTCGACGCCACGGTCCTTGTCGAACTCGCCGCGGAGCCGGGCGGCGCGGAACTCGAGGCTGTCGATGTCGAGCCGGCGGCGTCACCGACCGGCGGCGCCATCTCCCGAAGCCTGGACTTGGAGCCAACGCAGTCGCTGGATCGGGCTCTGGAGCAGGAGCGGGAGCGAGAGCCGGAGTTGGCGCGGGAGCAGGAACCGGCGCCGGAGGGGGAGCCGGAGCTCGGCGTCGCGCCCCCGCGCGAGATCGACCCGACGACGGAGGAGTTGCCGGACGGACACGAGTCGCCAGCCGTCATGGCCGACGACGAGCCGGTCGTGCCGCTTCCTGCCGGGGAATCCGGCGCGGAAACTGCCGGCGACGCCGAGTTCCTGGCAGTCGCGTCGGACGAGTCGATTCAGATGGCGGACGAACCGGTCGAGGCTCAGGGCTCGCCGGTCTGTTTCTCGGTCGAAACGCCTGAGACCCCTCGCGAAGAGCCCGACGCGGTCGAGGCAATCATCGCGGCGGAACTCGTCATCGTCGATGAGGGGGCCGACGGCAACGCGCTGGACCGGATGTCATCCGAGCAGCACAGCGCAACGGGTGACGAACAGGTTCGGCCGGCACTCGTTGCGCCGCCCGAGCCGGCCGCAGCGCCGGGGCGCAGGAAGCGACGTCGCAGCCGTCGTCGGAAGAGCGGGCTGGCCACGGTTGCCGGCGAGGATCTTCTGAGCACGTCGGCCGTGGCCGCGCCTGAGGCGCTGGTTGCGTCGGCGATTCCTGCGGCAGCCATCGAACCCGTCGCCGAAGGCTTACGCGATTTGCCGGACGCCGGGACGAACGCGAACGACGCAAGCGCGCCCTCGGAGCCATCCGACGCCGCGGCGGCGTCTGGACCTGGGCGCGCCCGGTCGCTCCTCGACCGCGAAGTGCCTGCCTGGACCCCGCCGGCCGATCTCCGCGCGGTGCACCAGCGCACGCTCCCGGCCGTGCTCACCGGAATCGACCCGGCGGAGGGGCGCGGCAGTTCGGAAGATCGTGCTGCCGCGACATCGATGGCCGCTGCTGACCAGGCGAGTACGGCACCGGTGGTCGCACCTCCGGCTCGACCTGCGTTGCACGTGACTCCGCCCCCCGCCGAGCCCGTGCTGCAACTCGAACCCGAGATCCGTGCCGTGGGCATGCCTGATCTCGAGGAGTTCACGCCGCGCCTGCCGCGCCCCTCGGTAACGTCGATGGCCGACGCAATCGGCCCCGTCTCTGCCGCGCCCGTTCGTCACGGGTCGGGAGAGCACTGGTCGGTGACGCCAACTGCGCCTGTGCGCAGGAACGCGATGAGTTGGCGGCGGATCATCGCAGCGTCCATCCTGGTGGCGCTCTTCCAGGGCGCGGCATTCGCCGCCTGGTGGTGGGTGCAGCCGGGGACGTATGGGACGCTGGTCGTCCAGACGGCTCAGCCCGGTGTCGATGTGCTGATCGACGGGAAGGTTGTCGGCAGGACGCCGTTCCGGGAGGAGATCGTGCCCGGCCGCCACGTGTTGACGCTGCGCCAGGGCCGGAAGGTGCGGGAGATGCCGGTCGAGATCAGTCTCGGCGTGGTCACGACGCAGGCGCTCGACTGGCCGGCCCCGGACCGCACGGCGACGGGCAACCTGCAGGTCACGTCCACCCCGACCGGTGCCGACGTGTTCGTCAACGGGGTCTCGCGCGGGAAGGCGCCGGTGCTGCTCGAGGGGCTGACGGCAGGAAAGCAGCAGCTGACGCTTCGCAGCGAGGCCGGCACCGTTGACGTCTCGGCCACGGTGATTGCGGGCGAGACGGCGTCGCTGGACGTCCCGATCTTTGCCGGCTGGATTCTCGTGGACTCACGCGTCGAAGTGAGCCTCGTCCTGGGCCGCAAGAAGATCGGTTCGAGCATGGACGGGCAGATCCTCATGCCCCCCGGCACGCACCGTGTCGAGGCGGTGAACGACGCGCTCGGCATCCGACAGCCGTTTACCGTGAGGGTCGAACCCGGCGCGGTGGAGCGCGTGGTGATTCGCGTGCCGACCTCGACGCTGCAGCTGCAGGACGAGCCGGGCTCCGAAGTTTTCGTGGACGGCGAGCGCGTCGGCACGGTGCCTGGCCCGCTCGCCATTCCGGTGGGTACGCACGACGTGCTGGTCCGCCGGCCGGATGGAACGGAGCGGCGGCAGACGGTCACCGTGCGGCAGGGCGAGACGGTGGAGATGTAGCATCTCCACCGTGTGAAGCTACTTCGTGCTCTTGCGCGCCGTCTTCTTGGCGGCCGTGCGCTTGCGCGGCGTGGTGGTGCTGGCCGTGGCTCTCGCCGTGCCCGCACGCTTGCGCGTCGCCTTGCGTGGCGTCGCCGGGGCGGTTTCCGTCGCCTCGACGACTTCGCTGGGTGGTTCCGACTCGGCGGTCACTTCGTCCGGGAACAACTCGCCGTCCTGTGGCGCATCGACGGCCGGCTCCTGCGCCGGTGTCTCGTCGGCCTCGGGCTCGGGCGCCGCTGCGGTTTCGTCCGGGCGGCGGTTGCGGTCGCCACGGCCGCGCCCACCGCGGCTGCGACGACGGCTCGGGCGGCCGGAGTCGGCGTCATCACTGGCGGGGCTGGTGCTTGTCGCTTCGCCATCGGCCGGGCCAACCGGAACCGCGTCGGCGGCACTGTCGAACATGTCGGGCGGTGCCACCGATTCGGTCTCCGGCGCGTCGGCGACCTCGGGCAACGCGGCGTCCGTGCCATCCTCACCATCGCCAGGCTCGGCGAGCAGCGGGCCGGCATAGATGCGAATCACGCCCTGGCGGTCGCGATCGAGGCGGAAGAGCCCCTCGCGCTGCGAGTAGCGCAACGCGTCGACGATGCCGTTGAAGCCGTAGCGGCGCTCGTCGAAGCCTTCGTTGGCCGCGCGGATGACCTGCTTGGCCTGCCGCACGTACAGCGGCCAGCGCGACACGACCCCCGGACGCAGGAAGATGTCGCGGATGACGGCGTAGCCTTCAGCCAGCTGACCCGACGTCGCCGGGTCGATCGGGCCGGCGTCGGCCATCGACTCGCCGCTCGAGGCGGACTCGTGCGGCGTCGATGGTGCCGGGGCGGCGGCGGCCGGTGCCGGCGTGGACGCGGAACTCGATGCCGCACTCGATACCGCACTGGACGCGGCGGCGTCGGCGGCCGTGTCGGCGCCTTCCCTGAGTTCCACGAGCAGGCTGCGCTCGTTCCCGCGCAGCGTCACCAGCTGCGCCCGTTCGAGCTTCTGCACGAAGTCGCGGAACGTGCTGACGCCGTATTCGCGCTCGGAGAACGTGGAGTCGAGCTGCAGCAGGGTGCTCTTGAGCACGCCGAGCTGGGGCGTCACCTCGCGGTCGGCGAGCACCTTGAGGGCGCGCTTGACCAGCGGCATCGCGTCCTTGACGTCCTTGCTCGCGCCGCCGCGGCTGCTGCTGCCGCGACGCCCGATCAGGTTCTCGTAGGCGATGAACTCCGTGCAGTTCTTCTGCAGGATGACGCTCGTGAAGGCGCGGCCGCCGACCACGAACACCTGGCGATCGTAGAGCTTGAGCTTCTCGACCAGTGCCATGAAGTCGCTGTCGCCGCCGACGATCACGAAGGCGTTGATGTGACTGTGGGTGAAGGCCATCTCCAGCGCGTCGAGCGCGAGGTTGATGTCGGCGCCGTTCTTGTCGCCGCCCGGCGTCAAGTTGCGCTGCACCATCTGGATGGCGTGTTGGGTGAGGGAGCGGCTGTAGTCACCGGCGCGGGTCCAATCCCCGTACGCAATCTTGGTGACCACCTCTCCGCGTTCCTTCATCGCTTCGAGCACGGCGCCGACGTCGAAGTGACCCCCGAGGGTCGTCTTCACGCCGATCTCGATGTTGTCGAAGTCGATGAAGAGGGCAATCTTGAGGCGGGTTTCCGGCAAGACGAACTGGTCCTTTCCAGGCGAATGTGTCGCGGCCGGCGCCAGGAACAGTCCTGCAGGCACACCGGGAGCGTCCCGGCAAGTGTAGCAGGGTCCGGCACCAGCACACCCACCCGGCGCCCGTCGCCGTGGGACCGGTCGCGTCCGAGGCGCCGGGCGATGTCGGGGTCCCCGCCCACGCCGACCCGCAGGGCCGCGGCCTACTCTGGCGCGGCGTCCCGTGCGCGGCCGTTGGTCAGGAGCGACACCACGACGAGCACGAGGAATCCGAGGGGGATGGTGACGATCCCAGGCTGGCTGAAGGGCACGAGCGCTCCCTCGGCGGGCCAGCCATATACGTCGCGGTACGCCTGGGCGCTGCACAGAATCCAGGCGAGCGAGCTGAGCATGCCGACCAGAATGGCGGCGACGATGCCCTGCTTGGTCGTGCGCTTCCAGAAGAGCAGCATGACCAGCGACGGCAGGTTGGCCGAGGCCGCGACGTTGAAGGCCCAGCCCACGAGGAAGGACACGTTCAGCCGCTCGAAGGCGATGCCGAGCAGCATGGCGACGACGCCGACGCCCACCGCGACCATCTTGCCGGCACGCACCTTGGCATCGTCGTTGAGGTCCATCTTCACGACGTGCGTGAGCAGGTCGTGCACCACGGCGCCGCTCGCGGCGAGGATCAAGCCGCTTACCGTGCCGAGCACGGTGGTGAAGGCGATGGCCGAGATGATCGCGAACAGCGGCTCGCTGAAGCTGCGCGCGAGCAGCGGTGCTGCCATGTTGTTGTTGGTCACGTCGAGCGCGCCGCTGGTCATCGCCCCGAGCCCGAGATAGAGCGTCAGGACGTAGAACAGCCCGATCGCGCCGATGCCCACGACCGTGCTCTTGCGCACCGCCATCACGTCCTTGACCGTGTAGTAGCGGATCAGGATGTGCGGCAGCGAGGCGGTGCCGGCAAACAGCGCGAGCATCAGCGAGAGGAAATCGAGCTTGTCGAACAGGCGGTCACTGCGGACGCCGCGGAACGTCGGGCTCGCTCCCGCCTGCAGCAGGTCGGCGCCGTCCTGCAATGTCGGTGTGTAGACGGTCGCGACCTCGCCGCCCGGCAGCGTTCGTCGTTCCGGCGACCAGGTTTCGATGCGGCTCCCGCCGAACACGCGCAGGAACTCGAGCGGGCCGAGCGCGCCGGTACGGCGGCTGTCGGGGGACTCGGCGGCGGTCTCTCGCGGCAGCGCCACGACGGCCCCTACCGTTTCCAGGTCCTTCTGCCCCTCGCCACGGCCCTGCGGCAGTCCGTCCACGCGCGTGCCGTCAGGACCGGTCGTCACGACCTGTGTGCGCAGCACGTAGCCGGCGGGCAGCGTCGGCAGACGCCGCCACGTGCGGATGCTGTCGTCTGGCAACTGCACGCGTAGCCATTCGCTGTCGGGCCAGGCCTCGTCGCTGAGCGGCGTGCCCTCCTGCAAGGCGGCCTGCGTCGAGATCGGGACGACCGCGGGCTGTTCCGGCACCTCGAAGCCGCGGCGGAGGATCAGCACCGTCAGCAGGAAACAGAAGCCGACGAGCAGGGCGCCCTTGATGAACTGCACCCACGTCGTGGACACCATCCCCGCCGTCACCACGACGATGGTGACGACGATGCCGACGATCAGCACACCGGCGGCATGCGAGAAGCCCAGCAGCGGCTTGATGAGGACGCCAGCGCCGACCATCTGCGGGATCAGGTAGAACAGGCTGACGACGAGCGTGCTGATCGCCGCGGCGAGCTTGATGCCGCGGGACTGGAACCGCGCGTCCAGCGCATCGGCGAACGTGTACTTCCCCATGCGCTTCAACGGCTCGGCGACCACGAACAGCGCCACCACCCAGCCGGCAAGATAGCCGATGGAGTAGAGGAAGCCGTCGTAGCCGTAGAAGGCGATCATGCCGCAGATGCCCAGGAACGAGGCTGCTGACAGGTAATCGCCCGCGAACGCGATGCCGTTCACGAACCAGTGGATCTGGCCGTGTGCGGCGTAGTACCCGCTCGAGGACGTGGCGCGGCGGCCGAGCCACCAGCTCAGCACCAGCACGCTGAGGACGAACGTGACGAACACGCCGACGGCAAGCGGCGAGGTGACGTAGATCATGGGCTCGGGTTCAGCGGGCGACGCGCAGGTACAGCGCCGCAAGCACGAAGGCCAGCGCGATGAGCAGCAGGCCGTAGAGGAGCGAGAGCGGAAGCCCCGCGATCGGCGTGGTTGCCATCAGTCCCGGCGCAAAGGCGCTCAGGAGGACGAAGCCGGCATACACGGCGAGGTACAGGGCGAAGAGCCAGAGGGCGACGCGGGGGATCCTCATGCGATGCGTCGCTACTCTGTCCCAGAACGGGGCCACCCGTCCACCCGCGTGGTCAGCCGCGGCGCTCCGGCCGCCACGCCAGGCCGTAGTTGATGATCCGCTGCAGGAGCTGCTCGTATTGCAGGCCCGCCGCCTCGGCGGCCTCGGCGAAGTCCTCGCCGTAGGCGATCTGCGGGTTGGCGTTGGCCTCCAGCACGTACACCCGCCCATCGTCGGCGAGCCGGAGGTCGATGCGCGCATAGCCGCTCAGGTCCAGCGTGCGGTACACACGTTTGCACAGGCGCTGGATGCGATCGGCGACGCCCTCGTCGAGCCCGGTCGCGGGACCGCTCATCACCCCGTGCTTCTGCTGATACGAGCCGCTCCACTTCACGCGCTCGGTGGCGATGCGCCAGCTCTCGCGCGGCAGGTTGCCGAGGTTCAGCTCCCACACGGGAAAGACGCGCAACGCGAGGTTGCCCGCAATGCCGACGTACAGCTCCCGCCCGTCCACGTAGCGTTCGACGATGGCGTCGGTGCCGACGCTGCGGTGGATGAAATGCACGCGCTCACGCAGCTTCTCGTCGTTCTCGACCACCGAGGCCTGCGAGATGCCGATCGACGCCTCCTGCGTGAGCGACTTCACGATCAGCGGGAACTCGAGGCGCTTGGGCCGCTGCACCGGCCGGCCGACGCGGAACACCGCGAAGTCGGGCACCGGAATGCGGTGATACGACAGCAGCTGCTTGGACAGCGCCTTGTCGCGCGACAGCATCAGGCCGCGCGGGTTGCAGCCGGTGTAGGGCACCTTCAGGAGCTCGAGGTAGCTGACGATGTTCTGATCGAACACGCCAACCTCGGTGAAGTTCTCCATCAGGTTGAAGACGATGTGCGGTGAGAAGTCCTTGATGGCGACGCGCAGCACGGAGAGATCGTCGGCCACGCCACAGACACGCACCTCGTGTCCCATCACTTCCAGCGTGTTCTTGACGTCGAACTCGGTCTTCCAGGGAACGGAGATGTCGTACTTGCTGTCGTCCTCGGGTGGCACGAGGTAATCGTGCATGAGGCACAGCACGCGCAGGCGACGCATGCGCGGAAGGATAGCGTAGGTCCGCGATGCGCTGGATAGGCCTACGGCGCCTCCGGGGTCGCGAGCCGGCAACTCGCGTCGATCGCTCGCAGTGCGGCGCGGCCGTCGGTGCTTGCATCACTGGCCAGCAGTGACCATGGCCATGCGGCGACATACCCGGCACGCTGCGCGATGTGGACGACGTCCGTGCAGGTGCGCGCGCTGCCCGCCGTCGGGAACTCGCCGAGCACGAACGGCGCGCGGCTCCATGTCACCGGAGGGCGTACCGCGAGCGGCGTCCGGCGTTCGAGATTGTCGTACCAGTGCACCTGCAGCACGTCGAGATCGAGGGCGCGGCACAGCGGCAGCCCGCGCGCGCTCGCCAGTCCGACCGTCACCGGCTGCGTGACGTGCCAGCGCAGGTGGAGCACGAGCTCGGCGAGGCAGACGCGCAGTACCGAGCGCGGGAGACGCCGCTGGCGCGGCCGCCACGCGGCGCAGAGCCACTCGGGCTCGTTCCAGGCATCCCACATGGCGACCGCCGGGTGCTGCCCGAACGCGAGCAGCAGTTCGTCGAGCACGCCCCAGAGGCGATGCCGCGCGACGGGGTCGCGAAGCACCCAGGCGCGGCCCCCGAGGTCCACGCCGTTGACCTCGCGCCGGGCATCGCCCCAGGTGAAATCGAGCAGCACCGGCACCATGCGGAGTCCGTGCTGCTGCAGCACGTCCAGCGCGGTGCGGAAGTCGTCGAGCACGACCGGTTGCAACCCCATGGGCACGCCGCTCGCGTCGTAGGTGATGCCGGCGCGGCCGTCGCAGAGGACGAACCAGCGCACGAGGTCTGCGCCGGCCCGTCGGGCGCCCTCGAGCGCACGGTGCAGCGACCCGAGGTCCCGCGTCGAGAGACCGCCCGCGGGCGACCATGCGTTGGCGCCGAAGTCGCCGCCATAGCGATGCCAGGGAAGGTTGACGCCGGGGAACACCGGGGGAGCGTACCGGAGTTCCGGACGAGTCCGGCGATCACGGCAGGAGGGAACTTCGGCGAGGTGCAGTCCGTAGTAGTAACGCGGCGCAAGTAAGCGCTTGCAGCTGTCTTCGGCCCGCCCTGCAAGCAGTAGAGGATGATGCTGGGCTAGCAAGTGATTGCTTGCTCATGGTGCCGCTGTCAGGTTACAAAGGTTGGCCGCCCTGCCGGCATTTCCCCCAATGGATGTGCGCGAACAACTTCTCGAGGCCGCGGTCAAGGTCTTCGCCAATGCCGGGTTCCGCGGCGCCACCACGCGGCGCATCGCCCAGGAAGCCGGGGTGAACGAGGTCACGCTCTTCCGCCAGTTCCGTTCGAAGGAAGGGTTGATCCTCGAAGCGGTGCTGCGCGCGGTGGCCCGCCTGCAGGACGAAGCGGCACTCCCGGCCGCCCCGCGCGACCCCGCGGCAGAACTGCTCGACTGGACGCGTCGTCACTACGAGTTCGTCGTCAGCAACAGCCGCCTGATCAAGGCCGCCATGGCCGACGCCCAGTCACATCCGGACATGGCCTGCATTGGCGACCGCATGGGCACCTCCATCGAACGCACGCTCGGCGCGTACCTCGAACGGCTTCGGCAGGCGGGGCTCTGCGACCGCGACATCGACGTGGCCGTGGCGTCCAGCATGCTGAGCGGCGTCGTCTTTGCCGATGCCATGGGCCGCGAGGCGCACCCCCAGTGCTACCCCTACTCGGCCGAGGACGCCCCACAGCGGTACGTTGCGTTTTTTCTGAGAGCCATCGGTGTCCGGCCGATTGCCTCGTCCATCGGCAGCACTCCCGAGGCCATTGCCCGCCATGCCTGAGTCGTCGTCCAGTTCCCCGCATCCAGCCGTTTCGGCGGTCGTCCTCGGCGCGCTGCTGCTCGCGCCTGCCGGCAGTGTGGCGCAGGTCGCGCCACAGGCGCCGCCGGCGGTGCCCCTCGCCGCCGCTCCTGCGCCTCAGCCGTCTCCGCGCCGGCTGACCCTGGACGACGCGCTGGCGCTCGCCGAGGGCGGCAGCGAGCAGGTGGCCGCGGCCGAAGCCGGCGTGCGACGCGCCGAGGGCCAGATCGATCTGGTGCGGAGCGGGCTGTACCCGCAGCTCAACACGGCGGTGGGGTACCAGCGCACGCTGCAGACGCAATTCGAGGGCATCTTCGACAGCGACGCGCCCGTGCAGCCCTGCGCCGGCCTGACGGTCAATCCCGACGCGCCCATCGAACAGCGCGTGGCCGAGCTCGAACGCTTCCTCCAGTGCCCTCCCGGCAATCCGTTCGGAGCTGGCGACGGCGCCGACCTGCCGTTCGGACAGATGAACACGTGGACGGCCAACGTGCAGTTCTCGCAGATGGTCTACGACGGCGGCGAGACGCGCGCGCGCGAGCGGCAGGCTCGGGCGGGCCGGGACGCCGCGTCGCTCGGCATCACCACGACCCGTGCGCAGCTCGGGCTCGACGTCGCGATCGCGTTCTACGACGCGGCGCTCAGCGATCGGCTGGTGACGATCACCGAATCCACGCTCGCGCAGGCGGGCGAGACGCTGCAGCAAGTGGAACTGCAGTTCAAGGTCGGACAGATTGCCGAGTTCGAGGCGCTGCGCGCGCGTGTGTCGCGCGACAACCAGCGTGCGGCGGTGATCCGCACCCGTGTCAATCGCGACCTCGCCTACCTGCGTCTCAAGCAGTTGATCAACGTGCCGGCCGACCAGGCGCTGGAACTGGAGGCGAACCTGGCCGAGCCGAACGGGGTGCTCTCGACGCGATGGACGGCCGTGCTCGCGGAAGCCGAAGCGGGACTGCGGCTGATGGAACGGACCGCCGTGCGGCAGACGGAGCTCGGCGTGCAGGCAAACGATGCGGCCGTGGACGCGACTCTCTCGCTGTTCAAGCCAGCCGTCAACGTCACGTCGTCGTTCGTCGCGTACGCGTACGACCCGGCGCCGCTCTTCAAGCGGCGTGACTGGACGATCGGCGCGTTCGTGTCGCTGCCGATTCTCGACGGCGGACGGCGCAGGGCGAACCTCGCCATCGCCGAGGCCACGCTCGAGGAGAGCCGGCAGCAGTTGCAGCAGGTGAAGGAACTGGCCGAACTGGAGACACGGAGCGCACACGCCGCCTACTTCGCGGCGCGCGCGCAATGGGAGGCGACCTCCGGCACGGTCGAGGAAGCGCAACGCGCCTACGAGATCGCCGACGTCCGCTACCGCGAAGGCCTCTCGACCCAGCTCGAGCTGAACGACGCTCGTCTCGCGCTCGAGCGGGCCGAGGCGACGCGGGCGCAGGCGGCGCGCGACCTCCAGGTGACGCGCTCGCGCCTGGCGCTGCTTGCCGACCTGCCACTCGGGGGCGTGTTGGGACCGGTCGGACCAGCGGTGTCGACGCTGCCGGCCGGCGCGCAGACCACACAGGGCGCCGGGGCAGTGGGGACTGCCGCAGGTGTAGCAGTCGGAACGGGCGCCGCGACCGGTGCGGCACAAGGCACGCAGCAGACGGGGGCACGGCAATGAGTGGGGCGAGGACGAAGAAGGCGCGGCAGCACGGCCGCCCGGGCATGCTGGCGGTGGTGGTGGCGCTCGCGTCGGTGGCCGCCGCGTGCTCCGGCGG
>JAEZCY010000036.1 GCA_023429845.1 Acidobacteriota bacterium
GCTCGCGATGGTGGCGCCGCCGGCGCCGCCGCGGCCCGAGCCGCGAGGTGCGCGCGAGGACGGTCGCTTCGTCCAGGCGATGGCGGCCTATGTGCGCGCCGACTGGCCGAGCGCCTCAGTGGCGCTGCGCGCGCTGGAGACGCCGCAGGCGCGGTTCTACCTGGCGATCTCCGACCTGATGCGCGGAGATGCGCCGGCGGCCGTCTCGTCGCTCGAGGCCGTTCGCCGCAGCGGCCAGAGCCCGTATGCGGAAGAGAGTCTGTTCTATCTCGGGAAGGCAGCGCTCCAGATCGGCGACGTCGGCAGGGCTCGCGACTGGTTCGCGGCCGCCCGCGACGCCAACGCCGGACCGGATCGCGAAGCCGTGCGACTGCTTGCCGCACTCGACGAGATCCAGGCGAATTAGAATGGAGGCCGCTCCCTCAGTGTTTCAAGTGCCTGGCGTGTCCCGTTTGGATACGCCCGTGAGGTGCAGACGATGACCCGTGCGTCCCTGATGCTGGGCATATGTGCGTTCCTGCTTGCCGGTTCGGTGTCCGCGGCTCAACCCGGCTCGGCCTCTCCGCGCGTCCAGATGCCGCGCCAGGGACCGCCGATGCCGCCGCGGGACACGAGCGCTCGTCCCGCCGGTGAAACACCGGCGACCGGCACGGCGCGGATGCACGGCCGCGTGGTCGCCGCCGACACCGGACTGCCGCTGCGACGCGCCACCGTGCTGGCACAGCCGTCGCGGCCGCCCGAGATGCAGCGGGGCGGCGTCTTCGTGCCGCCGCGCCAGTTCGCCGCGCGGACCGACGACGAGGGGCGCTTCGTGATCACGGACGTCCCGGCCGGCGACTACACACTGACGGCGCGGCGGTCCGGTCACGCGAACCAGATGTACGGGCAACTGCGCCCCAACACACCGCCGCGTCGCGTCACCGTGGCCGAGGGCGCGTCGGTGGGCCCGCTCGATTTCTCCCTGGCTCGCGGCGGCGTCATCACCGGCCGCGTGCTGGACGAGGAAGGCGAGCCGGCCGAACGCGTGCAGGTGCGCGTCGTGCGCCAGCAGCGCTTCGGCGGGCAGGTGCGGTTCGTGCCGACGAACATGGGCGACACGACGGACGACCAGGGCCACTACCGGCTGTACGGCATCGTCCCGGGCGAATACCTCGTGGTCGCCGAGCCATCCGATCGAGGCAGCTTCTTCATGGGCAGCCAGGCCGTGCAGGGCGTCACGTCCGACACCATCCCGACGTACGGCCCCGGCGCGTCGAACCCGGCAGAGGCACAGCGCGTCCAGGTGCAGCCGGGCGTCGAGACTCCGATGGACATCCAGCTCGTCGCCGCGCGGGTGGCCACGGTGAGCGGCACCGTCGTCAATTCCAGGGGCGAGCCGATGACGGCTGGCTTCGTGCGCCTCCAGCCGAGCGCGACGGGCGTCGAGATGATAGGCGGGGGGCGCGGCGGCCCCATTCTCGGCGGTCGGTTCGAGATCGCATCCGTGCCTCCGGGTGCGTACAACCTCGTCGTCGTCATGCAGCCGATGCGGGGTGGCCCCGACACGGCCACGGCCGCTGATACGGAGGGGGCGGTGCAGCCCGTGACGATCGAAGGCGAGGACGTGAACGTGGCCCTCTCCACCACTCCGGGCTCAACGGTCAAGGGACGAGTGGTGCTCGAGGGCGCGGGCCCCGACGCCCTCGGCCAGCGCGAACTCCGTGTCACCGCCATGCCCGTGGGCGAGTTCACGACCTTCGGCATGGGACAGGGACGCGGACAGGTCCAGCCTGACCTGTCGTTCGAACTCGTGGGGGTGCGCGGCACGCAGGTTCTCGGCATCAATCTGCTGCCGGAAGGCTGGTGGTTGAAGGACGTGCGACTGGCCGGCCAGTCGATCGCCGACGGCTTCGACTTCGGCAGCGCTCGCGCGTTCTCGGGCGCCGAGATCGTCGTGAGCACCAGGCCGACGGGGCTCACGGGCACGGTGACGGGCGCGTCCGGCTCCACGGCCGACGACTACGCCGTGGTGCTGTTCCCGGAGGACGAGTCGAGGTGGGAGCGCGTCGGCCCCGGGCTGATGGGAGCCAGAGCCGTGCGCCCCGGCCTCGACGGGGCCTTCAAGCTGCCAGGACTGCGGCCCGGTTCGTACTACGTCCTCGCCGTGCCCGCAGACCAGGCCGACATGCAGACGCTCGGCGACCCTGAGCACCTGCGTGCGCTCGCCGCCCGCGCGCGAACGGTGGAGGTGCAGGACGGGCAGGTGGGCCAGGTCACGCTCACGCTGGTGGACGGTCAGGGCCGCTGAGCCGATCCGCGCGCCGTTTGCACATTCCCGGGCATGACCGCCGATCATGTCCGCCACAACGCCAGTGTCCTCGCCACGTTCGAGACTCGACTCCTCGTCTGGATCGCTCGTCGCCTCCCTCATGCCGTCGGGCCGGACCACCTGACGGCCATCGGGCTGCTCGCGATGCTCGGTGCAGGCGCCGCCTTCGCGTGGTCAGCCCGGGATCCGCGCGTGCTGTACCTGGTGCCGCCGCTGCTCCTCGTCAACTGGTTCGGCGACAGCCTCGACGGCACCGTCGCCAGGGTGCGCAACCGGCAGCGACCGCGCTACGGCTATTACGTCGATCACGTCGTGGACATCGTCGGCGCCGCGGCGCTGTTCGGCGGTCTCGCGTTCTCGGGCGCCATGCAGCCGGTCGTCGCGCTGTCGCTGCTGGTGACGTATGTCGCGGCAATGGCGGAGGTGTTCCTCGCGACGCACGTCACGCGCGTGTTCCGGATCGCGTCCTTCGGGTTCGGACCCACGGAATTGCGGTTGGTGCTTGCCGTCGGCGCCGTCGCGCTCGTCGGCCGGCCGATGGTGGCCGTGCCCTGGTTCGGTGACGTTCCGTTGTTCGACGTCGGCGGTGTGGTCGCGACAATGGGCATTGCGGTCGCGTTCGTGGCCGCCGCCGCCCGCACGGCGGCGCAGCTGGCGCACGAGGAGCGGCTTCAACCATGACGGGGCGAGCCTCGCGCTTCGTGGCCATCGGTGCACTGGGGTTCGCGGTCCAGATGGCAGCAGCCACGATGCTGCTGTGGGCGGGGGTGACCCCCATTGCGGCCACCGTCGTCGCCATCGAGGCGGCCATCGTCCACAACCACGCGTGGCACCGTCGCTGGACGTGGCGTGATCGTGTCGGCCAGGCGTCCTGGGCAGCGACGATGTGGCGTTCGCACGTGGGCAGCGGAGGCACGTCGCTGATCGTGGGCGTGGGTGCGGTCGGGG
>JAEZCY010000065.1 GCA_023429845.1 Acidobacteriota bacterium
ACAGGCGCACGACCGGGCGAGGGCGAGGGGCGAGGATGAGACGGCGATGACTGCAACTCCGGCCGCGTATCGCGGCGACGACAAGCTGCTCTTCGGAATCATCCTGGGTGTACTCGCCTTCTGGCTCTTCGCCCAGACGACGCTCAACATCGCGCCGGCCATGGCGGCCGACCTGGCGATTCAGACGAGCGTGATGAACATCGCCGTATCGATCACGGCCCTGTTCTCCGGCATCTTCATCGTCGTCGTCGGCGGGCTCGCGGATCGAGTCGGCCGCGTCCGGATCCTGATGTGGGGCTTCGTCTTCGGCATCATCGGCTCGCTGTTGGTCGGCATCGCACCGCCGGGCGCCCTGGCCGTGCCGCTGCTGATGCTTGGCCGCATCTGCCAGGGGCTGTCGGCGGCGTTCATCATGCCGTCCAGCCTGGCGCTCATCAAGGCGTACTGGGACGACGCGGGCCGTCAGCGCGCCGTCAGCCTGTGGTCGATGGGGTCGTGGGGCGGATCCGGATTCGCCGCACTCTTCGGCGGCCTGATGGCGGAGAACGTCGGATGGCGCTGGATCTTCTTTGCCTCCGCCGCCGTATCGGCGGTGGGCATGCTGATGGTGCGCGGCACGCCCGAGAGCCGGGCGGCAATTGACGGCGACTACCGCTTCGACACGCTGGGCGTCCTCACCTTCATGGTGACGATGGTGGCGCTGCAGGTGCTTGCCACTCAGGGCAGCGAAATCGGTTGGACGAGCCCCGTCACGTTGGCTCTTGCGGCAATTGCCGTCGTCTTCGGGCTGATGTTCTTCAGGACCGAGACGCGGACCCGACATCCGTTCGTCAACTTCGCGCTGTTCCGCAACTCGACGTACACGGGAGCCACCATCTCGAACTTCCTCCTGAACGGCGTCGCCGGCATGCTGCTGGTGTCGATGATGCTCGTGCAACTCGGCGGCGGCCTGTCGGCCCAGGAAGCTGGGATGCTGACACTCGGCTACGCCATCGCGATCGTCGCCTTCATCCGCGTGGGCGAGAAGCTGCTGCAGAGATTCGGGGCACGCAAGCCCATGATCTGGGGCAGCCTCATCGTCGGGCTCTCGATCGCCATGCTGATGCCCACCAACGTGATGGTCGGCCAGTACACGGTGCTCGCGGTGGCCGCCTACACGCTGTTCGGCCTCGGTCTGGCGTTCTACGCGACGCCCTCCACTGACGCCGCGCTGTCGAACCTGCCTGACGATCAGGCCGGCTCCGGGTCGGGCATCTACAAGATGGCCTCGTCACTGGGCGCCTCGTTCGGGGTCGCGATCTCCGCCGCCATCTTCACGGCGCTGAGCGGAGGCGGCCAGTCGGTTTACTGGCTTGACGGGGTGATCACGTTCGGTGGTCGTCAGGACAACGTGGCAATCCGCCAGGCCGCGCTGATCGCATTGGCGTTCAATCTACTCATGGTCGTGACCGCCATCGTCTCCATCATGCTGACGGTGCCGAAGGCAGACCCGCGAGGAGGCGTGCGATGAATGCACTCGTCGGCGAATTCAAGGGACGGCTTGACGCGATCAAGGCGTGGCGGCATCACCTGCACAAGCACCCCGAGCTGTCATTGGCGGAGCGAAACACCGCGAAGTACATCGCGGACCTGGTGCGGACATGGGGCTACGACGTCGCGGAAGGCGTCGGCCAGCATGGCGTGGTTGCGTCGCTCACCGTGGGCACGGGCGAAAGGGCGATCGGGTTGCGTGCCGACACCGATGCGCTCCCCATCCAGGAGGACAACGACCTTCCCTACAAGAGCGGCGTCCCGGGCGTGTCGCACCTGTGCGGGCACGACGGCCACACGACGATGCTGCTTGCCGCAGGCGAGTACCTGGCCAGGACCCGCAACTTCGACGGCACGGTGCGGCTCATCTTCCAGCCGGCCGAGGAGATCATGGCGGGCGGTCCGGCGATGATCGAGGACGGCCTGTTCGACCGATGGCCGGTGGACGCCGTGTTCGGCATGCACAACATGCCTGGTCTGGAACTCGGGAAGCTGCATTTCCGCGACGGCGCCATGATGGCGGCCGTGGACAACTGGGAGATCGAGTTGGCCGGCAAGGGCAGCCACGGTTCGATGCCCGAGCTCAGTGTCGATCCGGTGGTCGCCGGCTCGTCGCTGGTGATGGCTCTGCAGACCATCGTGTCGCGCAACGTGTCCCCGCACAACAGCGCGGTCGTCACTGTCGGCGCGTTCCTCTCGGGCCAGGCCGGCAACGTCATCGCCCAGTCGGCGGTGCTGCGTCTGTCGATCCGCACGACGACGCCGGAGGACCGCGCCCTGGTGCTCGGCAAGGTGCGCGCGATCACGGGCGCGCAGGCGGAGAGCTTCGGGTGTACGTACGAGATCCGCGAGGGCGTGCCGGGCGCCGTCCTCGTGAACGACCCGGCCGAGACGGCGAAAGCCGCGGCGATCGCGCAAGCGGCCTTCGGCGAAGACGGGGTGATGTATCCCGGGCCGAGCTACCTGGGCAGCGAGGACTTCGCCTTCATGCTGATGAAGAAGCAGGGCACGTACTGCCTCCTCGGCAACGGCAACACCGCGATGGTGCATCACCCGCAGTACGTGTTCGACGACGACATCCTGCCCATCGGAGCGGCGTACTGGGTGACGCTGACCGAGCAGTATCTTCGTCCGCTACACTTTTGAGGCATGCGTGATCACGTACGCGTCGCGGCGGTGGATCTCGATTCCCGTCCCGGCGAGCCCGACGGCAACCTGGATCGACTCGAAGCCTGGGCGCACAGCGCCGCCGAGGCCGGCGCATCGCTCCTGCTGACTCCTGAGCTGAGCGTCACCGGCTTCATCCCGAACCATCCGGTCGGGGACCATGCAGGATGGCTGCGCGACGCCCTCGCCGGTGTGCGGCGCATGGCGCAGTCACTCGACGGCCGGGCCGTCACCCGCCTGCGGCACATCGCGGGGGAGACGGGCCTGCTCATCGCCGCCGGGCTGCTCGAGGACGCGGGCGGACTGCTGCACAACACGCACGTGCTGGTGGGACCGGGCGGCGTGCTCGGCGCCTGGCGCAAGCTGCACGTGCCGCTGTTCGAAGCGCCCTTCTACAACGGCGGCGGAGTGCCCACCGTCGTCGAGACGCCTCTCGGGCGCGTGGGCATCACCATCTGCATCGACGCGTTCCTCCCCGAGTCCACGCGACTGCTTGCGGTTCAGGGAGCGGAGATCGTGCTGTTTCCGTTTGCCGCCGACCCCGAACCGGTCACGCCGGCAGGCTGGGCCGCGTGGGCGGCGCCCGTGGTGACGGCGCGCTGCATGGAGAACGGCGTGTTCGGCGTCGGCTGCAACGTCCACGGCGACGTGTCGTTCGCGAACGTGCCGCAGCGATTCGCCGGCGGGTCGATCGTCATCGGCCCGTCGGGGCAGACGCTCGCTCGCAACGACGAGGTTGCGGCGGGCCCGCAACTGCTGACGGCTGACCTGTCGCGCGAGGCGCAGGTCGACGCGCGTGCGGCGTTCGAGTACACGTTCCGCTTCCGCCGGCCCGAACTGTATCGCTTGCTCTCCGAGCCGGTTCGCCACTCGACCTAGCGCTCGGCCCTCGGTTCCGGCCTCCTCACCTCCGCCGCCGAACGAACGCTCAGAACGCGAGGACCAGCTGCACCATCGGCACCCAGCCGTTCAGACCGGCGGTGTACGGCGTGAACGCGCCGCTGTACGGAGCGCTGTCGACCTTCAGCAGCTCCGCGTTCAGCCACAAGCGCTCGGTCGGAAGGAAGTACCATCGTGCTCCGACGCCATACTCTGACGAGTCGCCGAACTGCCCGAAGACCTGCGACGTGCGGCCATAGAGCTGCAGCGTCCTGGGCATCACGAAATGCCCCGCGGTCAACTCGAAGCCGTGATCGTAGGTGGATGCAACCGGCATCGGCCCGTCCGCGACGAAGTCGTTCAGCCGGCGCATGAAGTATTGCCCGTTTATCGCAAACCCGTTCCATTTGACGCCGCCGTCGATGGTCCAGAGCCTGTACAAGGCCTCGTCGACCG
>JAEZCY010000064.1 GCA_023429845.1 Acidobacteriota bacterium
GCATCCGCGGGGGGGGGGGGGCCCGCCCGCCCGCGCCGCACGTCATGCCTCCAGTTTCTGCCCCGTCATCGCGACGGGGTCGAGAACCGCGGCGATCTGGGCGTCGGTGAGGACGCGCTTCTCGCGCACGAGGTCGAGGATGCCGCGCCCCGTGCGCATCGCTTCGGCAGCCAGTTCGGTGGAGCGCTCGTAGCCGATCACCGGGTTGAGTGCCGTCACGGTGCCGATGCTGAAGTCGACGTACCGCGCGCAGACGTCGCGGTTCGCGGTGATGCCCTCGACGCAGTACACGCGCAGCGTCCGTGCCGCGTTGATCAACAGCGTCTGCGCCTCGAAGATACAAGCCGCGATCACCGGCTCGAAGACGTTCAGCTGCAGTTGCCCCGCCTCGGCCGCCATCGCGATGGTCAGGTCGCTGCCGATCACCCGGAAGCACACCATGTTCACCACCTCGGGGATCACCGGGTTGACCTTGCCCGGCATGATCGACGACCCCGGCTGGCGTGCCGGCAGGTTGATCTCGCGCAGCCCGCAGCGTGGTCCCGAGGAAAGCAGGCGCAGGTCGTTGCAGACCTTCGACAGCTTGATGGCGAGGCTCTTCATGCACGACGAGTACAGGACGAAGGCCTGCGTGTCCTGCGTGGCCTCGATCAGGTTCTCGGCCTTGTAGATGGGCAGCCCCGTGATCACCGCGAGTTCCCGAGTACACGCGTCCGCATAGCCCTGCGGCGCATTGAGGCCGGTGCCGATCGCGGTCGCCCCCATGTTGACCTCGCACAGGACGTGCTCGATCGCCTTCAGGGTCCGCAGCTCACCGGCCAGCGTCTCGGCAAACGCCGCGAACTCCTGTCCGAGGGTCATCGGCACGGCATCCTGCAGCTGCGTCCGCCCCATCTTCAGGACGTCGGCGAACTCGCGCCCCTTGGCCCGGAACGCGGCGACGAGCTCGCTCATCGCCGCCATCAGGCGGCCGTTGCCGAGCGCCATGCCGACGTGCAGCGCGCTTGGATAGGCATCGTTCGTGGACTGCGAGGCGTTGACGTGATCGTGCGGGTCGCAGTACCGGTACTGCCCCTTCTCGTGTCCCATCACCTCGAGGGCGCGATTGGCGATCACCTCGTTGGCGTTCATGTTGGTGGACGTCCCGGCACCGCCCTGCAGCACGTCGAGGCTGAACTCGTCGTGCAGCCTGCCATCGATCAGTTCGCGGCAAGCCGACTCGATGCCTTCGAGGACGTCGCGGCCGAACTGCCCGCACTGGTGGTTGGCGCGCGCGGCGGCCATCTTCACCATCGCCAGCGCCTTGATCAGATCGGGATAGAGCCGGAGCTGCACACCGGAGATGTGGAAGTTCTCGAGGGCGCGCGCGGTCTGCACGCCGTAGTAGGCGTCGGCAGGTACGGCGAGGTCGCCGAGGAGGTCGTGCTCGATCCGCACTGCTGCAGTGATGGGGCCCATCGTGTCGCTCCTGCGGTGAGGGGACGTGCCGGGCCGGTCGCCTGTGCGCAGGTCCGAAGGTCCGTCCTGCAGGGGGATGCAGCAAGCGGGATGCCCGCAGCCGTGGCGGTGGCGGTCTCGCCGCAACTGACGGCGCGCGAGCGAGTTGCGCGCCACACCGCCGCTCTCGGCGCCAGTTCGTCGCGCCTCCGAACTCCGGCATGGCGGAGGCGCAACGCCGAGTCCGGGTGCGGGCCGAAGATCGTGCAGGGCAGCAGCCGCGCCGCCTCCGGTGGCCGAGCGCCTCGGCGGGGTTCAGCCGCGGCTGGGCAGGTGACCGATCACATGAGCCCGATCCTGAGCTCCTTACATGCCGACGAACGCCCTCACCTGTGCGATCACGAGCCAGCCGCCGAAGAAAGCGTAGAACGCCGTGGCCAGCACCAGCATCCCCAGGCGGAACCCGCGGATGCGCAGCGGGGCCGGGAGTCCGCGCAGGTTCAGCTGGATGAGCAGGGCGCCGTAGACCACCATCACGAGCCCGTTCAGGCATGCCGCCGTCATCAGCAGCACCAGGGGCTGCCGCACGCCGCTCAGCAGGATCACCGACCCGCAGATCACGCCCGCCCATACCGCGAAGAAGTACAGCCGGCTCTCGGTCCAGCGCTCGTTGCCCTGCAGGTACACCGTGCGCAGGATGTCGGCGACGATGCGCGCGATGTAGTCCACGGTGCCGAGCGACACCAGCACGAGCGAGAGCGCCCCGAAGACCCAGAAGAACTTCCCGAACCAGGGCGCTACCACCTGCTGGAGCACCTTGCCTTCCGCCTCGATGAAGGCGAGGTTGGCCTGCGCCGAGATCACCTGCCCGCCGATCGTCGAGTACGCCAGCAGCGAAAACGTGACGATCGAGAAGATGCAGATGAACCAGAAGCTGACGAGCTGTTCGATGTTGGCCCGCCGCCACCAGACGCGGAAGCGCGCCAGGTTCGCTTCGTCGGTGCGCATCAGCACGCCCGTGCTCGGCACGGCCACGTCCTCGCCGGTGATCGGCGACACGATGCGCGGAATGTACGCGCCCATGCCGAACCCCTTGTCCCGGATCCAGTTGCTCTGTGCGAGGTTGTTGACGCCACCCGCCCCGGCGAACACGAGTGCGCTCAGGAGCAGCGTGATCGGGATCACGTCGGCATCCGGCAGGCGCCCGAAATGCGACGCCGCCTGCGGCAGTTCCGCCCACGCCGAGGGGTCGATCGCCGTCACGATGGCGACCGCGAGGAACACGAGCGTCAGCCCGACCTTGAAGAACTGCGCGCGTTCCAGGGTCTTGTACACCACCGGCGACATCGTCAGCGCGAACCCGATGGCGATCATCACGCCGACCGTGATGTACACGACGTCGCCGCCGCCCATGAGGAACGTCAGCGCGGTGACGCCACCAGTCGCCCAGCCGGGCCACATGTTGGGCACCAGCGTGAACAGGCAGAAGATCCAGCCCCAGTGCTTCCAGCGGCGAACGAACCCGGCGATCGCGGTTTCACCCGTGACCAGCGTGTAGCGCTCGATCTCCATGTTCAGGAAGTACTGGAGCGTCACGCTGACGAC